>JANQGC010000093.1 GCA_028277515.1 Anaerolineae bacterium
AGCGCCTATACAACATCCATTCAGTGGCTATCAAGCTGCAAGACAAGGAGAAAAGCCGATGAGCAGAAGAAGAAAGCGGCGACGCCCCTTCCCCACGAGCGGCCGCGGACCCCGCGACGATGATACTATCGTTTACAAAATATCCGGCGGTGGTGAAGTTTTGGTCGGCGGCGAAACCGTCTTCGTCGGCCCAGACGGCATCCAGGTTTTAGCTTCAATTTCAGGGAACTATGAGGACCAAAATGCTTATACTTTTATTGATGATGACGGGTATGATATCGGCGGTCTCTACGCTCGTGATGATGCTGGCCAAAATCTGGTCAGTCTACGAGTGGTCGACCCGCCAGGGAATGACGACGACTGCCTACTACAGGTGGTCGCAGAAGCCGACAACGGAGGACCAGCCGAGGCGCAAGTGAGTATCTCGGCCACGCGCGAAGGGGAATCGGACGGCGCATCTGTCACATTGTCCAAAGACAATAGTAAAAGCGAGATAGATTTACTCTGTGCCGATCGCGTACGCATCTCGCCAGTGATCAACCTGCTGGGCGCTTCCCTTGAACTTTGCGACGTCTACATCAAAGGCAGTAACTTCATCATCAAGTACAATGATGGCGGAACGACCAGGTACAAATATTTAGATTTATCGGGAACCGGCACATCCTGGACCCACAGCACAACCGAGCCCTAAATGACCACTGAATTCTTAGAAGCCCTCAACAAAATATTAGCCGAGGACAACGTCCCCCAGGCGACAATCAATAAAGTCGCTATTGCTATCGCCCTCGATGCGAAGAACTCAGTTATCGAGCACAAATTGGAGCAGGCAACGAAAATGGGAGAACTGCGCGACTCTATCCAACAGCAAACAGATAACATTGACAAGTTGACGGCCGTAGTGGCCAAGCATGAAGAGTTCCAGCAAACTCACCCCTCCCTACTCTGGCTGCTGCGCTTCCAAACAAAAAAACGATCACCGTCATCGTGATCGTTTTCGTCCTGCTCTCGATTATTTACGTGTCTAGCTTTCGCCAGTTTGCCCTGGGCCTGCTCGGCCTGCCCCAGTTCTAGCCTGCTTGTTTGAATATTTCAGGAAATTCAATCTTAAACTGCAAACAGAAATCATTCACACCATCGTAATATGCTTCTTCTTTTTCATCCAAAGTGTCTTCCTTTACAGTCAAAGCAAATTCCTGTTGTTGAAGAACATGTGTTTTTATTCTTTCTAACATTTCAAAATCAATCCTCTTTTCCACAATCTCCAGCTTAACTGAAACATTTTCAACTTCCCCTCTTAAATCTCTTACAAATTCAATAAATCGTTGTAAATAATCAATTTCTGCTTGTTCGCTGCCCATCTGATTTCCTCCAAGGTATTAAATCAATACACCTTTCTTTCCACCAACATTTTCTGAATAGCTCTGCCACGCTTAAGCAACCGCTTTGCTTCATTTCCTGGAAATGAAAAGTAACTGTTGCTGAAGGTCAACCAATCAACCCTTACCCTAGATATTTGGACATAAACCGTCCCAATGCTACTTACATCCACTTCACATCTATAAATTTTGGTTTTTTGCGTCATATTTCCAACTTAAGCTAGCCGATCTAACCCACTTTACGTTCAAGCGCGCGGAGCAACAACGGCTGCACAACCAGCTCGTCACCCACAGTCTTGATTAAATCAATGGGTACATCGGCCGCTATATCATCAGCCGACCATTTTTGCGGCCACAAATTTAACGCCCACATCTCGCGAATACGCGCTTCTTCTTCATCATTTATCAGATCGACACGGGCACGCTTCTGAATATCCAACACCTTCTCTAAACCATATTCCCTGGCTTTCATCAGGAGCGGCCCCATACGCTGGCCGTTCTTAGAATAAGATCCCGCTTTTGTTCGTTCGGGCACAGCCTTGCGCTTGCGGTTGCGCGGCTTTTTCAACTCAGCGTAAAGCGGCCGTAATTCCAGGAGCGGTGACAGGTGCGCCCATTTTTCGGTGCGACAGAGACGCTCAAGAGCCACGTCACGACTGGCTAAGTTACAACCCGAACAACCGGTGCGCACATCACCATCACCATACACATCCGCTATTCCAGCAACTTCATCATATCCATGCCGGTGATTTTCAAAATACAACCAGTCATATATGTGGCACAATCGCCAGTGGAGCAGCGGTGCGAGTGTATCAGCAACAGCCTCGTTGGTAGAAACCTGGAACCAGCCTTGCCCACATTCACCCGTATCCTTGGAACAGGACACAGCAATGCGCTGATCCCTTGCCGCACTTTCGCCCATACGCACGCCCGTAATGGAGAGAACCTTCTCCCCTGCTTTACCCCCTACTCCTTGAAGGGCATTCATCATTGGTTGCACCTTCAATTTAGGAGTGCACCAGCGAAAGGTGTTGCTCGGAGGAGGGACGCCATAACCAAGCATATAGACAAAGAAACGATCATCTAAATCCGGCAGGACCACCCTTGCGTCAAATCCATCACGGCGCAGAGCCTCCAGAACAAGCATGGCTGTCTGATGCAGCGGCGGGTATTCTTTTCTTGTGTCTGCATACAAAATCGACAAACTCTCCGGCCTTGGAATTAAATTTTCTTTGATTGCCCAAGCCACAAAAGTGACCGTTGCGCTGCTGTCTTTCCCACCGCTAAAAGCGATTGACCAATGCCTGTATCGCTCGCCATATTCCCTTAAGCTGGCCAAGCTCAACTCAATCGCCCCGTTCAGATTCATGCGCTCATTCTCAAAAAGAGAAATCTGTCGCCCGCGTGCTTTATTCATCTCAACCCACTCTCCTCTCAAGCGCGCGCAGCAGCGCGGCCGTCATCCGCGCATCAGCCAGCGCATCGTGAGCATCAGCTACCTCGACGTCTTGCTGGCGACAAGCAACTTCCAGCGACTGCCATTTATAGCTTTGGTGCCAGGAGCTCCAATCCCCCCAATAACGAGCATAGGCCTCCATGACGCAAAACCAGTTAACATTCACTAGCCAGTTCCAATCGGAATTAACCATGTCAACCGATTGGTCGATCATGCGTGTGTCGTATCGAACATTATAAATAGCGGCCGTACGATCACACAGGTAATCGATCAAAAAGCCTCTCAAATCTTCCATCGTTGGTGCGTCTTTCACGTCATCCCATGATATACCGTGAATTTTTTCGGCTTCCGGCCATGTCCTGGCCTTACGCGGCCTAACATTCGAGTAAAGCAACCTGTCGCCCTCAAGAGTACAAATCGCTATCTGAATAACTTCGTCTTCCGGCCCCAGGCCCGTCGTCTCCGTATCCAAAACGAGAGCGTTCCGCTCCCTTAATTCACTAATAAAAACTTGGATTTCTTTTAATGGACTCATTTTTACCTTTCCTTTTTGCTTTTCTTTTCCTCAGCCACTGCCCCGCCCGGTACTGATCCGTTTTTGACAGATTCAACAATTCGGCCGTCCCTACCCAGCGCCAGGTCAACAACGACGATCCCCAACCCGATTTAATAGGCACGCCATGACGATAAAACGGCCCATCAATCACAACCCGGTCAGGGATCAACAAAAATGCCCGTTCTACAGCCTCCCTGACAACCTCATCTTCCATTAGCGTTGGAATCTTTCCCCAACGCGACCAGACGAGACGCGCTCTAACATTCGTATCGCCCGCAGGCTGCGGGGTAAACGCCAGGTACAGGCCCCGCGAGAGCTTAGCCGCCTTTTTCGTTTCGCTGTTAATCAGAATTTCGATGATTTCATTTAATGGCATGTCCACGATTCCTAGAGGTACGGCCGTCAAATTTAAGACCAAATATCCGCCTTAAATACTTTTCTTTCACTCCTGGAATCCCAACCATTATTGGATCCGGTAAAGGTATTTCACTTTCAATTGGCCTCCACAAGTGTAAAACAGGCGCATTATTCACATACAAGCTCTTTGGTGGATGCACTTGCATAACAGCCTCTTCTTCCTCCCAAAACAAATTCTTTACTTTACACATTTCATTCCAATCAGGAAGATTCCCACTCTTTTTAAAAACCGAAACGTGCTCCCATCCTAAACCATTAGTTGAAATACAAACCAAACCTGCTCCAACTACAAACCAAATACCAACTGGCCACACCTGAAAACGTGCCTCTTTAATCGTTCTGCTATACTTAACAATTCCCTTTGGCTTCTTTAATCTCATTTCAACGTAAATCCCCTCATGAGGCGAATTTTTTCATTTCGCTGGTAATCAGAATCTCAATAGCTTTTTCCTTCTCCTGCGCCACCAATTCGCACACGCCACCGAACAATACCGCCGATCAGAGCGAGACCGGGCCAGGGAGACGCCACAGGCCACACAACCGGCCGCCGCCGATCTCCCCGTCAAACCCAATCTCCGCCGCCGCTCGCGCCGCCAGCGGTAGGCCGTGCGCCGGCAATTCTCATGATACCTGCGTTTCCCGGGAGCGGCGGCCATGCCCCGGCCGCAGACGACGCAACGACCATTAGTGCAGCGGTTCCGCTTCTGAGGAACGGCCGTTAATGCCAGGAGGGGAGGGGGGTTGAAATTTCTTTGCAGTTTTCATACTCCCCGGACCGAAGCCCATCTCCATCAGCACATCGCGGCGCATTTGCTTTTGCAACTCGCGCACAACCTCGACGCGAATGTCATCCATAGAGGATTCAACGCCTTGTAGGGATTCATCCACCAGCTTAGCGCGAATATCGGCCGACTTACCCTTCACGGATTCGGCCGCGTCCGACAGATTGAAGGCAGCAGAACCGGCAATGTGCACGGCCGTGACAACAATCACGACCGTTAAGGCCAGCAGGCCCACACTATCATGATAAGCGGTCAGATCCACCAACCCATAGCTATGTACCGCCAACTGGTTCACGCTCATCGCAATCGACAATCCCAGGGCCATACAGCCGAACAGCAGCGACATTGAGCGCTGGTTGCGCGTGTCGGCCGTGCGCTTGTAGGCCCAAAACCAGACCAGAAACGCCACATCGGCAACCAGGACCGCGTACAGGCCGCCGACAATACTGCCCATCCAACCCTGGATACCGAATGCGGCACCCAGGTAGATACGGCCGAAAGCGTAAGAGAGAGCGGCATTGATCAGGATCACCGCAATGGAAAATCCCGCCAACGCCCAATTTACAACACCTTGATAATTTTGTTTCATTTTCACACCATCCTTTGTTATAATTTGTTTTCAACACACCATTGGGCAACGGCCGGACGTAAGACACCCGGCCGTTGTCCGCTTTCATAGGGGATCAAGCCATAGACAATACCTCCTCAATAATCGTGTATCCAAAACGGCAATACATCGCCATGAACCACACAAGTAAAGCCAATAAATTCATAGCAATAACTTCTTTCACGAACTGTGCCCGTAGACGTGTACCGGCCACAATGCGGACACCGGCGCACAACCAGAATGAAATCACCGTCACGGCCGTATCTTAGCCAAGGCTGTGTTTCCCATTTGTCCGGATCTTCCGCCCAATGTTCATTCATAAGAGAGCAGGGGAATAAAAACCCCTATACTTAAGCTAAACTGTGTTAGCTCAATTAAAATTCTGAACAAGCAACAATCATGCCTTCGCCTGTTACCTATAACCATTGTTCAACCGTCGCCAGACAAAACCACATACCATTCTCAGCTTGAACTGGCTCAACGGGATAATCGACACGATCGTCTGGATGATATCCATCTGGAATAAAAACTTAAAAACTAAGTTGAGGATCAACCTCAGTGCAAGATTCAAGTAAATCATATTCGTGATCAGGGTCCATATCGTAATCATTCCTCCCGTACCGAACTGCATCTTCTGGATTTTTCGCCGCAATCCACCAATCAGCGCCATCATAAATGTGAAACAATTTAAGTTCGCTCATTCATTCCTCTAAACATCCCGTGCAACACAACAACATGTCATCATCAAAGAAGCCTTCAATAAAATCCCAACCTTCAGGTAGCCTTACACTATCTTCAATCACTCCGCACAAATCACACTGCCACCGATGATATTTTTCAATCTGATCATTCATATTCACCTTCCACAACATCAGGACCAGGACTACCCAGCAACATTTGAGGAACAGCCTTCAAAATATCAGCATCAGAAACATCACCAATAGTTTTCCCATCAGGTAATAAACGTTCACGCGCAAATGACTGCTTAAATCCAATAAACTTTGCAGCAACACACTTAGCCTTGATGTCATGCTTCATAGCTACCGCAGCCTGTATCTTTGCAGACCTGAAATCTCCAGACTTTGATCTAAGAACTGGCCAGACCGATCTGTAAACATCCCCACCGATCCTAAATTGCATCATCCAGGCAGCCTTCCCTTGATCGTTTAAGAAGCCATCACCTAAAACGACACCTCCAGCTTTTTGAATCTCGCGTATTGCCTCATTAATCGCGCTATCAGATGAACGAGAGGTCTTCCAATAGTTCACTTTCTCTGCAAATAATCCTTCATTCATTTAGGAGTAATCCCCTTCATAACCGGATAGCCCAAACTCGCCCATCGGCCAACACGCTCAGCAAGCTCAGGCGGAAACCTCCACCGGCCACCGATTTTCACAGCACCATCAATATTGAATCGACCCACCATAACCGATAATGTTTTAGCCCTGACACCAAACTCCCTCGCGACATCAAACGGGCCAGGCCAGGTCATCATTCGTAAATCATCAATATGAAATAAGTAACGAAAGGTAACTCCATCATCTAGCAATTGCTTCACTACTCTTAAATTTCCCCGCCGTGCGTGATACCGCAAATTACTAGGATGAAATCCAGTTAGTTCAATCGCCTGTTGCCGATTCACATAATGCTGCTTCATCGTCATCACCTCTCAACCATGCCCTTGACCTCACAATGCAACCTATAACCCTCCAACTGACGCGCACTCAGCTCCCACAATCGTTCTACCCGCCATATCGCCAATCCAATCGACTGCTCTTCTCTCTCAGCCAACCAAACATGCATCCTAATAAACTCAGGACCACGTCGCACAATCTCTCGATTAGCAGCCAGCGATTCAGCCTTAGAACCATGAATACCCAACTCCTTGCACACTCCCAGAATTTGAGCATCAAGAACTTTTTCATCCTTATCTATAGTAGTATTACTACTACTAACTACTAGGGCTGAAAGGCGATTTTCTCGCCTTTCGGAGGCTGAAAGGCGATTATTCCGCCTTTCAGGATCGTTGTGGAAAACCTGTGGATAACTTTGTACTTCAAATAATTTATTGCCATCCAACAATGCCCATTTTCGATAATCAAGGCGAACAACCAAACCCATCCCAAACAAGGCATTTAAAGCATCACCAACAGCATCCTTTCCATATCCAGTCCTGCTGACCAATCCTTTCCGACTGGCAGGACCAAACCAAAACAGCGCAACGAGAACAGACAATGGCGCGCCTTTCAACGCCCTTAATGTGATTTCCTTGTTTGGTTGCATTGACATTCAACCCACTTTTTAATTAAGATAGTGGCACTCCACAATCATCGAAGTGCCACATCTGACCCGGCAACAAGAACCGTACAACACAGTAATAATTCAAAAGGATATAATTGCCATGAATAACTTCACACGGTTTCTCAAGGGCACTCACAAACCAGGAACAATAGATCAGATCGCCACAATTTATATAAAAAACCAGGATCATCTATCGAGGCACACACGGCGCCGAATTTATTACAGTTTACGGAAGTTCAGTGAGTTTTTTAACAATGCAGAACTAAACACTCTAGGCAGAGCACAGTTAAGTGATTATTACGACTCGCTTTGGGGTGGCTATGCACGAGACACCATCAGAACCATGATCGGAGACCTGAAGACTTTCGCCAAGTGGGCCAAGAAAAAAAAGCACATCAAAAAGAATTTTGCTAAACATCTTAAATCCATCACACCAAGCCTAAGAACCACATTAAAGAGGATTGCAACCGATAACCAGGCTCAGAAACTAATCGGATATTTAACCGATCAGCTCAAGCCGTTTATTTTTCGTGATTTATTTGGATTTTTAGTGTGTGAAGAAGAAAAGTTATCCCACAAGCAACTGAAGCTGTTAAGAGATCTGTTCGTTATCACATTCCTTTACGAAACAGGAGCACGCGTAGGAGAACTGGCAGCCCTAACCAGCAAATCAATGAACCAGGCACAGCAATTAGCCCGAGATGTATCTGTCATTGACGTTTACGGAAAAACTAAAAATAGAGTAAGCGAGCGCTATTACACAAACAAAACGGCCGAACTTTGGCGATTATGGTCTCACTACCGACCAAACATTGCAACAGAGCCGGCCGTCATCGGCTGGTACTACTTCCACCCCCACAACCCCATGAAGCCACAGGGGATAAGCAATATGATCGCTCGCAGATGCAAAGAAGCCGGCATTAAACCGTTCAGAGCCAACGCCCTAAGACATGCTAAAATCAGGCGCGGCCGGCAGCTAACCGATCTGGAACTAACATCAAAACTGATCGGCCATAGCTCCATCAACACAACCAGACGCTACGACTATATTGACGACAATGAAATCGTTTATGCCACAAGAAAGACCGGACTAAAAAGAGACTTCTGGCGCGATTAGATCCGTACGTTGACATCGTAGAGGTCACAAGTTCGAGTCTTGTACCGCCCACAAGGAACAGCCGCATCATGCGGCTGTTTTTGTTTCTCAAGGATCTTTCTAACTGGTTTGTTTAATGTCAACCAGTTTAATGCTGGGTTTTTCCGTCGGGTTAAACTCAGGGTCATGCCAGCGTGTGAACCGGGTAAATAAGGGAGCGATTCGCCAACCGAGTCGTATGATCCAGGGGGATCGTGTCCGATAAGCGAAACGTGCCAGGCGGGTGCGAATGTCCAACTGCTTGAACAGCGGATCGGCCAGCAGCCGGTCACGATATGATCTAAAACTAAAGTCTTGTGCTGCATAAGCATCGTTGATTTCGTCAGCGGCGACTTTGCCATAACCTAAGGCGAATGAAATGCCTTCACCGAATAGAGGATCAGCTCCAGCGGCGTCACCAACCAGGAGAACGCGGGGAATGGCAAAACGGCCGTCACGGCTCCACCAGCGAATTGGATGTCCTTTCAGCTTGTAATCATTGAGGTCTCGATCCCGCTCAGCCATGGAATCAGTGAGTACCTGTTTAAGATCAGCTTTATCCCTCTCCGGTCGTGCCCGGCTGTCAAAAAGTCCACGATTCATAAAAGCTTTGCCTTTAACATAACTGGGAAAGTCCCAATAGTAGCCTTGTAAACCATCGTCCATATGGGTGAAATCAAAAATGGCCACACCATCTTTGAACTCCGGCTGGACGCGCGGATCTTCAGGGGTTAATACCTCCATCAAACGGGCTACGCGTGAATCATCATCCCATTTGAGACGGCGCCGTACAAAACTGCGCGAACCATCGGCCGCAACAACGACCTGGGCATAGAATACCGCCTTTTTAGTTTTTACTTCAACGAAATCCTCTTGTACAGAGATGTCGGTTACCGCTTCACCCTGGCGGACACGAACCCCCAGCTCTTCGGCCGTGCGTACTAACCAATGGTCAAATTCATCGCGACGCGTGATACGGAAAACCGGATTGCCATAAAGAGAATAACTTTTATCCTCGTAAACCAACCGGACCTCGCGGACCTTAAAGTGGGCGGGTTCAAAAGATAATCCAAGACGAGCCAGGATATTAGTACCCATATGAAGAACCCCACCGCCGCACAATTTTTCACGAGGATGCACCTCCTTTTCCAGAATCACGATGCGTGAGGCCCAGGAGGGATCGCTTTTTACGAGATGCAAGGCTGTAGAAGTGCCCGATGGTCCGGAGCCGATGATCAGGACATCTACCTTTTCGATACTTGTCATAAATAATCAATCCTATAAGCAATGAAGTGACAGTCACTTAATTACCTGAATTGTCACTCAAAAAATGACCAAAGTGACTGTCACTTTATCACATAATGATAAAAATGACGTCCCCAATTAAAGAGGCTGCCACCTCTAAGGAGATTTCTTTAATTATTTCGCTTAGTCAGCAATAATGATGGGAAGAATTATAGCATGTGATAAAGAGACCGCCTGTTCGCTGCTCGTATCCGGCGTTTGGTGGGCGGTTTCTAAATTGCCCAACGTGTCTGTCGCCTGGCTGCGGAAAGCGTAAACGCCATCAGGAGCAGGAGGATTGAAAAAGGCCGATGTCTGGGTGACGTTGTCTAGCCAGGTTTGCCAGCCGGTCCCCTGGCTACCCTCTTGAAGATATTCAATTGTATAATCCTGGACTTCGGACAACTCATCTTCCCCCTGCCAGGTAAGAAGATATTGATTATTCCATTTCAGCCAAAGCGGTTGGTTGATTGATGATTCCGGGGGCTGGGTGTCAATCCCAAACCGGACTGGAAGAGATGCATAACTGCTCCCGTCTTCGGTCGATAGGATCACCCGCCAGTAGAGAGCCGCATAATCCTGGTCAAAACGATGGGGAACGCTTTCAATAAGGGAGGGCCATTCCTTATTGCTAATTAGTTTTTGGAAATCTGCATCTGTGGCTACTTGAAACGTTGTTTTAGCAACTTTTTCCGGATGCTCAATCGTCCAGTCAAAGGTTATTTCACGTTGGGTAAACCAGCTACCATCCGTTGGGGATTGAAGGACGGCCGAGGGAATGGTTTCTAACTTTAATAAGCGAAGCGCATCAAACCATACGCCAAGCCTACTGTCCGTTGTTGTTAAATCTGTGAGACGAATGACATTGCCGGTGCCGGCGCGCAGATCAAACTCTCCAAGAGGCATCCATAGTCCGACATGTGTGTTCTGATCAGCCGTCAGATTGCTGCTGCCGTGTGCATGTTGAATCAGGTAAGCTGCTCCCCCCGTTTCAGGAGCGCCTGTATTGCAATAGGGGATATGGGCATCAATTTGGTAACGGCCGTCAACCGGCACATTCGGCTGCCATTCACCCCAGTTCGTGGAGCTTGTTGGCTCCGTTGTAGACCAGGTATACCAGGCATGTGTGTTATGGCCGCATTGCAAAGATGCTGTGTACCAGTTGGCATTACTCCTGGAAAAAGCATTGCTGAGTTCATCAACATATATGTAGGGAGTCGTGAGACCAATACGCGCTGCTACCTCATCCCTGATGGTTGGAAGCATGGTGTGTCCATGATTTCCGGGGCACTGTGTTGTGCCTTCAACATCCCGGTGGCCCATCAGATTAGGAAGCCCGTAAGCTACGTTTGGCAAGACATCACTGGCATCAAAAACATCAATGCCCTTTTGGTCCGCTTTCCAGGCAAATAAATCAATGGCCGCTTCCACCATTGCTTGTGGTGGATCAATGACTGAGTATGTACCCATCAGGGCTAGGGCCATGCTGCCAACATTCGCCTGTCGTGCATGGATACCCACGACATCATCACCCCCCAGGTGTCCTTCAAATAAGGTGCCATCGGTGTCGACCAGGAAGTTGTAACCAATATCACCCCATCCTCTTGTTATTGTGTGATAAGCCCAAATAGCGCGCAGTAATGCGGCGGGATCACCATTACTGCTGGAGACAGTATGGTGCAAAATGAGATGGGTGACCGGATGGTATTCCAGCCCTTCCGTGTAATTACATCGCGGATCGGTACACCACACGTCACGGCTGATCACAAACGGTTTTGGGTGTTTTGCTGGTGTATTATCCTCCAATGGCTGTTCCGCTTTTTGCTGAGCATCCAGGGTTTTTTGTTGGTTGATCATCTCTTGTACGGAAGGACCCTGAGTAGAATCAATAAAAATGAGCTGTAATTCTTCTAGTATGGGATCGGCCGAAGATAGTTGGCGATCAAAAATGATGCGGACCTGCAAAAATTGGTGCCGGCCGTCCTCAGCCGGAACAGCAAGCATGTCACCCACAATATCGTCATCCTCATCCCGGTTCCAATCCGGTGAAGGTTCGATGGACTGCCAGGCGCTCCAATCGCTTCCATCGAGACCTGTACGCAGGGATATTTCAATGGCAGTTCCGGCCGGAATATCCGCCATCCATTGAGAAGCGACAGCGTTGAAGGCTATTGGGGCTTGAATTGGGAGGGATGTATAAGTGTAGTGATTGTACCCACTGTTCGTGGTAATGCCTTCTTTGGTCTTTAAAAGTCCATCATGATCTTGGGTCAGTAAATGATCTGAGTTAAGTATTAGTTCATCAATTTGGATTTGTGATTCATCAGAGCTTACATTTGCTATTGGAATTATTAGGCTCAGAATCATTGAGAAACCTAACAATGTCAGGGTTCGATAATTCATAAGTGAGCTCCAGCGTGATAAGAATTGCCCTTGAGGGGGAAGCTGTTGCCGGATAAAGGCAATCACGCATAGAAACAGATTGTAACATAATCGTTTTTGGATTTTTGTGAAAATTGAGAAAAAGTTACTTGCCGGCGCGCCGTTGACCTGTTGCTAATAACCAATGGTGAGGTCCACTTTATTCGATTGTTTATCATTATCCTTTATAGCATTCAACAATCGAGCGAGATGAACCATTCGCAACTGTTGGGTTTTATCGGAATCGCCACCCCGATGGGGACTCATCACTACATTTTCCAATTCATGAAAGGGATAATTTCCGACGGGCGTATTTTCACGGTCCGTCTCTTCGTTGGGATAGTTGTACCAGACATCAATTCCGGCGGCATAAAGCTGCTTTGTCTTAAGCGCATGATATAGCGCGGCCTCGTTTACAATCGGACCCCGTCCGATGTTAATCAATATGGCATTATCGGGGAGCAGGGCGAGTTCTTTTTCCGTGATCAGGTTATCTGTTTCCGAGGTCAAGGGTAGGCAGATCATCAGGAAATCGGCTCGCGGTAAAAGCCGCTCGAATGCTTGCGGTGGGTGAATTTCAGATGTTACGTCATCTGAAGTTTGCTGAGGTTTCCGCTTTGTGGCAATTACATTCATTCCAAAGGCGTTGCAGATTTTGGCCACATGCTTTCCAATGGTTCCATATCCGAGGATGAGAATAGTTTTCCCCATTAGTAGTTGGGCAGGTCCGGGTCTTTTGTAGCGCAAGGTCCAATCATGCTCGCGCAGTTTTTGATCATAAGGGATGATGAACTTCGCAGCGGCCAATAACAGAGCAACGGCAGTTTCGGCCGTTGGCGCCACGTTATGATGCAAGTTATGAACTGAGATTTGCGGATATTCGCGGAGTAACTCTCGTGTTTCCGGCGGAACGCCAACCCAGGGGATGATTAATATGTGCAGATTGGGACTGGCGGAAACCTGATGGCGGCTCGGCCGTCCACCAACCAGCACATGATAATCAGGATCTTCCCCAATATCTTCCCCAACGGTGACGGATATGCCGCTATTAAGCTGATCTTTTAAATGGCTAATCGATTGTGGATCATAATCATATAAAAGATGAACTTTCAGATCGGTATTGTCACTCACTTCTATTGAATTTCCTTATAAATGATTAAATCACTTCCCTTGCCAGTTCGCCTTACGTTTGTTGATAAAAGCATCACCTCTTGCATAAGTTGGGGGTTGAGAGCGTTGTAGGCCTTGGGTCTGTTTAGATGAATAACTGCTACTCGGTCAATTGTTTTGGTTAATATGTATTCCATTGGTCTGATTTTCCTATTCATTACAAACTCTAAACACGATAATCTTCTTCTTGATTTGGCCACAGCCGCCAGATCACAAGCGCGTAGCCGATTGTGGCCGCGATATACATGCTTTGCAATTGGCCGGTATCTGGGGTTGGGTAAGGACTTAAGGCAACCCAGGCAGTGAAGCTTTGCAGGGATTGGACAATGACTGTTCCTAGCAAACTGCCGGTGCGTAAGCGGATTAACCCGTAGAGGAGACCCCAACTGATGTAAAACAGAATGCTAACCTGTGTCCCTACAAATGATTCCTGGAAGAGAATAATGGCTACCAGGCTAAAAAGAATACCCCCAGCGATGGCGCCGGTTAACGGACCGCGCCAATCTGAGATAGCCCGAAAAAGGAGGCCAAAGGTCCAGATCTGGGTGGCAAAGGATTCGAACAACAACAAATATATGGTGGTACGCCAGGCATTGGGAGCGCCTAATGTTGATATGTCGACGAAAAAAAAGCGGGCGAGGAGAAAGATGACCCACCCTAATACGGCAAAACCGATTCCTGCGTAAAGAGGTCGTCCACCGCGCAGACCCAGGCCGGATATGCCATACCAACGCAGTCCCAAAATCCAGGATACAACGGCTATGCTGCTCAGAAGCACGGCCGATCGGGCTTGAGACCTCAAACTTTCAACATCAACGATATTTGAAATGAGGAGACTAGCAACCAACGCAGCGGATAAAGGCAGCAGAATGGCCAGCAATGCCCGTGAGGCAACTGCTTGGCTGCTTAGTGGTTTATCTTGATTTACAGACATAAGGATTGATTTTAACATTATTTGAGGGGTGAGCGAAGGGCTTTTCGTTCGCAATCTCATAGGCTCTCAGATAAACTCCTGCTCCGTGAAAATAACTAGAAATGGCAAACAGTTAAGATTTCAATTAGCCGCACTAACCACAGCAAGATTTTTATTGAATATCGGAATCCGGGTCATCTATCCTTTTGCGCCAGCGTTGGCCAGGGGATTGGGAGTGGACACGGCCGATATTACACGTCTCATCACCATTAGGAATGCAACTGGTTTTCTCAGCCCTTTTTTTGGCAATCTTTCAGAGCAGTTCGGCCGAAAAATCGTCCTGGCCTCAAGCATGCTCTTGTTTGGGCTTGCTAGCTTGCTGGTCGTTGTGTGGCCCGAGTATAGGATTTTGGGCGTGACCCTTGCTCTCATTGGCCTGGCTAAAAATATTTATGATCCGGCGATGCAGGCCTATCTGGGTGATACTGTCGCTTATAAACAACGTGGCAAAGCGATAGCTGTCACAGAATATGCCTGGGCATTTGGTCTTTTACTTGGAGCACCGGCCGTCGCTTTTGCCGTTGAACGTTGGGGATGGAAATCACCATTTTTGTGGTTAGGCGTTCTTGGCCTGGGATCGATTCTGTTTCTGGTTCGAGCATTGCCTGATACCGTCACGCATATTCGCAGCAGTGTTACTTTGTCTAGAACCTTTCACTTTTTGAGGCAGAATCCTGTTGTTATTTTTGCTTTTATTTATACATCCTTGGTGATGCTGGCCAATGAGATGCTTTTTATCGTATTTGGCACCTGGATGGAAGGGAGTTTTCAACTTAATCTGGCCGGACTTGGATTGGCGGCGGCCGTCATTGGGGGAGCAGAAATCACCGGCGAAACGGTAGCGGGTTGGTCGGTTGATAAATTTGGCAAACGCCCAGTGATTATCACGTCGGGTATTTGCAATGCCCTGGCTTACATCTTGCTTCCCTTCATAAGCAGCAGCCTGGAACTGGCGCTAATTATGCTGTTCATCATCTTCATTAGTTTCGAGATAACGGTGGTTGGAGGGGTGCCCTTGATGACTGAACTGGTTCCTCATGCACGGGCAGTGGTCATGTCATTAATTATCGCTGCGGGAGCGTTGGGGCGAACTTTAGGGGCGTTCCTGGGTGTATTGGTTTGGGATTGGGTAGGATTTCAGGTGAGTGGATTGGTCTGGGGTTTGATCATGGCGTCCGCAGTCCTCATCCTTGCCTTTCTAGTATTTGAAGGAAGCTAACTACCATCTAAATAAGGATCGTTTAATAGCCATGCCCTTCTTTTTTGCCATCATTTAGCTTGGCATTATACTATTGCCAATGGTTTGATATGCTGAGCAAGATTAAATCATGAGGTGGGAGCAAGTTATTCACCCTTCTGTATGGGAAGTTGTGAGGGAGATCTATGTCTGCAATGAGACGGGCAGCAATATATAAACTAGCTGCTGCTGCGCAGGAAATTGATTTGGATGTTTTTAGTGGTATTGCTGGCCTGGACGAAAATGGCCAGTGGACCGTTGGTTCGCACAAATTGTTGGAATGGTTATCTAACCACGAAGGTGAAGAACTTGTTCTTGTGCTTGGCTCGCTGTCCGATGAGAGACCTATTGAGGTGCGCACCTGCCGCACGTGCGGGCGGGATTACAGTGATTTAGATTGTCCAACCTGCCGGGCGAATCGTATCCGGCTTCGCGGACGAAGTTGAATGTTTATTACCTTATGTTATTGAAGAAGAAACTGGTTTTTTTTGTCCTATTTATTTGTTTGTTAACGATTGTACCACCATTAGTAGCCCAAACGCCTGTCACATCAATTGAGAATTTACGCGTTGCATTTTGGCCTGATTATGATGAACCGGCCGTTCTGGTGTTGATGACTGGCTTATTGCCCGCCGGTGCGGAACTTCCGGCGGCAATCACAATTCCACTTCCGGCAAATGCTGAGGTCAATGCTGTCGCGAGAATTAACAGTGAAGTGGGAATGGCTGATACTCAATTTGAGATTGTGGGTGATCAATTAACATTAATCACGCCCGACCCCCAATTCCGGGTGGAATATTATGTTCCTTATAACGATGATGGGGAAGTGCGTTCATATAATTTTCAATGGGAATCCGACCTGAATGTGGGTGAGATGGCGGCCGAAATACAACAACCTGCGGGTGCCGAGTCACTTTCAAGCGATCCTGCAGCGGAAAACAGCGTTACCAATCCAACGGATGGTTTGATCTATCATGGTATTCCTTCCCGATCTGTGCCGGCAGGGTCGATGTATGAGCTGTCCTTCCAGTATAATTCCGGATTGGCATTAACGGCCGGACAAAGAACGCCTGTGCCGCAAGCGCCTGTTGTTTCTCAGCCGGAAAACCAGGCCAGGTCTGATAATTCTGTCAATTGGCTTTATTTGTTGGGAGGTTTAGTTCTCTTAATCCCGATAGGTATTATTATCTGGATCGCCGCTACGCGCCATGCAGAGAGCACCGGGAGGGGTAGAAGAGGAAGGAAATCACAAAAGCCTTTGAAACCAAACCCACGTTCGCGAAACAACAATGAGGGCGCGAAGTTTTGCCATGAATGTGGAACGAAGGCGGAAAAGGGAGACCGCTTTTGCCGAAATTGTGGAACCGAATTGAAACAAGTTTGACGATAAGCGTATAAGACAACTCGATCTTTATAATTCCAAAGTAATAATCGTACGGGTTTTTGGTATAAAAAAGGCGTTTCCTGGTTTGGGAAACGCCTTTCGTTTTGTGTGAGCTTTGTCCTTCCTGGTTCTATTCTCCAAGAATAAAGGACATAACATCCTTCAGATCTTGCGGGTTTTCACCCATTCGCAGCCCAAAATTGCTAGGCATCGCGCTTGGGGGGCCTGCACATGGCCCTGTGGGGCACTGTTCAGAAATGTGAGCACTTGGATCGAGGATCGATTCGTATACATACTCGTCGGCCGATTGTCCCTCAACAATATCGCCACCTCTTTCACTGATGTCTCCTAACCAGGGACCAACTAAAGCGCTGGATTCATCATCCATATTGCCATGACAGGCGGCGCAGCCGTAGGTTATTGTGTATAGTTCTTCACCAATGACCGGATCGCTATCGGGATAATCGACGACAAATGCTTCGTATGTTTCCGGCCAATCAAATACCACGATGGGTGTTGAACAGAGTTCTTCGGTATCCCAATTCAAAACGAATTGGGTAAGATTATTAACTTGATCGTTCCGGAGGGGTCCACCATACTGCTCGCCCCAGGTAGGCATGACGGTTCCTGCACGGCCGCTAGCGATAGTAGAATTAATGTAGGCTTCTTTTGAGCCTTCCCAATTCAAGGCTTCCAATCGCAGGGGAACGTCTCCACAGAGCAAAGGGGAATAGTTTAAGGGCAAACCCTGGCACCCAATCGGTTCACCAGAGCCGGCATCAAAGCATTCTTCAGCTTTACCTTCTTCGCCATGACATGTGGCACAGTTTGCTTCATATAAATGAGCACCGACTTCAATTTCTCGCCCTATGCGTGCAGCAGTAAACCTATCCAATCGCGCTTGTTCTCTTAAAGCCGCGTAGCCAAAGACCATCATACTGATCATAAAAGCTACCGTTCCAATGATAATCTTAACCTGCATTCTCTACTTCCTTAATACAAAGATGGTATCTTTAATTGCCCCAACAGCTAGCATTTGTTGACGAAGGTACATTCTTCAGCGTAGTTAGAATCAATGTGTTTATATTTCACCCAGTCATCGGAAATATCCAGGATTTCATTGGGGTTATTCGGATCTGCGATCTCATAAAATAGCCTTAATTCCAGTAACCCTTCTTGTGCCTCC
The DNA here is from genome assembly GCA_028277515.1 of Anaerolineae bacterium. Next base: position 18,287 of record JANQGC010000093.1, read on the forward strand.
CGAACCTGCAGCTCGGAATAGGGATCAGGCATTGCTTCCTTATTGTTAATACCCACTAAATATCTCAATTCGCCGGATTCTAAAGTTTCAATTTTGCATGGCCGAAGGTCAGGATTTTTGCCGTCCACGGTGCAGCTATGCTTGCTTAAGGCTTCTTCATATCCGGCCAATGCTTCGGTAAAATGAGGGCTGTTGGGCACGACTTGACCGGGCAAATAAGAGCCGGGAGTCATTTGTTCAAAGGGGACAGCCATCATTTCACTGGCTCCTTCCTCAGGCAAAACTTCAATAGAAACTTCGCGGTCGGGGGAACTTTCAACACGGTATTCAGGGGTTCCCATCCAATTTGAAACGAGCATGAAAGCGATGAATAACATGGCAACCGTGAAACCCACACGACGGTCAGCATAGCGACGGCTTTTCCCAACCTCAAAGTAGGGCATGACGAAGAACGCTACCATCAACAACGGGATAAAACCGACGACCAGCGTTTTATCGGCTAATTTGAGCCAACCTTGAGACCAGGAAAGATACCAGGGGGCTACAACGTGTAGTGGTGTAACGACCGGATCAGCATGCGTCTCTAAGGGCGCATCCCATAACCAGAGTGATCCGGCAACAAGGAACAGGGTCAACAAAGCCGTCCACATAAGCTCGCTAGTCAGAATGTCCGGTGTAAAATAAGTTCGTTCGGTGCGGGGAACACGCTTCGCCGTATCTTCTCCGATTTCTTCCCGACCGGGAGGTAGGGATAGGCCGTGCAATACGACTTTGTAGTAGTGTACAAAAAAGAATATACCTAATAGAAGCGGAAGCAAAAGAACATGGAAGAGGTACCATCGAAGTAGACCGGAAGCGCCGAGTGCCGGACCTCCCTGCAAGATCAAAAGGATGTTTGAATTAACGACGGCCGGTGCCGGAGCGGATTCGGCGCCACTAAGGAACACTGTTAAAGCCCAATAAGCCAATTGGTCCCAGGGCAGAAGATAGCCACTAAAGCTCAAAAGCAAGGTGAGGACAAGCAATAACATACCTGTCGCCCAGGTGAATTGGCGCGGTTTCTTGTAGCTTCCGGTCATAAAGGTTCGCAGCATGTGCAGGGCAACGACGAGAACCATCACTTCAGCCCCCAGGCGGTGCATATTGCGGAAAAGCTGCCCTAATGGAACATTGCTGAGAATATTCCACATATTGGAATAGGCGATCAGAGGGCTGGGTGTATAAAAAATCATCAAAACGATGCCTGTGATCGTTTCCCAAACAAACATAAAGGTGGACAACCAACCCATGCGAAAGGTCGGATAAATATTTGTGACTTCTGTGTGGTAGAAACTAGGCCGGATATGCAGCCAGAAAGCGTCTGCATGCGGCCGCAAACGGGGATTGGGTCGGCGTGGCTCATCTCCCCTCAATGCCGCACGAATATCGGATATGTTCATCCCAGCGGTAAGGCGTTCGACAACCTCATCGCTTTTAACAATTACGGCTTGTTTAATACCCAGTTCTCGAACTTGATCAACAAAGGTGGTCATCTACTCACTCCTTCAGGTGATGAGGGTTATGGACAGTTGCCCGTGAAACTACAAAGCAGTGTTTCTGATGGACCTTGCAGCCGGTCGCCGGTGTCGATACTGAGAAAAGCTGTACCATCCGGAATTTGCATCGGCGCAAAGAAATTATCTGACGTTTCTGACTCCGCTAAAACAGTCACTTTATCTTCAGCCAGGGCAAACATCTTGAAGCGGTCTAAATCCCGTGGGGCAGGTGCTTCGATACGCCGGCCATCCAGACGGTATTTGGAGCCGTGACACGGACATTCAAACCGATTGTTCGCTGGTGTCCAGGAATAAATACAGCCGAGGTGCGTGCATACTTTGTAGATTGCCACAGTGCCTACTATCGGTTCAGTTTCATCAGGTGCCAGATACATTAAATCATTGGGATCATTGGTGTTGAGTGAAGCGAGCCAAAAGCGACCATCGGCGAAATTTTGTGGTGGGTCATTATCAACCGGCAAAGATGCGACAGGAATCGTAAATCTACCACCGAATTCACCCTCTCGAAAGCGAGGAATTAATGTCCAAATTAAGAGTCCGGTTCCCTGAAGCGTCAGCAGGGCGATGGAAGCGCCCCAAATATAATATAGAAATTCACGCCTTGATACGCCGCTCCCAGCCTCATTTAAGCTTGCTGCTTGACTTGCCATAAGGCTATTCTCCTCAGTATGTTAGTCAAAATTTTTCCTTCCATCCCCAAATAAGGATGAACCTCTCCGTTCAACATCATTTTATTAGTAGATGGGTTGTGCAATTTGTCACGAAGGAATTATATCACTAGATAGGCTGTTATCAAAAAGCATTTGTGGGCGCTGAGGGACTCGAACCCCCGGCCTCTTCGGTGTAAACGAAGCGCTCTAACCAACTGAGCTAAGCACCCTAAGGTGGCCAAATTATAGCCTTACTAACAAAATTTGCCAGTTGACGCAATAAGGTGGAGTCGGGTTACTCAATAAAACGGTTTAAGCAGTTAATACCATTATTTTCATGTCCGTAGATATGAGGCTCCGTTGACGTCAATGATAGCTCCGGTCATGAATTGGGAACCCTCAGATGCTAAAAATAGGACGGCATAAGCGACTTCTTCAGGTTTGGTAACCATTTTTTAGACTTTACTCTTTATTATTTGAAAACTTGGTTTCAAATTTACAAGGTCGACCCCGGTAACAGCCAAATGTATGGTGCTGTCCAACGGCGAGTCTTTGGAACTGTATAAACTGGTTTCCAGCCCTAATTGAGGCAGCAAGACAATCATTCGCTTGCCCCGTTTTTCAACAATGATCCCTTCTCCGTTCCAATCAGGATGGTTTAGTAGATAAACGCAAGTCCAATGCTGGTTTGATCTCCTTTCAACAAACCGAATATCACGAATTGCCGAATAGGATGAGCCGATCAAGTTTGTAACATCCTGTTCGCTCATCAATTGACGACCCTTTATATATGCTCGCAGTTGTTGGTGAACGACCAAGTCAAGATAACGACGCAGGGGACTTGTAGCTTGCACATATTTATCCATTCCCAATCCATGGTGTTTATCAGGTGAAAGACTTTTTTGACTTGGTTTCAGCAGTTTTCGGGTGGCAAACATGTCCGATGGTTTGTTGCCTTCCGGAAGTTTATCTGATGGGGCATCTTGTGTTGTGTAAGGGATGGGAATGTCATTTTCCTGGCAAAATTTAGCGACTGCTTCGCCGGTCATCAACATGGCATCACGGACAAGGTCTCGGCTTCTAATATTTGGCAAAGGCGTTATTTCAACCGCATGATTATTAAGGCGGACTTTCACTTCTGGGAGATCGATAGCAATGGCGCCATCTTCCCTGCGTCGCTCCTGGTAAATATTGGCGGCCTTTTGCAAATGGCTGAAGGGGTGGTCTGCTATATATTTTTCGGTTTCCTGGTAGCTTAGCCGTGTTACCCGGACCCAGCTTGACACAATTTCTAAATCACTAATTTGACCACCTTTGTCGATATAAAAACCAAATGATAGTGCTGGTGAAGTATCTTTAAGCCCAAGTGCCAACGTCTGAGTTGCTTGTGGTGGGAGCATGAAAACAGGTCCTTCCGGTAAATAAAGATTGGCGCCTCTCGCCCGCGCCTCAATATCGGCCGGACTTTCGGGAGCGACCAATGCGCCGGCGTCTGCAATATGGACCCACAAACGGCCGTCCTCCCAGCTCAATGCATCATCAGGGTCCTGGCTGTCGGCATCGTCGATGGCAAACGCAGATAAATGGGTTAAATCGCGTCGCCGCTCTTGTTCTAAACGTCCAAGAGGAGCGTTCGACGAGGTTAGCGGCAGCCCCGCCCGGCGAGGATAAGGATTGATGGCTGCTGTCCAGACACCTGTTTTTAGGAGGAAAGCATGGGCATTTTCGCTTGTTTGCGCCTGTCCAAGGGATTGCAATACGCGGCTTTTATCTCGCCGGCCTTCGGCTAGATCGATGATGTCTTGTAAATAGTCCTGGTCTTCCGATGTAAATTGGCGTTCGCCGGCTCGCTTTAGAAAGGACTCCCAGGCTAATTGCTCGGCCGCTTTCAATTCCCTGGCCCGCTTTTCTTCTTCAACTTCTTGGGCTGTTCGGACCGTGACTTCAGAGGGAGTGCCACTAAAATAAAGGCCATCTTCAATCAATTGCCATGTGGCAAGGGCTGTTGATGGCGTGAATGTGTCAAATGCCAATTCGGCAAGGTCCTTAAGACTGGTTGTTTCACCTGATAAAAGTTCCCAGGCAATTTCGATTTCGCCGGCAGGCGTGGAAAGGTTGGATAAATTGTTAACCGGACCGGGATGCAGAAAGAGAATATCTTTCGGCCGAACATTGATTACGCCGCCATCTATAGTGCTAATAGCCAGCTTTTTACCCACTCGTTTTAAAATACGAGCTGGTTTTTGTTTATAAATGACAAGTGAATCAGGTTTAAATGGTGCTGAGGGCATAGGTTAATTGTAGGAATAATTAGTATTCCAGACCACATATAAAAAAGCCCCCAGGCCTTTAGACCTGGGGGCTGGAGATTTTACCGGTTTTGCCGGCTATGCTGATTGGGGGTTGGAAATTATGGGTGGTTTTGATTGCACCATTCGATATAACTCAGCAATATGCTGGCGGGTAATGATGCCTAATAGTCGGCCGCTTTGTGAAGTAACAGGTAAGGCGTTGGCTTCTTCTTTGATGAATCGCTGCTGTACGCTGAAGAGATCTGTTGTTGGTGAAACCGGATCAACATTGCGCTTCATAACCGTTGAAATTGAGGTATGGGGCGGGTTGGACCGCATGGCTTCTCGCAAGACTGCAGAAGATAGGAAGCCAACGAATTGATCTGCGGACACGACCGCAAAATCTTTTTGACCGGTGTAGGTCATCATATTCGCTGCCTGCTGTAAGGTGTAGTGAGATTCTAAGCGATAAGAAGTTGTCGTATACGCTTGTTGTACCGTGTAACCTTGCAGATGATGGCGTATTTGGGTCACATTAGATTCCTGGGCCGCGGCGCCAAAGATGAAAAAGGCGATGAACATCATGAAGATATTTCCATTGAGCAGACCAAAAATACCTAATCCGACAGCCAGGACACGGCCAACGCCCGCTGCAATTCGTGTTGCCCGCGCATAATCGATTCGCAGCGCCAGGAGCGCGCGGAGTATACGACCTCCATCCATAGGGAAGGCAGGCAATAGGTTGAAGACCGCCAAGAAAATATTGGATACAAATATGTAAGAATAAAGAGTGAGTAGTGTTGTACCCGCTAATGCACCAAACGTGCTAAATAGCGTAGATATACTGATCCCATAAGCGAAAGCCAGGGCAGCCATTATGAATGCAATAAATATGTTGACTGCCGGTCCGGCGATGGCCACCACCAGTTCTTGAATAGGTTTATCAGGCATGCGCGCGAGTTGGGCGACGCCTCCGATGGGGGTTAGAATGATTTGTTTGACCGGCACTCCATACGCCATCGCGGCAAAACTATGGCCTAACTCATGTAGCGTCACCAAAACAAACAGCAGGGAAACGGCTACAATCCCAAATATGGCCCCGTTCACAGTGCCAAATAAGAGACCGAATTGCAAAGCGGCCCACGCTAGAATAAGCGGGAATGTAATATGAAGGCGGAGATCAATTCCGCGTATGGTGAGAAGTCTAAAAGATCTATTCATGCTTGTAGTCTAAATGTCAAATCTATGATTTAGGTTAACAAACCGCTGTTTATGCTGAGAGGAGTATGAGACAGGTCGATCGGCAAAGCAAAAAAATTAATCAAATATCATGGAGGGAATTGGCAATTTTCACCAGGGAAGAGCCGGGGATTAATGTTATCGGCTTGGTTTTTGCCCATTCTCTAGCGGCATCGGAAATCTCAGCTGTGGTCACTAAAAAAGCGTGATGGACTCGTTCGTGTACCATAGTGCCAAACAATTCGCGCACGATGTCCGGACCAATGGTATGCCGGTACCGTTTGCACTGAACAATAGCACCCCGGCCATCTGAGCGGGTGAGTTCTAAGTCAACACCCCGGTCACCTTTCCGGCCACGAATTTTGACCCGATATCCTTTTCTCTTAAACAAAGAAGCGACATATCGCTCGAATTCTGCAGGAGATAAAGCATAAAGTTGATCAATTGTGACCTTTGTATTGACCTTCTTTTTTCGGTGCATGCGAAAATAGCCAACGATAGCCAGACTGCCCAAGGTTAGCACCGAAGCCATTTCCATCAGGAGAATCGATTCAGACAATAATTGGGGAAGATTGCGAATCCACTCAGGGCGCACAACATAGTGAAACAACAACCAAAAGAGAAGAGCCGATAGAGCGAGGCTAAACCAGAAACGGCCGCCTAAAAACAACGCGCCGTCTGGCTTTAATCGGCCCCTTCCTTGGACCTTTGATTCAAAGTGAACCAAAATCTATCCTTGCTCCGTTTACTTCAACAATGAATAAGAGATTTTTATTTTACTTCAGGTTGAGGTCATGCATCAAATCAAGACCCTTCTTGCCAACTTAAGATTGCAGTGCCCCGAATTTCACTTGCCTTCAACTTTTGTAAGACCGCATTTGCTTCTTGCATTGGAAAAATCTGGACATCACTCTTAATAGGTATCTCAGCCGCGATCTGTAAAAAGTCCCGGGCATCTTGCTTGGTAAAATTGGCGACACTGCGCAAAGTCCGCTCATCGTAAATGAGCTGATATGGCAGTTCGGGTATAGGACTCATGTGAATGGCATTGATAGCCAGCGTTCCCCCTGGAACCAAATGACTCAGGGCATGGGGAATAATCCAGCCTGCTGGGGCAAAGGTGATAGAGGCATTGAGTCGGGCTGGAGGTTTGTCCTGCGCTTCACCGGTCCAAACAGCTCCCAGTTCTCTTGCATGCTCCCGGTGATCTGGGCTGCGTGTAAAAACAAACACCTCGCAGTCCCAATACCGGGCAACCTGTATGACCAGGTGGGCGCTGGAGCCAAATCCATATAATCCCAGTTTCTCTCCCGGCTGAATCCCACTCAGGCGCAACGAGCGGAACCCGATAATGCCTGAACAGAGCAAGGGGGCTGCCTGTGAATCCACAAATACATCGGGTATTGGGAATGCAAAACGCTCGTCGACGGCCATGTATTCACTGTATCCACCAGCGGCATCAAGACCTGTAAATTGGGCATTTTGACATAAATTTTCCAGACCACTTTGACAGAACTCACATTTGCTGCAAGTCCAGTTCAGCCAGGCTACGCCAACACGGTCGCCCACATTATGCTTGCTTACTGCCTCGCCAACACGCTCTATAATGCCGACGACCTGATGCCCAGGCGTTATCGGTTGATGGGGTATATTCAGTTCTCCTTCAACCGTGTGCAAATCCGTGTGACAAACGCCGCAAAGATTAACCTTCAAGAGAATTTGTTCCGGTCCTGGTTCAGGGGTTTCAATTTCATGCAATTGAAGGGGATTATTTTTAATATCATCTGGTTTGGTTAATTGGATGCTTTTCATCTTTTTGTTCATGTCTGGCGCTCAATTAAGTGACAGTCACTTAAAGGCAATATGTTGGAGGTAATGATTAAATCAAAGTGACTGTCACTTCTAAAACAAACCATTTAGAAAAATGCAGCTCAAGTCTTAAACGAGTCAAATGATAGGTTCAAGGCTAATTGTTTTCCGGCGAAAGGAGAGGGTTTATTTGCTCTGAAACACAAGGTGACGCTGTGCATTTCTTCGTGACGGACGATTTCAAAGCCGGCATCTGTTATTAATTTTTGCCAGTATGCCCAGGGCTGCAACCTGGATGATTCGGGACCAATGGAGAGCCAGTTGCGCCAGGTATTGTTTTGTTCGGCGCAGAGCAAACGGCCGTTGGGTTTTAAGATGCGAAAAACTTCCTTGATGAGAGTTTGGCGATCGCCATGCTGGGAAAATTCGGAAAGAATGAGTGGCATAAAAACGGCGGACACGCTGTTATCAGGTAAGGGCAACAGATCAATTCGGCCGTCAAATTTAGCGAGCCGGGGATCAAATTGGAACGAAGGTGCTTTTCGCCTGGCGCCGGCCAATGCTCTTCCATTGGTTAGCTGTGGGTTGAATACATCAATGACTATTACCTGGCCGGTTGTTAAGTATTGGCTCAATGTAATCGCCGGTCGCTTTATACCCAGGTCAATGACGGCTAATTTATCTTCCGGTTGAGCCTGGCTCATGCTAAAAAGTTTTTCTATGATCCTTAACTGGTCATCCTCATAAAGCCGGTTGGTGGCCCACCGCGTTACCATAAATAAGAAAATGGAACCGGCCAGGAAAATTAAACCGACTATAAGGAGCATCCGTAAGTCAAACAATAAACCAAGCCCTATAACAAAAAAAGAGAGGACGAAACCGCCAAAACGCAGACTATACCCTGCCCAACTCGCATAGCTTGTTGGACTTGCCTCTTGAACGCGATCCCGGTTAAGCATAATGGCTAAGTATAACATAGGGAATCATGACCAGGTGATGATCATTGGCTTTGAATGATATTTAGATAAAATGCCAGGGATTAACAAAAAGGCTTGTTGGCTTATTTCTAGGTTGTTTTGAATGCACAATTTTTTACATTTACGATATGGATGAACAAAACAGGCGAAATGATTTTATCGAACGATATGAAAATGAATCCATTCCGTGGGATGATGAACTGCCCCCACCGGAGCTTATATCATTTGTAGAAGAAGTGGAGCCAGGGGTAGCATTGGATTTGGGCTGTGGATACGGCCGATCGAGCATTTATCTGGCCCGGCATGGATGGCAGGTCGATGGAATTGATTTCGTGCCTAAGGCAATTGCGATTGCACAGGAGAGGGCAAATGAAGTAGGCGTTGGGGAGGATGTTAAGTTCTATGTGGCTTCAGTCATAGACCTGAATTTTTTGAACGGTCCTTATGATTTCGCATTAGACATCGGATGTATGCATTCATTAACCGAGGCTCAGCTTTTATCTTACCGTAACGGATTGGCACGTTTGCTTGAGGGTGGCGGATCTTATCTCTTGTTTGTGCATTTGAGAGATGAGACGGTTGACGACGAAGATGAACGGCGCTGGATCACATTGGATTTTCTCCTCAATCTTTTTAGCCGGAGTTTTGAGTTGGTAGATATGGAATTGGGTGTGACGCAAGTAGAAGATAAGCCGCCCTGGAAATCCGGTTGGTTTCACTTTAAGCGGATTAAGGGTCATGAGCGTTAGCCAATCCCAATCTCTAAAAAGGATCCTTGCCCATCCGGCGGACCGCCAAGTCTCTCTGCTTATTCTACTAAGCCTGGTCGGATATATTATTTTTGCCTTTTGGTTCCCGATTTGGCCTAATGCCGATCGCGTTCCTTTATTAGATATTCGATCCTTTGCCCCTTCATTGTGGCAGGGGGCATTATATGGGCTACTGATTACCGGGTTATTTACCTCGCTGATTTTAATCATCCGGCGGCTCCCGGCGCTTCAGTTTGAATTGAAGCTGCCGGAAGTTTTAATTGTGTCCACCATATTTTCGCTGCCACTTTTAATGGTTTATCCCATAAATGCCAATGATATATACCGTTATTTGATTCGTGGCCGGATTACTGTTTATTATGAACAAAACCCTTTTTCAGCTCCCCCAACAGCGTTTCCTGAGGATCCATTTTTACCTTTGGCCGGGGAATGGGCGGCTGAGACGTCTCCGTATGGTCCATTATGGGAAATGTCGGCAGGCGGGATCGCCTATTTTACAGAGGATGATGTGTTGTTAGGGCTGCTGGCATTTAAAGCATTTATCTTTTTAGCATTCCTGGGGACCACCATCGTTTTATGGCATCTTTTGGGCGCAGGACAGAATTCCAAAGGAGAGAAATTTTTCCTAATTAATGCTGAGCAGCGAAAAAGATTGACAATTTTATGGGCCTGGAACCCGGCGCTCTTGTTCATTTTTATGATAGACGGGCACAATGACATCGTTTTGATTTTTTGGTTATTGCTTGGTTTTCTGGTCATTAGTCTTGGTTACTCTTTGCCAGGTTTCTTGATCATGATTTTAGGGGCGTTATCTAAACCGATTGGGGCACTCGCTCTGCCCATCATATTTATTGGATTATTGCGTGAAAAAAAAACTTGGACTGAACGTCTCCGGTTCATTTTCCTGGCCTCTGCCGGGAGCGGGTTCTTGATTTTTATGTTTTTTCTGCCATTTGGATCGGCATGGGATCTTATTCAAAGATTGCTCCGCGAAGCAGGAGCCGGGGGAGGCTTTTCTCCTGCGGTTGTTGGTTTGTTGGCGGCCCAGGAACTGGGTCTCTCGCTTACGCGAGACGTGATTTCAAGCTGGACCACATTCCTTGTTATTTTATTCATGGGGTTTACATTATGGCTTCTTTGGCGAACCTGGCGAGGGCGATCAATCATACGCGGAACGGCCGATATCTTCTTCGCCTATATTGTCCAGGCTTTAAATTACCGGATTTGGTATGCTGCCTGGCCTTTCCCCTGGTTATTACTGGATAGCGCCAAGGGGAATCAGTCGCGAACGGCCGATTATCGTTTATATTTCGGTTTTTGGTTTCTGCTCACATCTCAATTGTCGGTTTTAATTTATGGCCATATGCGAATTGAATTGTTGCAAGGCAGCCAGACAACGGCCCATCTAGTTGGTGTTCCATTCACCTTTTTACTTCCTATTCTCATGGCCTGGATTTCGGTGAAGAAAGGATTGTTCGAGCCTCCACAAATGGAAATAAAATCGTAAAAATGTTAGATTTTTTTCGTCTTTGCCGGTTTTACGATTTATTTAAACCGTGCTAACATTGCCTCATGATGAAGCGTCCGGAAGGTATTCGTGAGAATAAATGGCAAATTGCCCCTCCTGTCCCGACGCAATTTCAAAGTAGCCTCAATCATTATCATCCAACGCTTCTGCAAACTTTATATAATCGCGGATTCACTGATGCCGGGCACATTCAAGCGTTCCTTGAAGGACGATATTTAGAGAGCACTGACCCTTTCTTGCTGCCGGATATGGACAAGGCAGTGGCGCGTATTCGCCAGGCCATTCAAGATGATGAAATGATCATCGTCTATGGCGATTTTGATGCAGACGGTGTCACATCCACTGTTTTGCTGACCCAGGCTTTGCGCGGGCTGGGAGTGGAGCGGGGACAAGTTCGGCCGTATATTCCTAACCGCTTTGAGGAAGGATATGGGCTAAATAAGACGGCCCTCAAAAAGTTAAAAGAATTAAGCGCCTCGCTTGTGATTACCGTTGATTGTGGGATTCGAGGATTTAGGGAAATCGAATACGCGAACTCAATTGGATTGGATGTGATTGTGACTGATCATCACAGCCTGGGTGACAAACCACCGGATGCTCTCGCAGTGATAAATCCAAAGAGGCCGGATTCCAAGTATCCGGAGAAGATGTTAGCCGGTGTGGGAATTGCTTACAAATTGGCCCAGGCCCTTTACCTTGAATTATGCGAAGAGGATGCCGGGGCTGTTAAACAATATCTCGATCTGGTAGCCATTGGCACGGTCGCCGATCTCGCACCGCTACAAGGCGAAAATCGCCGGCTTGTCATTGATGGATTATCTGTCTTGAATCAACTGCAACGGCCGGGGTTGGCAGCCTTAGCTTCTACTTCAGGGTTGAAGTC
>JANQGC010000287.1 GCA_028277515.1 Anaerolineae bacterium
GTTCGGCGTACATACCACGGCAGTAAATAAGGCTCTCTTACTCGAGTGGCAAAGGCTAAAAAACTAGCGCCTTATTTATGCCGGGATGTACTAGTAGCAGGGAATCCATATGCGAATGACAGCAATGAGTTGGATGGCCAATCAAAATTCTAAGCTCTCCTTTTGTCGATTTTTTCAATTTGAACTGGGGGATGCAAATCCAGGGCAGTGACCCCAGAAAAATCAACCGAGAAACCAGAAATCCTGAAAACGGGGCTGCCATATTCGAAATGCCACACCAGGTTCATTTCCGGTGTTACCTCATAGAAGATCCCAGGCGCGCCACTGCAAATGAGCGTATTCCCATTCGGGAGTCGATGAGCCCCAGAGATGTTTTGAGAATAGAAATCGGCTGGGTTATCGGCTACATAGCTCCAGATAGGCACTTTTGGGCCGAAAGCTTCTCCTGGGATTAAACGATAATTGCCGGACTCATCCAGTGGGGGGGCAATTTCATCAACCGAGGAATATAGACCTCCATCTCGCCCTCTCCCATTGTTGAATACTAGAATGTTGCCTTCGCCAGGATAGCCTTCTGGTATCCAGCGCGCGTCATGTTGAACAAATAATTGCTGCTCCGATGAGTCTCCCGCATCGTAAGTTTGCGGATTTCCCCAACGATAGAGCAGATCCCCGCCTTTGCCGCTGTTGCCCCCCGTATGTCCGGCTGCTTCCTCTATGGTTGTACTGTGATCAATAATCCAGATTTCGCTAAAACTATGGACACTGATCATGATTTGATCGAGTTCCGCATGATAAGCAATCGAATTCATATGGTTCCAATCGGGATTATCAGATTTGCCTCGAACATAATTGAGATTGATCAAGTCCGGATGGTCGGCCACAACGCCGAAGTTTTCTTTGGTTGCATCATAATCCTGAATCAGATGATCCCAGACATGCCACTCCCACACGATCTCATTTGTGCGGGGGTCTAATTCGATGATGTGATCAGGGCGCAATCCTTCTTCACCAACAGATCTTGGATCACGACCAGCTTCAATGGCTTCATTTTGTGTTTTAGTTTCCCCAGCGATCATCAGAATATTGCCATTTGGCATTGGCTCAATATCATGGTGTAGTGATCCCTGCTCTCGGTCATACTCGAACGACCAAACCACCGATTGATCGGGGGCTATTTCTTCAACATATCCGCCAGATTTCCCACCTTCAGCAATAATATTTCCCGTGCGTAACAGATTGCCATTTTCCAGAAGATAAGCTGAATTCCCAGGTGCTTCCCAGGTATAGACGGCCAAGCCATCCCGGTTCATCAGATACGTTTCTTTTGATCCCATCGGGGAAAACAAGATGTAATCGTTTGAAACATCAACTTCATTCGGTTGATTCTGCTCAGATTTGATGATTTCATTTTCATTTATGGGGAGCGAATTCTCCTGAGTCGAGAATGCCGCATCTGAGGACAAAGTTTCCTCCGATGAGGAATCAGCACGTTCTGCATTTGCCACTGTATTAACCATAGGGGAAAAACTGTTCCAAGCCGATAAAACAGTGATCACTAATACAAACATGCTAATGCGTATTAATGAATTCTTCTTCAAGGTTTCTCCTTTTCAGATATTACACATTTGCGCCCGCAACTGTCATACGGGACGACGGCGCAAAAAGGGCCTTCGGCCCTATCGATACTTCTTGTCGATCTCATTTTGTTAGCGCCTAAATCGATGTGAAAGGCGCTTCTGTGTCTCTCCGTTTTATAGTAATGTGAATATGTTTAGATTTTGTATAGAAGTTATGAAGATTTGATGTAGATCTATCATTTTCGCGATGTTAGTTGTCTTCAGCCTTGATAAACAGCGTAAGCAGATGTTGGCGACAGGAAAGCCACGGCAGACCGTCAAAATATCGAGTATGGTTGAGAAGTTGTTGAATAATCCTTGTCTATACGCCCAACCGCCCCGAAATCTCTTGCAACCGGATCACTTGTTGAATGAAGTAAGGCAGTGAGACCATGCTTTCAACATACTGAAAGACATAAATCAAGACCGAAAAGACGAGGCCGTAATTGGTCACGCCGCTGCCAATCACCGCAATAGGCGCATAGACTAACAAGCCGATAATGCCCAACCAAATCAGAGCATAATTGATCGTTTCCAGATCAGACAGCTTGATATTCCAGTGCATTACCGTCTTAAAATGTTTACCGATGACGCCCATATCCTGCGTAGAGAGGGAGTTGACCTGATTTTCCAGTTCATCATTGTACGCTTTGTTGTAGCGGAAGTTCCGTCGCCCGCTCAACAGATAGACCAAAATCATGAGCGCAAACAAGGCAATACTCGCCCAAAACACGGACAGGTTAAGGGCAAAGATGATCACCAATATGCCGACCAGTCCGATCACGCTGGTTACGATCAAAGGCATGGAGTTCTCCATGAACTCTACAAACTCCGTCAACAAAGAGGCACGCGCAGAAATCATGGAAATGGAGTTTTTCTTATCCTGCTCACGAGCGACCATCTCTGTGGAAAGCGTGGTGTATATACTAGCGTAGGCGCGTGTGTCGTAAAATCGTCGGCCACTGCCTACCAGCAGGGTCAGAACACCCAGCCCGCCCAGCGCAGCTATACCTGCATAACTTTGGTTCAGCAAGCCGTTGATGGCATAACCGATCAACAAAGGAAAGAGCAGATCGAGGAGAGACTCAGCGACAACCAGGAACAGTGTCAGTGATATTCTCTTCTTGAAACGACGAAATATGTCCCACAAGGTGATAGTTGGTGTTGTTATCATGGATTCTGTTTGCATGAGCTGAGTTTGGGTATTCATAGACATAGCCTTTAGCCAGAGAAATTCGATAGAATTGAATCGGGAGATTGCTTATTCATAAGCCAATACCTCTCGAACGGTCAGCCGGGACGCGCCACGTGCGGGCCAATAACTGGCTATAGTGGCGACAATGACGACAATCACAAACCAGATCAAGATGCCACTGACGGAAAATGTAAATTTCAGTGGCATTTGCATCAGTCTGATCCCAATCAATTTGCTGGCATACAGGCCGACCGGCAAGGCTAGTGCGGTAGCCGCCAGCCAACTCAGCAACCCAATCATGACCCCTTCGACCAAGACCAGTTGGTAGATGGAACGATCAGAGGCGCCAATGGCCCGCATCACGCCGATTTCACGGACTCGCTCTAGCACATTCAAACTCATCGTGCCCGATAGTCCCAGGCCGCCCACGATGGCCAGGACCACGGCCATCGACAGCAACAACCGAATGATGAAGTTGAAGCCGGAAATCATCGCCTCGCGTAAATCATCGACCACAGACGTTTGTGACACCTTGATCCCGGCGCGGTCCAACGCCTTTTCGATTTGCTGGGCGATCCTTTTTTGTGCGGTTGTATCTTCAGCATTGGTAGAAACCTGAACAGTGGCTGCCTTGCCTACCTGCCGTGCAGCATAAGCGGCATAAGGATAATTGGCATACAATAACGGTTCGGCCATTAATCCTTGCACAACCCCGACTACTTGCCAGCGCGTTTTGCGCTGGCCAAACTTGAGGACAACTTCATCCCCTACGTTTAAATCAGGTTCTTTTTTGAGCAGGTCCGTATTAACGACCAGTGCGTTCGTATCGTCTGTCGTAAGCCAGCGCCCTTCTTGCATGATGGGGTTAATCATTTCTGTATCGGCATACGGCGCCACGATAGTGTAATCTTTGCTGTGGCGATCGTCAGGTCGCAAGCGTCTGACTTGATAAAATCCCCAACTTTCTACCTGGGTAACGCCTGGAACTTGTGAGAGCGCTACTTGGATTCTTTTATCGCGATAGTTATCCTGCAATTCAATATCGACATCGTATTGCCAGTAGGTCAGCAGCCGGTCCAGGGAAACCATCAATGAATCTCGTACGCTAAAGACTGAGATAAAGATGGCCCCGGCTATGGTGAGGGTTACCAGGGTTAAAGCCAGCCTTCCTTTGCGGCGAAAGGTATTGCGTAACGAGAGCATCAACGGGCGCGAGATCCACGGCAATCGCTGCAGCAGCCGGTCGATAAATCCTTCACCAACGTAGCTTTGCTTGCCGCCATTGCTGCTAATCGCTTCGCGCACTGTAACCCGTGTTCCGGCAACAATGGGATGAATGGCCGCTATCACTGGCACCAGCGATCCGATGGC
>JANQGC010000358.1 GCA_028277515.1 Anaerolineae bacterium
GATCCCGGCAACGGAAGGTCCGTTGTGGGCCGGCAGTTGGCCGGAGTTTGATGCTATCATGGGTCCGGCCGTCGCTTCTGTCCTTAATGGTGAAACAACAATTGAGGATTATGCGGCCACCATTTGTGATGAGGCTAATAAAGCGTTTACTGAGGGTGCTGAAGCGGCCGCACCACCTGCTGAGGAGGAGGAAGCTGAGCCGGAAGGGGAAGCAGTTACATTACGCTGGCGGACACGGCCGGACAACCAGGCTGAGATTGATGTTTACCAGTCGGTGAGTGATAACATTGACATTCCCGGTGTCACCCTGGAATATGAGCCGGGCGGCAGTGAAACCTCCAGCTATCAAGATGTGTTGAAGACGGAGTTGGGCGCGGGCACGGCGCCGGATGTGTTCTGGATTCCCGGTACGGACGTGGCCGACTTCGTGCAGCGCGGTTTGCTGCTCAACATGCGCGATCTGGCCGACGGTACGGACGGCTACTCCGACGATCTATTCTATCCCGGACCGATGTTCCATTTGACCTTCAATCCGGAAACAGCAGAAAATGATGGTGTGCTCTGGGGTCTACCGCGTGATGTGTCGGCCTTTGCCCTGTATCTGAACCTGGACCTGCTGGCCGAATCGGGCGCGCCGGACCCGCGCGAGCTGGCAGCCAATGGGGAATGGGATTGGGATGCCTTCATTGAAGTGGCCACGGCCATTGACTCCTTGGGTGACGAGATTAAGGGTTACGGCCAGAATGCCTGGTGGGGTCCATATGGTTACTGGATCAATGCTGCCGGTGGCGGATTCTTCAATGAGAACCGCACCGCCTGTGCCCTGGACACGGAAGAATCGCTGGCCGGTCTGGCGTTTGAGCAGCGTATCTACCAGGATTTTGATGTGGCTGTGCCTTATGGCGAAGACAGTGAGCCGCCGTTCCTGGCCGGCAATGTGGGCATGTTCCAGAACGGCCGCTGGGCCACCCCGGGAACCCGTTCCAGCGCCGACTTCAACTGGGATGTGGTCAAGCTGCCTGATGGACCGGCCGGTCCGAGCAACTGGCTGTTCTGGGGCGCTTACGTGGTCAATGCCGACACAGAGCACCCGGAAGAAGCATGGCAGTTGGTGCAAGCGCTGACCAGCGCTGAAACGCAAGCCACAATCTCCGAGTTGGGGGCCAACATCCCCAGCCGGGTCAGTGAGGAAGCGATTGATGCTTTCTTGACTTTCAGCCCGCCGGACAACAACCAGGCGTTCATTGACGGATTGTCTGAGAACCCGGCAACGGAAGGTCCGTTGTGGGCCGGCAGTTGGCCGGAGTTTGATGCTATCATGGGTCCGGCCGTCGCTTCTGTCCTCAATGGTGAAACGACGATAGACCAATACGCAGCTACGATCTGCGATGAAGCCAACAAGGCATTTAATCAGTAGACAGTGATCAGTAGGAGAGTAATCAGTAGACAGTAATCAGTAGGACAGTAATCGGTAGAGGTGGGTAGTGGATAGAATGAATTGAACACTGCCCACTGATCACTGTCCACTGTCCACTGCCGACTGTCCACTGTCTACTCAAAAACTGACTAGAGTGGGGGGCCACGGAGGTAAAGGATGGGTGCAACAACGGCCGATATGAAGCAAGAAGGCGGGCTGACGGGCGTCGAACTCTGGCTGGTCATCGTGACGATCTGGCATGCCCTGTTGAGCGTAGCCGGGATTGGAGCCATTGTCACCCTTTGGTCGGGTGCCGGACAAGAACTCAACCAATGGTTGAGAATCATCATTAGCCTGGCAATGGCATTGATTGCCGTGAGCAGCGCTGCGGCCTCCGTATTGGTCAGCCGCCGTGACCGGAGGGGCAGACTGCTCTCATTGGGCATTAACTATGTGCTGATCATTGCTACTTTGATTCTCTTGCTCACAACCTGGGGCGTCTTTATTGGCTTGGATTCTCTAGCCAATACCTTTATCAATGGACTGCCTTTCCTGGTAGTCATCTTGCTAGGTTGGTACGCCAGTAGCTCACTGGCCGGGCGGTATGAAGGCGGATCAACCCAGCGGTGGTTGATAAGGGTAGGCCGGATCATCATCCTGGTTGGACTGGCCGGATTACTCTATTCTATTGGCATCCTCTCTGGTTTTCGGGACCTGGCTCAAACCTACACAGAATTGCAGCCGATCCTGCTGACGGTTCTGCTGGTCTTGGTCGGCGTTATGTTCTGGGCGATGTGGCGTCAGCCAATGGCCCAGGCGATGGGATCAACTATCGAGGATGGAGAAATGCTCAGCGGCTATCTCTTTTTGTCCCCCAATCTGATAGGCTTCCTACTCTTTTTCGCCGGTCCTTTGCTGCTCTCCCTATATTTCAGTTTTACCAATTGGGATGCCTTTGGCACGCGGGATTGGATTGGCCTTGATAATTATGCCGCCTTGTTCAACTTGACACTGGCCAACCTGGCGTCGCCCGATCAGTTAGGCCGTGAAGTGATTGATGTTTCCATTTATGATGAACTGGCCCGCTTCTCGATCTTTGGCCAAAACTATCTCATTGGTGCCGAAGACAAATTATTCTGGCTATCATTAAAAAATACGATTCAATATGTCATCCTGGTTGTGCCCCTGGCAGTCATTCCTGCACTTTTCCTGGCCAACTTACTCAACTCCAAGCTGCGGGGTATGAAATTTTTTCGTTCGGCTTACTTCGTGCCGAGCATCGCCGCTGTTGTGGGTATTGCCCTGGTCTGGCAGTGGCTATACAACTCACAAATTGGCTTCATTAATTACTTCATCACCAGTACAGTCAATTTCCTCAATAGCTTTGGATTTCAGCTAACCGATCCGCAAATTCGCTGGCTATCAGACAGCAACTTCGCTTTGATTTCTGTGATCATCATGGCTGCCTGGCAAATGATTGGCTTCAACACCGTGCTGTTTCTGGCCGGCTTGCAGCAAATTCCGGGCGAGCTTTACGAAGCGGCAACCGTTGATGGGGCCGGTTCCTGGCGCAAATTCTTAAACTTGACCCTGCCCCTTTTAGCACCAACCACGTTTTTTGTATTAACAACCACCGTCATCCGAGCCATGCAAGTGTTTGAAGAGATTTTTATCCTGATACCAACAAACCCTGCGGGACCCAACAACTCAACCTTGTCGATTGTGCTTTATTTGTACCAGAAAGGATTCCAACGCTTTGAGCAGGGATATGCGTCAGCCATCGCCTGGGTTCTGTTCTTGCTCATATTTGGCGCTACCTTATTCCAATTTCAGCGCCAGCGGCGTGCCGATTCCAGTTAAGAGGGACCATCAAAGGAGACGAACATGAAATCATATCGTTTGCTGACGACTATTAAAAAAGTTGCTATATACGTGGTGCTGGCCGTCTTTGCCTTCATTATGCTTTTTCCATTTATATTTATGATGGCCACTTCGTTTAAGACGCCTAAAGATACCTTCAGCTTCCCGCCACGCATTTTGCCTCGCGAGCCAATTACAATTGAGCCACAGGAAATTGGCCTGGAAGGTGAGGAACCATTGGAGCTTTATAATATTGACGTGGATGGAGAAACGAGAGAAATGGCCCTGGTTGAAAGTTCGATTCGCGTCGGCATCTTTGCCCCGCCTGACAACCCGGAAGAAACAATCGAACGTCCCCCAACGGAAGTGGAACCGGTTGGTGGCTTTGTTAACCAGGAGATGGTTACCATTGATGGCGAAGAACTCCCGCTTTATGAAGTTGAGGTTAACGGGGAAATCGTGCAGATGGCGCAATTTGGGCAGACGGCGCTCGGCCGTTTTGTTGATGTACAAAATCCGGAGGTTGAAGTTCTGCGCAATGCTCGCTTGAGCGAACCGGTGGAGCGGCTGACCTGGCGTCCGGAAAATTATAGTGAAGTGATTGAACTGCAAAACATGGATCGCAGTCTGTCGAACACCGTTCTTGTCACCCTGGGAGTCGTTCTGGGTACTTTAACCACTTCGGTATTGGGCGGCTACGCTTTTGCACGCATGCGCTTTCCCGGACGAGATGCTATATTTGTCCTTTATTTAGGCACAATTATGATCCCTTTCGTGGTCTTGGTGACCCCGATGTACCAGTTAATGGTCAATATTGGATGGGTGGACCGCATGGTAGCCCTGATTGTACCCTGGGTTTTCAGCGCCTATGGTACTTTTTTGATGCGCCAGTTTTTCATCACCATTCCCAAGGAGATTGAAGAGGCGGCCTTAATCGATGGTGCTTCCAGGCTACAAATCCTATGGCGCATTTTTATCCCGGCCAGCACACCGGCGCTGGCCACGCTGACGACATTTACCTTCCTCTATGCCTGGAATAGTTTCTTCTGGCCATTGGTAGTGATTAATACCGGCAATACGGACAATCATGTGCTCACCTTGTCACTCAATGTGCTGCGCGGCCGTGCTTCGGATAGTCCCAACTTGATCCTGGCCGGCGCGGCGATTGCCATTTTGCCACCATTGATTATTTATATTTTAGGACAGCGTTTCTTTGTAGAAAGCGCGACCAGCAGCGGTGTTAAAGGGTAATCTGCATTTATGAGTAAGCCCTATCTAATTGGTTTTGACCAGGGTACCAGCGGGTGTCGTGCATTGGTGATCGACCGTGAAGGGCAAATTTGTGGATATGCCTATCGGCCGCTTTCCCGTCTCTATCCCCGGCCAGATCGGGTCGAGCAGGATCCACTCACTGTTGCCGAAGGGGCTAAGGCAGTGATTGCCGGTGCCCTTGACGATGCCGGCTGCGCGCCAAATGAAGTTGCTGCCGTGGGCATCGCCAGCCAGCGCAATACGGATTTCGCCTGGGATAGCGACAGCCGTCAGCCTCTTGCCAATGCGATTACCTGGCAAGATCTACGCACATCATC
>JANQGC010000359.1 GCA_028277515.1 Anaerolineae bacterium
GATTATCCGGAGTTGCCGGCTGTGCTGTCGCCCTATCCTCAGACGTACCCTCACCACATCCAACAATCGTTAACCCCAATAAAATTATTCCAAGTATCCACCTGACTTTAGCTTGAACCTTCATTCCTTCTTTCATCTTCCTGTGAATGGCAAGTATAACAAGCCACCTTGGGGTAGCAAAAATGGTTAGATGGGGTTAAGGGCTGCCGGCTAAAGATTGATTGTTGCCCCTAGATCGTAGGCCAGAGCGTTCTTAAGGGCAATGGTGGCGGCGGCGACATCTTGTACAGCCACGCCAACGGACTTAAAAAATGTGATCTGTTCCGCGGATTCGCGTCCTGTGCGCCTTCCGGTTACAACCTCCCCCAATTCAGCATGAATATGCTCCTCACTGATCTCCCCATTTTGCAGCGGAATAATCAGATCGCCTGCTTCTTCCCAAACGGCCGGGCGCGAGTCAACGAAGACTTGGGCTTTCTTAACGGTTTCTGTGTCCACTTCCTGCATGGTCGGAATGAAGGAGCCAATGCCGTTAATATGTGTCCCTGGCTGGAGAAGCGCACCGTCAAAAACAGGTTTTGAAGACGTTGTTGCTGTGCAAATAATATCTGCATCTAAAATAGCGTCACCGGCATTATCAACGACGGTGATGTCGCCGGGTATAGGACCCATCCCGGACATTTCTGAGGCGAACTGTAAGGCCTCGTCAGGATTGATACTGAAAACACGCACTTTTTTGATCTCACGCACCGTGCAAACTGCCTCTAATTGTGTGCGCGCTTGAACACCGCTGCCGAAGATAGCGACGCTTTGCGCATCCTGGCGAGCCAGCAAATCCGTCGCTACCCCAGATGCGGCGCCGGTCCGTATCGCTGTTAAGCTTCCACCTTCTAATAAGGCAACAGGTTCACCAGTGTTGGAATCGATCACCGTTACCAGGGCATGGATGGCCGGCAATCCTCTTTGCGTATTCTCCGGAAAGACGGAAACCGTTTTGACGGCAATCATCTCTCCTTCTTGAAGATAGCCGGGCATGACCAGTGTAGCTCCTTTACCGGGCACATCGATCCTGCTGCGCAGGGGCACAGTCGCTTGTCCGAGTGACAAGCGCGCAAAAGCTTGCTTCACACCTTCAATTGCCTCGACCATAGGTAGGGCACGGACGACATCAGAAGCAGACAATAATCGGATTTTCATGAAAGTTTATCTTGGAGAACTTGATCAATGACAGGATACCTCGACCCGGCGAACGGGATTAATCTATGCCTAAATATACCTTCTGTACCATTTCGTTTTGCTGCAGGTTTTGACATATATCATGGAGAACGATTTCCCCGGTTTGCAGGCAGTAACCGCGATTGGCAATTTGCAGAGCCATGTGCGCATTTTGTTCGACCAGTAAAACAGTGGTTCCTTCATTATTGATTTCTTCAATAGTGGAGAAGATAGCCTCTACAAGGACAGGCGCCAATCCCATTGATGGCTCATCCATTAGCAATAATTTGGGGCGTGACATCAAAGCCCTGGCCGTAGCCAGCATTTGCTGTTCGCCACCACTCATTGTTCCCGCAACCTGACCTCTGCGCTCCTTAAGGCGTGGGAAAAGGGTGTAGACATTTTGTAAATCTTCATTAATCCCATCTTTGTCATTGCGATGGTAGGCTCCCATTTCCAGGTTTTCCAGGACGGTAAGCTTAGAGAACACACCTCGCCCCTCCGGAACCATGGCGATTCCTTTGGGCACCAGTTCATGAGCCGGGCAATCTCGTATATTCTCGCCATTAAAAATGACGTCTCCTTCGCGAGGTTTCAGCAGGCCGCTAATCGTTCGCAGTGTTGTCGTTTTTCCCGCGCCATTTCCGCCAATAAGCGTCACGATCTCGCCTTCTTCAACGGTAATGGAAATACCCTTTAAGGCCTGTATATTTCCGTAATATGCATGAATATTATTGACTTCTAGCAAAGCCATAAAAATCAATTCCTTTTCTTAATTCTATGATAGCAATCTATCTGTCTACTCACTACTAATTTTGCTGTTGTCATTCTGAGGCGATAGCCGAAGAATCTTTTTTATTATATTAGGTATATTAGGCTTTACGAGAGATTCTTCGCTCGTTCCTCACTGCTAAGAAACAAACCATCACCAATTGTCATTCCGAGGTCCTCAAGCCTGTCCTGAGCTTGCCGAAGGAAGGAATCTTTTGCTGACTGAGAACCAGATCCCTCATTTCATTCGGGATGACATTTACAGTTTCTTTGCTCATAGAACAGAGCCTGCGATGTGGTGTTTCTCAGAATGACAAACTAATAGGTAGCAAATCTAGGTGTTTGTCTCTTTAATTTTTAGAAGGCACCTCAATCGTACCTTTTGCAGCAGCCCCTTTACCAAGGTAAGCCTCAATTACTTGCGGATTGCTTTGGATTTCGGCCGGCAATCCCTCAGCAATCGCCTCCCCATAATCCAAGACGGTAATGCTTTCCGAAATACCCATCACCACGCGCATATCATGCTCAATGAGCAGGATGGAAATGCCCAAGGCATCTCGAAGATGGCGAATAAACTCTGTCGTTTCGGCCGTCTCCCTTGGGTTCATGCCTGCCGTCGGTTCATCAAGTAACAGCAGGTCCGGTTTCCCGGCTAAGGCCCTGGCGATTTCCAACCGGCGCTGGTCGCCATATGGTAAATTTCGGGCCAGGGTATCGCCTAACCCTTTCAAGCCTACAAAATTCAACAACTCATTGGCATTTTGCAGGGACTCCTTCTCTTCCTTCACTGTGCCACGGGTACGGAAAAGCGCGCCGATCCAGTTGGTATGAAGCAGCGGTTCCATACCGGCCAGGATATTTTCCAAGGCTGTCATATTAGAGAAAAGACGAATATTCTGGTAGGTTCGCGCGATTCCCCTATGGGTGATTTGATCAGGGGATCGCCCTTTAATAGACTTCCCTTTAAAAAAAATATTCCCTTCATCGATTTGATAAAAGCCGGTAACACAATTGAAAAAGGTTGTTTTCCCAGCGCCATTTGGGCCGATAATACTAATGATGCCACCTTGTGGGATTGCAAAATTGAAATCATTGACGGCGATCAAACCACCAAAAGACTTAGTTACATTCTTTGCTTCTAATATATTGGACATAACCCTGTTCCTTTACCTGGTTAAAGGATGGATATCTTCCCGATGAATATCTGGAGCCTGATGTTTAGCCTCGTCTTCTTCAGCATGTAATTCCCGCTTGCGCACGGCCGAAGGCCAGATGCCTTCGGGTCGAAGCAGCATGGTGGCGATAAGCAAAACGCCATAGATTAATAAGCGATATTCCGTAAACTCGCTCAAATATAATGGCACACCGACCAAAATGAAAGAACCTAAGACCACACCGGGCAAACTGCCCAGCCCGCCCACAATAATCAGGCACAACACGTTAATCGAGATGAGCAAATTGAAACTATGCGGGAATATAGAAGCCAGTCGAGAGCCAAACATCGCCCCGGCCAACCCGGAGAACGCTGCACCAATGGCAAATGCCAGCAGCTTGGTGTTCACAAGATGGATGCCCGTCGCCTCGGCCACATCTTCATCCTCACGCATGGCCATCCACTGCCGGCCAAGACGCGCGTCCCGTAAACGCCAGGAAACGAAAGCAGCCAGGATAATTCCGACCAAAATCAAATAGTACCACCATTCAGGTGAGACAAATTCAAAACCAAATACGGTTGGCTTGCCGATATTCAGGATGCCCTGCGCGCCACCAATGACCGGTTTGAGGAGATCCGACAGAGCTAGAACACGAATAATTTCACCAAAGCCAAGGGTGACGATGGCTAAATAATCGCCTCGCATACGCAAAACCGGAATACCCAAGAACACGCCGGCGGTGACTGCGGCTAACACGGCGATCGGTAACGCCACCCAGAAAGAGAGGCCGGCGACCCCCAACTCCCCCGTGGTTGTTAACAAACCCATCACATAGGCGCCAATGGCAAAGAAGGCGACATAGCCTAAATCGAGCAGCCCCGCATAACCAACAACGATATTAAGCCCCAATCCCATGAGCGCAAAAATACCGACAACATCAAAAACTTCACTATGGTAAGGGCCAAATATCCAGGGGAAAAGTACAGCCAACAACAGGGCGGATATGATGCCGGTGCGGCGCAAACGGCTCTGCTGCTCCTCAGACATGGTGTTCCGCCGTTTTTGATAGGTGATTTGCCCGCGACGCTGCCACCATGCGCTGATTACTGCTGTGATTAGAAAAATTCCCACGGCCGTCCAAATCCATATTCCTTGCTGGCCAAACAGCGCGCGAATCATTTGCCGGGGCAGTTCGGAAATAAGACGTATTAATTGAATGACGCCGGAAAATGTGCCGGTGACGATCACCGCTACAACACCGTACAGAATTGGGTTTTCGATGTTTTCAGGCAGTATGCGGAACAAAGCGCCTGAAGCCCCTAATACAGCCATGACGCCAAGGAGGATAACAGACCCGACAATGGGTCCCTGGCCAAAGGTGAGGATTTGAATCAATGCCGCTGAAACATTGACTAGATTATCCCGAATGTTGGGGAAGATTAATGTCAAAACAATTAAGAAGATGAGGAAAACGGCCGTTATCAGGCCCGCTATAATACCATAAAGAATCGCCGAGCCTGCCTTTGTGTCTTCAGATTCGATGCTGAAATACCCACCGATGATAGCTGTGCTAAATAAAAGAACCTGGCCAAGGGTCATGATGTTGGTGATGACATCCCTTTCATTAAAAGCCTCAACCATACCAATGGCGCTGATACTGAGGGCAACGATGCCGGCAATTATCCCTACGTTTACTGCTCTGCGTATATTTTCTCTGGCCATAATTATTACCATTACGCCTTTTCTTCGGTAAGGCGTTCACCTAGAATACCTTGCGGACGGAAAACCAATACAAGGACCAACAATGTAAATGCAGTGACATCTTTCAGTTGGTGCGCGCCGGGAATATTAAGCCCTTCCAAAATCAAGGGCGGGCCTAACGCTTCAATAACACCTAAGAATAAGCCGCCCAAAGCGGCACCGGGAATACTGCCAATGCCGCCTAATACGGCCGCAGTGAACGCTTTAATGCCGGGTACGAATCCCATGAAAAAGTGAACTTGTTTGAAGGTTAATCCCCAGAGGACGGCCGCCGCACCGGCCATGATCGCCCCAATGGCAAATGTCATGCTGATCGTACGGTTGACGTCAATGCCCATTAAGGCAGCCACGTCTTTATCCTCGGCCACGGCCCTGATTGCTTTGCCCGTTTTCGTACGCATGATGAAGATCCACAGACCAATGAGCATAACAATGGCCACCCCCATCACAATCAAGCGTGTTTTCAAAAAGTCGATGCCAAAAACAACCACTCGGCCGTCAAAAGCCTCCGGCACGGGAAAAGGAATCAGCGCCGAGCCAAAAAGGCCGCGAAAAAAGTATTGCCAAAAGAACGAGGCGCCAATGGCTGTTATTAAGGGAACAAGCCGGGGTGCACGGCGTAAAGGACGATAAGCGATACGCTCTGTTACCAAGGCTACAGCCATCGCTGTTAACATGGAAAGGATCATCACCAAAATCAGGTAAACTACCGGAGAATCATCCATAAAGCCCGTCGTTGCCAAGGCTGAAGCTAAAAATACGGTTGAGGTCATCCCCCCGGCCATGAAAAATTCACCATGGGCAAAATTAATCATGAACAGGATGCCATAAACCATTGTATAACCAAGGGCAATTAAGGCATATAAGCTGCCTTGGGATAGGCCCGAACCGAGAAAGTCTATCCAATCCTCAGTTGAATAATCAAGCCCGGCACCTAATATAACCTTATTGACGATACCAACCACGACGAGGACAATAATTACTGCTCTGAATAGCCATAGAGCAACTCTGATGAAATCAATATCTTGAAAGCGTTCCGAAAATGGTACTGCTTCTTCCATCCACTTAACCCCAATATTCTCAAATGCGCTTTGTTACAGCGAGTTCTTGCAAAATAGGCTCCGGAACTAACCGCGCCGGAGCCTATTTGCAACTTTAATTGAATCTGATCAAACGAATAAATTTACGGCCAAACCCGTACAAATTCGTTATCTTGAACCTGGCTAACTGAGATCTGCGGATCGGCGCAGTCGCCATTCTCATCACAACTAATCGTCCCGGTGACACCTTCCAGGCCACTTGTGGCATATAGGGCGTCCCGTAGTGCCTGGCGGCCGATCAGTAATGTTCCGTCGCCCCCTTGTTGGGCGACAGCCTCAATCGCATCCAGAACCATATTCGTGGCATCAAAGGCATGGGCATGGAACGGTGCCGTCGGCTCGGTTCCATACTTCTCTTGATACGCCGGCAGGAATTCATCCTGGTAGAAGGTATTGCTGAAGCTCAGATCGGGACCGGATGCATACATACCCTCAGAAGTTCCTACCGTATTTTCCAGGAAACTGGGTGATTGAATACCATCAGCCGCAGCCAGGATCACACCTTCCAGGTCAGGAATATCACTCGCCGTATTGGTGATTAGCGATCCCAAGGGAATAAACACAGGGTAAAAGATAAATTCCGGATCGGCAGCAGCAACAGTGGTCAACAGCGGCTCAACATTGCTCGCATCGGGAGCTTCCGCTTCAAAAGCGACAATCTCTCCCCCGAATTCTTCAAACGGGCCGGAAAAGGCGCTGGCCAATCCTTCCGTATATGGGTCACCGTCATGAATGACGGCCGCTCTTGTTACACCCAACTCATTAAAAGCGAAGTCGGCCATCGCCTGGCCTTGAACAAGATCGTTATGGGCTGTACGCAAATAACCAACATGGAATGCCTGGTCCGGATCAGTTAACGCGGGGGATGTATTAGATGGGGAAACCATAGCAAAACCAGCGTCGGATACAATCTCCGAAGCCGGCACGCCCGCTCCGGAACAGCTTGTGCCAACCATCGCTACAATCTGCGGGTTGGAGACGATTTTTGTGGCCGATGTTTGGCCCCCTTCTGCGCTGCAGCCATCATCTTCTGCTTGCAGTTCAATGGGATGACCCAACAGCTCCTCGCGGAAATCAATGGCCAGTTCAACGCCGTACTGCGAATCAAGTCCTAATTCAGTGTTTGGCCCGGAAACAACAAGTGACGAAGCTAGAATTACAGGATCACCTGGCGCTACTTCTACACAGCCAATTTCATCCGTACATTCCAGGGATTCGCCACCACAAGCTGACAGAACGAACAGGACTGCCAGCAACAAGGATAACAATAGTGCTTTATGCTTCATATCAAACTTCTCCTCTAAATGACTAAAACAACACTTGTAAACTTGTATGATATGCTTTGGATACAACCAATTAAGGTTGCCAATTTTTAAAATTAAAGAACCACCTCCTCTTAAATTTATATAAAATCGGTACTATGCAATAGATATATCAGTTGCTCGCTTGGGGAGAAATTCTAATTCATAATCGTTTATTGTCAACTTTCGAGGGTAAAGATCAAACGTTTTGGCGCAAGGAATTGAGAAACCGCATCAAATCAGCCATCTCATGATTGCTCAAAGGTTTGCCGTGGCCGCAGGCAAAAGTCGCGGGCGCTAAGCGGGCAAGGTTAATGGCTGATTGATTGGCGTCGTTCTCATCGGCCGTGATCATTTTTTCTGTTCGCTTTAAAATGTCCCCACGGGTATGAATAGCGTCACCGGCAAACAAAATCCCTTCTCTGACGCTATAAAAGGAAAAATGGTCATCGGTGTGACCGGGGGTCGATAGAGCCGTTAAACCATCCAACACCGGTAAGGTATCTCCATCTCGTATCACTCTAATGCAGTCTTGGAATACCGGCTTATATTTAAAGAAAGTTTCAACGATCCATTGAATGAATCTGGGCAGATGTTGGGGACTTTTTCCTTCGGCTATTAATTGAGCGGTTTCCGGCCCGGCATATACGGAGGCTCCGGTAGCAGATTGGATGGCGGCCAGGCTACCCACATGATCGATATCAGCATGTGTGATTAAAATACGTAGGAGATGCTGTGGATGGTAGCCAAGCCTCTCCATCAGGTCAAAGAGCTTATTCTCCTCATTAGGCATCCCCGCATCAATCAGTGTGAGACCATCAGAATCAACACACAAATAAAAATTACTGGACCTGCCTTCAATCAAGTGAACGTCAGGCCGAATCTCCATCCATTTCCTCAATAATATGGGCTGCCTTCTTATCAAACGCTGCCTGCAAGGCGTGGTATTCCTCCTCAGGCATGGCCGGAGAGTTGTTGATTCTTTGGCGCAAATATCCTTTTACTTTACTGTAGTGCATCGCGGGAATGCTAGATTTTTTGACATCCAAATTTTTGATATTTTTGGTGGTAAAGACAATCATGGGCGCCATGGCGACTTCCTCCAGTTCAGGGGCATTTTTCCGAATGTAATTGGCCATGGCGCTGATCAGGCGATCTGTTTCTTTGCTGGGGTTACCCAATCCTTCCTGGCCAAAAAATTTCCTCATGCCAACCCCTTTTTGCTTCCAATTGTCGCCATCGGCTGCAATCTCCCCACCTTGATACTTGGCATTGATAATAATCACACCGGTTGGCAACAATAAAACATGGGGTGCGGGAAGTAAATAATGATAGAGACGGCCGTCCTTGGCAACATGTTTTAAGGCATCATCCAGCACCTGGTCAGGCCGTGGCGTTCGCGAATATCTGTGCCCCAAATAGATCCCTACTTGCGAAATTGCCCACCCTGATCCTAACGCAATCAATTGAAATAAAATGGCATTTTCGTTACCCCAAAAAATAATGGCCAAACCGACCAGTAGTACACCCATTCCCAGAAAACTAACATATTGGCTTATTTTGGCCAATCGTTGAACGCGCTTGTCATCCCGTAGAACAATCATCCAACCTGCTCCTCATGATTATTAGAATATCGCCCAAGAACCAGGCAGGCGTTTTGACCACCCAGGCCAAAAGAGTTGGAGAGGGTATTCACCACTTCAGCTTTGCGAGGCGCATTGGGCACATAATCCAGGTCACACTCAGGGTCCGGCGTTTCATAATTCCACGTGGGTGGAATGATCTGCTCGGCCAGGGTATAAGCACAGAAAATAGCCTCAATCGCTCCCGTCCCACCCATAGCATGCCCGAGCACGGACTTACTGCTGCTGACCGGGATCTCATAAGCCTGCTCACCAAAAAGCTTCTTAATGGCGAATGTTTCCGAAGCATCATTGACTGGCGTTGCCGTTCCGTGAGCGTTGATGTAATCAATATCATTTAAGGATAATCCGGCATCTTCAACTGCCCAGCGCATGGCGCGCACTTTCCCGGCCGCATCCGGATCGGGCGCGGCAACATGGAACGCATCGGAGGAAGAAGCCTGGCCAAGAACCTCAGCATAAATATGAGCACCCCGTTCTAACGCTTTGTCCAAACGTTCCAGCACCATGACACCGGCTCCCTCACTTAAGACAAAACCGTCCCGGTCTCTATCAAAAGGCCGGCTGGCACGCGTAGGCTGATCATTATATGCAGTTGAGAGAGCCAGCATCCTGCCAAATCCAGCAATTGCTGCTTCATGGATTAAGCCCTCTGCTCCCCCGGTGAGCACCATATCGGCCGATCCCCTGCGGATTAATTCAGATCCTTCACCAATAGCCTGGGTTCCGGTGGCGCAGGCAGCGTTTACGGTGCTGATCGGGCCTAACGAACCGGACAATAAACTCACGTGATAACTGGGCATATTGGGTAAAAATGCGGTCATGGCGAAAGGGCTAACCCGGTTATATCCTTTCGTGCGCAATATCGTCAGGTTATGATCGGCGACTTCAAAGCCGCCAACCCCCACGCCAACAAGCACACCCACGCGTTCCGGAGCGGCCACCGGATAGGCGATGCCGGCATCCTCCAGGGCCATTTTTGCAGCAGCCACCGCTAACTGTGAAACGCGAGACATGCGGCGTGCCTCTTTGAAATCCATGTAGTCTCGCGGGTAAAAATCTTTCACTTCACCGGCTATGGATACCGGCAGGCCATTGGGGTTAAACTGGGTGATCGGTCCTATTCCAGATCGTCCACTCAAAAGGCTATCCCAATTTTCTTCTTTTGTGTTTCCTAAGGGACTGACAACCCCAATCCCGGTAATAACAACCCGGGGACGTCCGCGATGATCATGATATTTTTCCATTCAATTTCTGCCTTCTCTTTCAACACAAGTTGTGATTGCATCGACAATTTTCTTTTCTGCTACGCGTCGGGCCTGTTCAATGGCGCGCATGATGGCAGTCGCGCCCGAACGGCCGTGTCCAATGATTACAACACCATTTACGCCTAAAAGAGGTGCACCACCTACCTCGTCAGAATCCAAATGTTTTTTAACGCGGTCAAATGCCGGGCGCACCAATAAACCCCCAATTGACGATAACGGATTCGATTTGATGTACTGGCGGAGCAAATGGGCCATATAGCCGGCAACAGCTTCAGAGGTCTTCATCATAATATTACCTGTAAAACCATCCGTTACCACGACATCAGCCACCCCTTGATAAAACTCTTTAGGCTCAATATTACCGATATAGTTCAGGTCGCTTGCAGCTAACAAGGGAATTGTTTCTTGAATTAGCAAATTTCCTTTACCTTCCTCTTCGCCATTGGAGAGCAAAGCAATTCTTGGCTTTTCAATACCGCGCATCTTCTGCACATATACACTGCCCATCAAAGCAAATTGCTGCAAGTACTCCGACTTGCAGTTCGCATTGGCCCCATTGTCAATGAGCATCGTCCGTTCTGGTGTTGGGAATATAACACCCAAAGCCGGCCGTTTAATTCCCGGAATACGCCCAAGGCCCATCCCGCGCAGCATGGCAATGCCGAGGGCAGCGCCTGTATTGCCAACCGTCACAAAAGCGTCCGCCTCTCCATTTTTGACCATTTGTATGCCGACATGCATGGAAGAGTTTTTCTTTTCACGAACCACCAAAGATGGTTTGTCAACCATTGTGACCACCTGATCAGCATGGACAACTTCAATGTGCAAATTTTTCGTGTCGTGCTTATCTAGTTCCTTGTTTACCGCGGTTGCATCACCAACTAAAACAATCGCGTCTTTCAGATGGCGCGCGGCTAACACGGCACCGGCTACATCCGGTGCCGGATTGTTATCGCTCCCCATTGCATCAACAACTATTCGCATACGGCCAATCATAATCCATCATGTGCCAATGATGGAATCTTAAGTTAAATAGAAGTGCTTTTCTCCGGTATTCGGCAAGGCTTCTTTTTATAAGGAATGTCACTCTTCTTCGAGGTTAGTGGATTCTATATGGGGCAACTATCTAAGTCAAACCCTGACGATTTACATTGCTCGTTATGCCCCACTGTGTTACGATTTACTCATTAATATTTGAAAATTTGGCGTTCATTTTTCCAGGTTTTATCCGCCAATTTAATCTTAAGGGAATCATTCATTTATTGTTGCGGCTGTGTCTGTGGTGATTGTCAAAGTGACTGACTTGCGCGAATAAAGTTAATATCAAACAACCAGTCTGGCGCTTCTGTTACGCCGGACAACCCTTGATATACTTGCTTTGGTAGGACATCATCCTGGAAAGGTGAACGACGGTGGCGTTTGCCTTTTTTCAGTCCAGGTGGTCATATCATGGGTTTGGGTCAGGACATTTTAGTTAGAATATTTGGGGCAATCATAGGAAGTGTCCTGCTCGCTATCTTTGGCAACAGCCTGGCTAAAACACTCGGAACTTCCACGGATACGCTTATCGTCATATTTGGTTTGTTGGGGGCCATCAGCGGATTTATACTAACCCCTTATTTCACTGTGCGGCCGATGCGCGCCATTCGCAACAAAGTAGCCATCATGTCCACCGAGCGGCTCATCGCTCTCGTTTTAGGGATTTTACTTGGCCTGGTCGCCGCCGCCTTGTTTTCCCTACCCCTCTCATTGCTGCCATCCCCGTTCCGTGAAATTTTGCCTTTAATTTCCGCTTTGGCATTGGTTTACTTGAGTGTTGTTTTGCTCATGATGCGCCAGAAGGATCTGCAAGGAGTCTTTAGCGGTATTAGACCCATCCCGCAAGAAAAGGGGGAAAATCGTCCTGAGCAAAATGTCATTCTATTAGATACAAGCGTGATTATCGACGGCCGAATCACCGATATCAGCAAAACGGGATTCATTCGCGCTACACTGTTGGTTCCCAGTTTCATCTTGCTAGAACTTCAGCATGTAGCCGACAGCGCAGACGCCTTACGCCGCAACCGTGGCCGGCGCGGGTTGGAGGTGTTGAGCATCTTACAGAATGAACCATCTATTCCCATTCGAATCACCGATATGGACATCAGTGAAGTCAGAGAGGCGGACAGTAAACTAATCGCCCTCGCCCGCGAGTTGAACTGCCCGATCATGACCAATGATTATAACTTGAACCGCGTCGCGGAACTGCAAGGAATCACCGTCCTTAATATCAATGAACTGGCCAATGCGGTAAAGGCTCTCTATCTGCCGGGGGAAACCTTGGTAGTTAAAATCATTCAGGACGGAAAAGAATATGGGCAGGGGGTTGGCTACCTGGAAGATGGCACGATGGTTGTTGTTGAAGACGGCCGGGTGCACATGAATCAAACGCAGGATGTAACGGTCACCAAGGTGCTGCAAACGACGGCCGGGCGTATGATTTTTGCCCGCATGTAATCTTCGGAACCCAAACCCTATTTTTTAGGCATTCAAATTTCTGGTCCAAGAATGAATAAATTGCCGACCATACCTGGTAACCGGGGTTTCATTAATTCGAGCTTTACTCATCCAGGCTTGATCCGGCTGTTTTGATATAATCTATCAGCAAAAAGATAAGTTAAATATATATTCGAAAGATTTGTCAATTTTATTTCCTTGTGCCTCTGGAAATGACACAGATAATATTGACAAATCTAACACAAAACTACTTAGAGATTGTAATGACACTAAAAATTTATAATGTATTGACCCGTGAAAAAGAAACTTTCGTTCCCTTAACCGCAGGAAAAGTAAATATCTATGTTTGTGGCCCAACGGTTTATGATGATTCCCATATTGGTCACGCCAAGACTTATGTGAATTTTGATGTTGTCGTTCGCTATTTACGATACCGCGCTTATGATGTGCTGTATGTGCAAAATATCACCGATGTCGGCCATATGCTGGATACGGGTGAGGATCGGGTGTTGAAAAAAGCGCGTCAGTTGTCATCCGGTCCGATGCAGGTTGTGGAAACCTACATGCGCAGCTATTTTGCAGATATGGACGCACTGGGCGTA
Source organism: Anaerolineae bacterium (assembly GCA_028277515.1). The sequence continues at coordinate 13,312 of JANQGC010000359.1, forward strand.
AAACGGCCGGATATCAGCCCGCGCGCCAGCGGCCATGTGCCGGAACAAATCGCGCTGGTGCAGGAATTGGTGGAGAAAGAGCACGCCTATGTCGTAGATGGTTCTGTTTATTTTGATGTGTCCTCTTTTCCGGAGTATGGTAAGCTGAGCGGCCGTCGCATTGAAGAGCAAGAAGGCGGCTCCCGCGAAACCATCCGCTCTGAAAAGAGGCACGCGGCCGACTTCGCCTTATGGAAAAAAGCCGAACCGGACCATATCTTACGCTGGCCCAGTCCCTGGGGAGAAGGCTTCCCCGGCTGGCACGTCGAATGCTCGGCTATGGCCAATAAATACCTGGGTCAGACATTTGATATTCATGGTGGAGGAATTGATAACATCTTTCCCCATAATGAATGTGAAATCGCCCAAAGTGAAGCAGCGCATGGCAATCCATTCGCCCGTTATTGGATGCTAACCGGTTCTCTCACCTTAGATGGCGTCAAGATGAGCAAAAGTTTGGGTAACACCTTAACCATTAAAGATGCCCTCGCCCGCTGGCAACCGGAAGCCATTCGCGCCTTCATCCTTTCCAGCCATTACAGCAACCCCATTGATTTCTCGGATGAAGCCGTAGAGGCTGCATTTAAAGGTTGGCAGCGCATCTGGGGCGCAGTGACGCTTGTCCGAGAGCAATTGCGCCACGCACCGGAAGGGGAAATTGATCCCGCCGTCCAAGCGTTGGTAGAAACGACGACAGCCGGCTTTGAAGAGAAAATGGATGACGATTTCAATGCACCGGCCGCATTAGCTGTCCTGCAGGAATTGACGCGCAAAGTGAATGCCTTACTTAATGATGCTGGACAACAAACAATCGGCTCTTTGCAGGCTATCGATCAAACTTATCGATCCTTAGGTAGAGACGTGTTGGGATTAATACCGGAGCAATTGGACGCCAGGCAAAATGCAGAGCGGGAAGATGGTCTGATCAGGTTATTGGTTGACCTCCGTTCAAAAGCGCGGGCTAACAAAGATTGGGATACATCTGACAAAATTCGGCAGCAGCTTTCAGAATTGGGCATCACGCTAGAGGACCGTGCTGACGGCACTATATGGAAGGCTATTTAAACCATTGATTGATCATGGATGAAAAATGGTACGCCCTTCGTGTAAAACCACGAAAGGAACGAACGGTGTATGAGCGGCTTCAAGCAAAAGATATCGAAGCATACTTCCCTGTCGTTCGTGTAAAACCAAAAAATCCGCGTGCAGCCAAGAAAAAACCTTATTTCCCAGGTTATATGTTTGTGAATGTTGATCTCGATCATACGGGTGCCAATACGTTCAATTGGATGCCCGGCACGATTGGTCTTGTCTCGTTTGATGGCGATCCGGCATCGGTTCCTGGAAAGTTGATCCTGGAATTGAAGGAAAGATTGGCCAAAATTGAAGAGGCTGGCGGCCTTGAGCTGGATGGCTTGAAATCAGGTGACAGAGTACGCATCGTCGAAGGACCGTTCGCCGGGTATGAAGCGATATTTGACATGCGATTACCTGGAAAGGACAGGATTCAAGTTTTGCTTGCCTTTTTAAGCCAGCACCCTCATCCGCTTAAACTTGACTCTGATGAAATCAGAAAAATCAAATAACCCTCCTGCACATACCAGGTAAATGGTTTATTCGCGCAGTTTCTTAACAAGTGACAGTCACTCGAATTTCTGCAAGTTCTCAAAATCATCAACAAGGTGACTGTCACATTCATAAAATTGATTTCGTAAACACACCACTAAAGTTGCAATTCATGGTCTGTTCACAAAAGCAGAACGTGCAGTTAACGGGCTTTCTGAGCCGACTCCGCTATGATCACAGGTAGATAGGGCATCTGTTTGCAGCTTTGCCGCTGCTGGCGTATGCTTTATGTTAATTTTCACTTGATGTAGTACCATGAAGAAAAAAGATTTCCTACTGGCTAAGATCGCCAATCGGAACCTGAAGCTGGGTATCGTCGGCATCGGTTATGTTGGCTTGCCTCTGGCTGTGGCTTATGCGCAGGAGGGCTTTGATGTCATTGGGATCGACATCTCTGACAGAAAGGTGGCAGCGATCAATAGCGGGCAGAGCTATATCATGGATGTACCTGATGATTGGCTACAGCCGCTGGTCAGTGATGGAAGATTAAGGGCCTCCTCGGACTATGCCGACCTGATATCGGCCGATGCCATCATCATCTGTGTTCCGACCCCCTTGCGCAAGACCAAAGATCCGGACATTTCAAAAATTATTGACGCCGCGGAACGCATTTCCCAGCTTGGCACTTCGAGCAAAATCATCATTCTCGAATCAACCACTTATCCTGGAACGACAGAAGAGGTCATTTTGCCACACCTGGTCCGCAATGGGAGCAAGATCGGTGAAGATGTTTTCCTGGCATTTTCCCCTGAGCGCATCGATCCCGGTCGTAAGGATTTCGGTGTGGCTAATACGCCGAAAGTGATTGGCGGCATTACAGAAAATTGCCTGGAAGTTACCTTAGCCCTATACAGCACGATCGTTGAACAAATGGTTCCGGTTTCCAACACGATCACGGCCGAAATGGTCAAGTTGTTGGAAAACACCTTCCGCGCCGTTAACATCGGCCTGGTCAACGAAGTCGCTTTAATGTGCGACCGGCTTGGCTTGAACGTTTGGGAAGTTGTGGGAGCGGCGGCTACAAAACCATATGGATTTATGCCCTTTTATCCCGGTCCAGGCATCGGCGGCCATTGCATCGCCATCGATCCCCATTATCTGAGTTGGAAACTTCGCACGCTAAACTACACGGCGCGCTTCATCGAATTGGCCTCCGAGGTGAACAGCCAAATGCCGGAATATGTCGTTGGCAAAGTAGCCGATGCCCTGAATGAGGTTCGCAAACCGATCAACGGCAGTCACATCCTGATCCTGGGCGTGGCGTATAAGCCAGATGTTGGCGATGTGCGTGAAAGTCCGGCCTTGGATGTGATCCATCTTTTGCAAGAAAGGGGAGCGATTATCACCTATCATGATCCTTATGTACCAGATATTCGTCATGATAAGATCAACGCAGAGTCAATTGAGCTTACCAGACAACAACTCAATGACGCTGAATGTGTGCTCATCACCACTAACCACAGCAGCTATGATTGGCCCTGGATTGCCAGGGAAGCGAATTTGATCGTCGATACCCGCAATGCGCTTGACGGCATTGGAAGCAAAAATGTCGTTCGCCTTTAGTGAGGGTTGAGCGCCGTCTGAATATGACAAAGCTGCCGGAAATTCTCGGCCGCATTTTTGATTAAAAATCCCGGTCCGAATGTCGGATGGGGCGGAGCATGCCTGGAGAAATTTGAAAATATTAGTTACAGGGGCTGCCGGGTTCATTGGCAGTAGCCTATCTGAAAAACTGGCCAAACGAGGAGACACCGTTATTGGCCTGGACAATTTCAACGATTATTATGATTCCCGCTTGAAACGAACCAATGAAGTTCGGCTGGCAGCCTATCCTAAATTCCGGATGATTGAAGCGGATATTCGCGATCGTGCTCTAATCCTGCAACTTTTAAAAGATGAAGGCTTTGACGCCGTGGCTCACCTGGCTGCTTTAGCGGGTGTGCGCAATGCCGTGCTCTATCCGGAGCAATATGTTGCAGTCGATTACAATGGAACGCAGCATTTAATGGATGGCGCGCGCCTTTTTGGGGTGCATAATTTTGTTTTTGCCTCTACGTCCTCTGTCTACGGCAACTCCAATCAAATACCATTTGTGGAGTCCGATCCCTGCGACCGGCCTTTACAGCCATATGCGGCGGCCAAACGAGCGGCCGAGATGTTGGGATACACCTACCATCACCTGTTTGGCCTGAACTTCACGGTGCTGCGCTTTTTCACTGTTTACGGTCCACGCGGCCGTCCCGACATGATGGCCTATCTGCTGGCCGATAGCGTGACCAATGGAACCCAAATCCCCTTATACAATGATGGCCAGATGTTCCGCGATTGGACCTATGTAGACGACATCACGGATGGCATCGTCGCCGCCATTGACAGGCCGTTGGGTTATGAAATTGTTAATTTAGGGCGCGGCGAACCGATTCTACTCAAGGATTTTGTGGAACTGATTGAGTCCCTGGCCGGAAAAAAGGCCAATTTAATCAGCAAGCCCAAACTGGCCGCCGATTTTGTCCGCAATGAAGCAGATATCCGTAAGGCTCGTCGCTTACTGAACTACAATCCTAAAGTCCACGTGTCGGAGGGTGTGCGCAGGTTCTGGGATTGGTACGTTTCCCAATAATCTCCTACAGTTTTACATGAAATCAGCGAACCTGGACAAGTGGCAGTCACTTGGATGGCTATGATCTCTCTGAACATGAATGATAAGTGACTGTCACTTTATGAAAGCGATTTAAAAAAACAAACCCCTTATCAAAAATGCAATGGTCGCTTTTGACGCCAAACCAAACATAAGGACAGCATTGATTAAACAATATTTCCAGGGTTCACAGGGCAGCCTGCGTGTTTATCTCATCAAGGGCACGGCCGGTGTTTTTGGCCTGCACATCATCGCCACCGGATTAGGTTTTGTCACCAATGTCCTCCTGGCACGGATTTTGGGAGTGACGGAATATGGCGTGTATACCTACGTTTTTGCCTGGGTTGGTCTGCTCACCGTCATCGCCATGTTTGGCTTCGGCCGTCTGCTGGTTCGTGAAATTGCAGCTTACCTGACCCAATCTTCGTTTGGTTTAATTCGCGGCCTGTTGCGCTTTGTAGGGTTTGGCGCACTTATTATCTCCATTGCCGTTGCCGTTTTCACCGGGTTAGCAACCTGGCTGCTCAAAGATTTTCTCAATCCACAGATGTTTCCCGCCTTCTGGATAGCGATGGCCATTCTGCCCTTCTTGACCCTGGCCAATTTGAACGACAATGCATTGCAAGGATTTAAAAGGGTCATTCTGGGGCGCATGCCGCAGATTTTAATTCGGGCGCCTTTATTTATTGTCCTTGTCGTCGTCGCTTACTGGCTCAATCCACAAAATTTCACGGCCGTTTATGCGGTGGGTTTAAGTCTAGCAGCAATCATTGTCACCTTCATCGCCGGAACCTACTTCCTGATCCGGACAGTTTCCGAGCAGGTGCCGGCCGAAGCCCCCCTATTCCGACAAAGAGCATGGCTCAACAGCGCGCTGCCATTATTGATGGTGGCCGTGTTATTTGAAATTAATAACCGTGCACCGGTGATCATTTTAGGCACAATCAACGGTCCGGAAGAGGCGGGCATCTTTGGGGTAGCCACGCTCATCGCCAGTCTGATCAGCTTCATCTTACTATCGGCCAATGCTGCATTAGGGCCTGTCATATCCAGTCTGTACACTGAAAATGATATAAACCGGCTGCAAAAAATTATCACTCGCAGCGCACGCTTGACTTTTCTTGTTGCCATCGGGATGGCTGTGCTCTTGATTCTAAGCAGACATTGGTTACTGCTCTTATTCGGGCAGGAGTTTCAAGAAGCGGGCAATGTCTTGATCATTTTGACCATAGGCCAGTTGGTGAGCGTAGCCGCCGGTTCAGTAGGTTTACTGCTGGTGATGACGGGTCATGAGCGAAACACTCTTTTTGCCATTGCCATTTCTTCGGCTGTGACCGTTGTGTTAAATCTCCTGCTGTCACCATTTTGGGGTATTGCAGGCGCGGCTGTGGCCACAACAACCAGCATGGTCATTTGGAATCTCATCCTAATCTTCCAAGTACGGCGCAAGCTAAACATCGATCCCACTGTATTTGGATTTTTCCAAATACAGAATCCATCGTAAATAACATATGATCCACATTTTTTACTTGGCCCCATAATGATTTACTGACAACCTATGTTGACCTTCTCCAGAGTCAATTCTGTATTCATCTTACTTTCACTGTGTGCGCTGCTCTTATTTGCTATCTACAATCGTGGAATAGTCCATTACTCTTTTTCCAACTTGATGATGGTTAATTGGGTCCAGCAGCAGTTCAATATTCAACCCAATCAATTTGCAGGATTTTTGGTTGATAACGATTTCTTACTAAACGAAAGCGATTCCGTACCTCCTCATTCATTGGCAGCCATTGGTAGAATCAAACTGGCGCTAGGAGAGCACGGCAATGCGGCCCAAATACTTGAAGATTCAGTCCAGTTGACCTCTTCAAACCCTATTTTACTGGCCGATACCTTGATCGCCTTCAGCAAGGCCCAAAAATTCGATAAGGTCATCGCTCTTTATGAATCCCAGAACAAACCGCCATTGGCCAATCAAGCAGCAAGAGAAGCGGTTGCACTGGCTTATCTACACCAGCAGCAAGTTACGGGCGCGCTGGATGAAGCGGAAAAGGAAACAGTGGAAAACCTGGTGCCCTTTGATTTGTATGCCTCGATTCTCCAATTTCAATGGGATTCGGCCGTTTCTGAAACAAATCGGTTGCCGCAAGAGCATTTAAAGCAAATGGCCAATTTTCCCATAGAGGCTATTTCCCCAACTGATAATAGATTGTTGAACTATACCTTTCCACTTATACCCTTCTTAAGAGAGGAACAATACTGGGATGAGGAGCTTTTGCTCAGGGTCTTGCGCTTTTGGGTCTGGCGGTATCCTGAACTTTCTTCCTTGTCAGACTTGATTAGAAACTTATCTCCATACTTGGATAAAGAAAACCAAAATCTCCTGCTATCTGAAATTGATTCGCGAAAAGAGACGAACCCGGAACCGGCTGAATATACCTTTGAGAATTCGAATCTCATAAGCAACCCTAGTTTTGATACTCTTGACCATGATCAGTTGCCTGGCTGGGAGATTGCCGATTATGTATCCGGCAGAGATCCGCAAACCCCTAAGGCGGCATTTTTCGCAGGAGTGGATCCCTATATCAAGGTTGATGGTCCTTATTCCTTCCGGATTGATGGCCTTTGGAAAGAAAACGATTCCGGGTTCTTTGGCGCGGTTGCTGTGTCCGATTCCAAAGAAGGGACTTATTATATTACAATCGAGCCCAACCAACTCTATATGCTATCCGGCCGATATCGTACAAGCAATGTAGGTGAACGAGCATCTGTTTATCTCGGCAATCGAGATCAAACATTTGCCGAAATTTGGCTGGATGGCAGCGACGGTCAATGGCTCCCCTTTGATGAGCAAATAGCCTGTCTCTCGAACCAATCCGCAGAGAATATGCAGTTGATTGTGCGCCTGTGGACAGAGGGGTCGGTATGGTTTGATGATTTGTCGATTCGTTCGGTGAGCGACGCCGATTCCGGTGATGTATGCGGGTAAAGCGTTGCTGACTCAAATCATGGCCCGCTTTGACCAATTAAAGGATATATACAGCCACCCCTCGGCATTGAGAGGGCGCGTCATTCGCGGGGTGACCTGGTCCATCATTGGCGTCATTGCCGCTCAAGGTCTTAAGCTCCTCTCCACCTTCATCATCGCCCGCGCCCTAGGCGATGTCGGTTATGGTGAGTTAGGCATCATCAATAGTACCGTCGTTACTTTCGGTGTATTCGCCGGCCTGGGTTTGGGAATCACAGCCACCAAGTACATCGCCGAACTGCGCAGCCAGGATTCCGTGCGCGCCGGACAGGTCATTGGTTTTCTATTGAAGCTGGCCCTTGTTACCGGCGGAGTAATGACCTTGTTGACGCTCTTTTTTGCACCTTTGATTGCTGAGCACATTCTCAATGCCTCCCATTTAGCTATTGAACTGCGCATTGGGGCTTTTCTCTTATTCCTCAATGCCCTCACCGGCGTTCAGTTAGGTGCGTTGGCCGGCCTTGAATCATTCCGGGCAATCGCCATCATCACGATCATTGAAGGATTCTTGCATTTTATTCTCATTAGTCTAGGTGCTGTATGGTTTGGGCTGATTGGAGCTGTGATAGCGTATGTAATAGTTGCCGGGGTAAAGTTAATTGTCTCACAATGGACGATGCAACAAAGCTGCCAAGAACAAGGCATTGTTATCAATTACAAAACATCCCACCCGGATTGGCATATCTTGTGGACTTTCGCCCTGCCGGCTTTATTTATCGCTCTCAGTTCACAGCCTTTTAGCTGGCTTTCGCGCGTGATGCTGACTAGCCAACCCGAGGGCTATGCTGATTTGGGTTTGTTCAACGCGGCTTTTAGTTGGACGGTTGTTTTGCTATTTTTGCCGAGACAGATATTACGGCCGAGTGTTTCCATTTTGTCTAATCTCTTTGCTGAAAACATGATGCCACAGTTCAACCGGCTTGTACGCATGAATTTATTCCTGGTTGTTGGCTTGAGCGCGGCCGCAGCAGCCGTACTAATCATTCTTTCCCCCTATATTATGCAGGCTTATGGAGACGATTTCAGCCGGGGAACAAATGTTCTAATCATTATTCTTATCGCTTATGTCTTTTCCTCCGGCACGCTCGTTTTTCGTGATGTTTTGACCTCCGTTGGGGAAATGTGGCCGCAAGTAATCTTAACAGTTCTATCCGGAATTGTGCTGATCGTAAGCTTATTATTTTTCGGCCGTACAGCTAACGGTTTGGCTACATCTTACCTGGTATCCTACGCGTTCTTAGCCGGCACCCAGGCAGTTTTCTGGCTGATAGTATGGTCCAGGAAAAACCTGGCTGAGGTCGAGCGAGAATAAGGGGTAAAGCGAACAACAATGCGGATTCTTCTTCTCACTTGGGGACCACAAACTGTTGCCAGTTCCCGGGTGCGCGCTCTTCAATATGTCCCTTATTTTGAGGAATATGGTTGGCATTGTCACACATTTAGCAGCATTCCTACACCTTACAGCTTGATCGAACAATCACACATAATCGTTAAATCACAATGGTTTGATAAATATTTTTCTCCCATATTGTCGAAATTATATTCAATTTACTTTCACGCCTATCGACAGTTTCAATTACATCTTTTTAGAAAACATTTACCAGATTTTGATCTGCTCTTTATCCAAAAGGTTTTACTAAATAAAGATACGAGGGAAAAAATACAAAACCTTGGTAAGTTCGTAGTTTTTGAATTTGACGATGCAATTTACACCTTAAATGATCAGCAGCGCCGCCAGTTTAACGCCATGCTTGAGTTAGCAGACTTAACAATTACAACCAATGAGGATTCGAGAGCTTATGCCCAGGACTACTCATCACAAGTGCTGCGCATTGTTGGACCAATTGATACTAGGCGCTACCAGCCCAGTGATGGAATAAATCGACAAGAAATCGTCATCGGCTGGATTGGCAGCCCATACACAATTAATCATGTTGATCCCATACTCAATAGCATCAAAAAAGTCTTGCGCCAACGACCACAAACTAGATTCCATATCATTGGTGCTGACTTTCCTTCTATTAGCGATCAAATGCAGTCAGTACCCTGGCGATATTCAACTGAGCTGGTCGAGTTAGCCACATTTGACATTGGTATAATGCCGCTAACAGCAAATGATTGGTCAAGAGGAAAGGGAGGGTACAAACTGCTGCAGTACATGGCTTGCGGCATCCCCTGTGTAGCCTCGCCAGTGGGCATCAACAAAGAATTGATTAGACACGGTGAAAATGGTTTCCTGGCGAATACAAACAAAAGCTGGGAGGAATCATTATTGACTCTAATAGATGATCCCTCCTTACGCCAAAAGATGGGTATGAATGGAAGAAAAATAGCGGTTGGTCAATATTCATTGGATCGTGGGGCGGCAAGAGTGATTTCAGCAATTGAGACCTTGCAAAAGTCGCTCGCCAGGGAAATACTCTAGCATGATTTCAGTCATCATCCCTCTATATAACAAAGCACGTTATATTGAACGGACAATCCAATCCGTTCTTCAGCAAAGTCATCAAGATTTTGAAATCATCGTCGTCGATGATGAATCATCGGACGGTGGGGACAAAATTGTGGAGCAAATGGCCGTTGATCATCCGGCCATCCAACTCATTCGCCGGCCGAATGGAGGGCAAAGCGCGGCGCGCAACAGTGGCATTAAAGCGGTCCAAGGTGATTTGATCGCCTTTCTGGACGCCGACGATCAGTGGAGGAATGGTTACCTGGAATCTCTGGCAGAGATGAGACACCGTTTCCCTGAGGCCGGTGTGTTGGCAACAGGATACCGGGTCGTTTATTCAGAAAATTTTTATGTAGATGTATCAATTGCCACAAACGACGGGGAGAATTGCCAGGTGTTGTTAGATGATTATTTTCGCAGGGCTGCCAGCTATTCCTTTGTGTGGGTATCGGCGATGGCTATTCCAGGCCATTTATTTAAAGAGCTTGGCCTTTTCTTAGAGGGTGAGCATATCGGTGGCGATACAGAAATGATCGGCCGTATCGCTTTAAATTATCCCGTAGCTTATGACCGGCGGCTTCTAGCTATCTACCGCGCTGATGCGCAAGGCCGGCAAAACCCCCGGCGCGACCGCCAACTGCAAGAGCCGCCCTTTGTGCGCACTTATGCGCATGCGGCACAGGAAGGGGACTTGAGCCAGGATGCCAGGGATTACGGCCGGGATTATATTCAGCGATTGTGGCTCAACTACATCAACCTGGTCATCAGCGTTCGTAACCGGTCAGAGCTTAAGCGGGTTTTAGAACAAGAAATTAACAATGCAGGCCCCTATTCCCATCGGTTGAAGTTTTATCAATGGGGGAGCCGCTTTCTACCTATGGACTTTTTGTATTTTGCTAACCGCTTTCTTAACTCTCGTTCGTCGCTAGAAAGGCAAAGCAAAATGTTTTCTTCTTGCGGGCTGGCAGTCAAAAGTAAGGTTGCCAACCAGGACCCAAGACATGAACCCTATCCCATATAAAAATAAAATCCGAGTTCTGCATGTCCTGGGAACGCTTGGTCTTGGAGGCGTTGAAAATTGGTTGATGAATGTTCTTCGCCATATCGACCGGGAACAGATCCAGATGGATTTTTGCTGTCTGTCCGGAATTGAGGGAAGTCATGCCGCGGAGGCCCGAAATCTTAACAGCAAAGTGATACCATGCAAAATAACTAAAAATTTACATTCATTTAACCGAAAGTTTGCACACATTCTTTCTTCTGGAGAGTATGATATCGTCCATAGCCACGTGTATTTATTCAATGGTTATATTTTGCGGCAGGCCGCCAAGTCAGGGATTCAACAACGCATCGCTCATGGGCACACAAATCCTCCGGCAGAATGCCAACCCTATGCGCGCCGCCTTTATAAAAAAATCATGCAGCAGTGGCTAAAAAAATACACGACTCTAGGTCTGGGGATTTCCAAAGCTGCTTTACCATCATTGTTCGGCCGTCAATGGCGGGAAATGAAGCAATTAGAGGTTCTCTATTGCGGAGTTGATTTGTCGCCATTCTGGTCTTTACCGGTAGATTCAAACATTCGTGAACAATTAGGGATTCCCGATGAGGATAAAATTATTGGCCATCTTGGAAGATTAACACCGGCAAAAAATCATAAATTCTTCTTGAAAATTGCTGCATCAATTCAGCAGAAAAGACCGGATGTAAGGTTTCTTATTGTTGGCGATGGGCCGCTCAGGAAGGAATTAGAGGAACTAACGCTGGAACTTGAATTAGATAACGTACTTTTTATTGGGGATACAAATAAGGTCGCTCCTTACCTGGCTACAATGGATTTGCTGCTTTTTCCATCTTTATGGGAAGGTTTGCCATTATCTGTCGTGGAAGCTCAAGCGGCCGATTTACATTGCCTTTGCTCAGATATCATAACGGATGAAGTCGCTATCTTACCAGGCGCGGTACGGTTTAAAGATTTGCATCGTTCAGCAGAGGAATGGGGGCAAACGTGCATCGAATTATTGGATGAACCTGGTATACCCGCCGGAAAGGGGGTTTCCTTCCTCGCCGAAACCTCATTTTCAATCACCAACAATGTTAAGTGCCTGACTCAAATATATTGTTCTGGAAATCAGGCTGTAAGAGAGGGATAAGATCATAGGCTCTTCATCAATTGACGACATACGTTATAAAGGGACTATAGAAAAACAATTATGAGAGAAACAAATTTCATCGAAGGGCATAACTTTTCACTACACAAAGTAGATCTCGATTCCAGAAAAAAAGGACTCTATACCAGGCTTTTAGCGATTTCAATTTTAATTGCCATCGTTTTTATCGGCTTTTCCAGCGATGCCAATCTATCACCGCGGGCCGGTTGGTTTCTAGCCGGAGCGGGAATGCTGTTCCTAATTGGCTTATTAAAACAGACAAAAGCGTTTGGCTGGCTGTCTCCTCCAATCACCTATCTTGTCATTTTTTGGGTGTTCCACTTTGGACTCGTCTTCCCCGCTGCAATCATGCCGGGAATTATCGACCTTTTCCCTGGTTGGGGGCGTGATTGGTTATTCTTTCCCCAAACATCGAAAGCCATTCTAATGGCTATTCTCTTCATCTTAACTTTTTCCTTCGGGGTCATTATGTTCTATCGTAGGCCACCGGAGGGTACTTCTCGGAAAGAGTTCAAGGAAGCCCCCGAATTAGTTGGTGTTGGTTGGGTCGTGATTGGCCTGGGCATTCTTTGGGCAACGATTTCCTTAATAAATTTTGGACTGAGTATCTTTTTACAAAACTATCAAACTTTTTATAAAATCCACAACGCTTTTTCCTGGCCATTGATCATTATCGCCACAGGTCTGCTGCTACAAGCCGCCGGAGGCCGACCCGTAAAATCCATTCTGATTACCATTTTATGGGCATTCGCTCCCCTGGCTGTCCTGGTCATTTCTGCGGGATCAAGAACCGCAGTTATTTTTTCTTCAGTAGCCCTGGCAACGGTCTTATATGAGCGCGGGCTTCATGTCTCTAAGACGGCTCTTTTGATTGGAACGATTTTGCTGTTAATTTTAACATCTACGATTAAGAGTTCGCGGATAATAGGTTTGTCGGCCGTCATCGAACAGCAGAGTAATGTATCAATTGGTGACCCATTGGATGGTCTAACCGAGCTAGGTGGAAGCCTGCGTCCAGTCACGGCGGTCATTGACTATGCAGAAGATCATCCCTATTTTTACGGTGAAACTTTCGCCTTGCCAATCCTCAGGCAAGTTGAACGGTTTACAGGTTCCAGGAAAAATGTCTTGCTCGACGATCGCTTTATTGCATCCCGCATTAACAGGTTGTATGGCTCTATTGGGTTTTCTGTTGCCGCCGAAGGATATGTAAATGGCGGACCGGCAGGTGTTGCCCTCGTTGGATTAATCCTGGGAATTGTTCTTGGATTACTAACCCGTTATGCCTATTTACCTTATGGGCTAGCGATCCTGGCAATATCAATTATTCCAATTCTAATTAACATTCGCAATTCATTTGTCTTTGTCCCCGCCTGGATAATTCTAGGCATTCTGCCAATTATTTTCGCACGTCTCATCGCCAAGAGAGATAGCATAAAATCAATATCTGGAAATACGCAACCTGCAAATATTCTCTAGCAACTTTGATGCTAAATCTGATAGATGTGTATTATCCCGCGAGTATACTCAGTAATAAACTTCCATCGTGTCTGACAGAATAGGCGTTTATGTAACAACCGAGCAGCGTTTGCTGGCCTACAAGGACCAGGTATTCGCTGAAGCTGTTGGGGGTAATGATTTCTGGCTGCGCTACCTTGATAGTTTTTCCTGGGTCACAGTCGTTGCCCGCGTTCAGCAGGTCGACAAACTGCCCAAGTTTGCCGTTCCTATGAGCGATCAAAGAATCCGATTCGCATTACTCCCTAATTATTATGGTCCGGCACAACTGCTGCAAAATCTTCCGGGATTATGGTCACGCACAAGACAAATCGCTGCTGAAAGCTCAGCCTTTATCCTGCGCGTCCCCGGGATGCTCGGCACTTTTCTTTACCGGCATTTGCGGTCCCGTAATTGGCCTTATGCTGTGGAAGTCGTAGGTGATCCCAATGACAGTCTCAGCCTGCGGGCAATTGGTAAAAGCTGGGCGCGAATTGTACACCCCCTCGCCGTGCGGGAAATGCGCCAACAATGCAGGGATGCAGCAGCCGCTTCCTATGTCACTGCCAAAACCTTACAAAATGCGTACCCTTCACATGCCGGGTTTGTGACCCATTATTCATCCATTGAACTTTCCCAAGAACTTGTCAACCTGGCTCAAAATATGCATGATGCATATTCACAAATAGCGAATTTGTACACCGAAAACGTTCCCCACCTAATATTTGTTGGCAGTTTGTCACAGCGTATTAAAGGGCTACACGTGCTGTTGAACGCTCTCAATATCTGCTTGCAGAAGAACCTGCAATTCCATCTGCATATCTTAGGAGATGGAAAGCACCGCAAGGAATACGAGCAGTTAGTGTCCCGGCTAAAACTGGATGATGCAGTAACCTTTCACGGCTTTGTTAAACAAGGGAATGAAGTGTTTCAACATTTACGTCAAGCCGATCTCTTTGTCATGCCCTCCTTAATGGAAGGGCTGCCCAGAGCCATGATTGAAGCCATGGCCTGTGGCCTACCCTGCATCGGCTCAAGAATTGGCGGCATTCCCGAATTACTGGAACCCCAAGACATCTTTCCCCCAGGAAATGCACCGGTTCTGGCCGAAGCCATCATGAATATGATAAACGATTCGGAAAGAATGAAGAGAGCGGGGGCGAGGAACCGGGAAATGGCACTTCAATACAGAGCGCAAGTCTTAAGACCGCGCCGGCGTGCAATGTATGATCACCTGCGTGATATTACATTGCAGCACATTAAGCCACAGCAGCAAGAGAGAGTTAAAGGATTTGGATAGCTTAAGAAATCGTATCCCATCCAGAAGCGAACTCTTCACGGTCTTCGTAGCATGTATGATTCCCGTACATGTATGGGCTATTTTCAACGTCTTGCGCGAAGTGCCGGCCTGGATACTGCGCATGAGTATGTGGGAAATGATCGGTGTTATTGCTTATACACAAGTCTTCGCCTTATTTGAATCGCTGATCCTGTTTATTTTGATTCTGTTGGCAGCGATCATTCTGCCTGGGAACCTGCTGCGCAACGACATTGCCATATCAAGTGCTTTGATCATGTTTGTGCTATCCATCTGGCTGGTTATTCTCCATTACAATTCTGACTGGATATTTAGCAGAAATCTTCCCATATTGGCCATCTGGCTGGGTACTTTATTGGGCACATTGATCCTTCTGCTGCTGCTCTCCAGAAGGCTGAAACCAATACAGGACAGAATCGTTAACATCATGAGCCGCTTCGCTGTATTAGCAGCACTATATTTGGTCATCGACGCATTGAGCGTCCTTATCGTTTTGGTTCGTAATATAAGTGTATGAGTGAATCAAAGGTCATTATTTAGAAAACCATTTTTCTAAATAATAAATTTCGGTCCGAAACAGATCGCTTAAGACCTTGTAATTAAGTTAATATCGAGCTTCCTCGCCTCAGAAGGATAAAGTCATTGACTGTAAAAATGAACCGCCGTGAGTTCTTAAAGGGAATAGCCTCTATGCCCTTGGTGGCTCTACAGATGTCGCCACCAACCAAAGCCATTCTGAATCTCGCCCAAGTCGAAAATAAGGGTAAGTCAAATGTCTTAATTCTTGTTTTCGATACCTTATCTGCCTTGAATACTTCTATAGACGGCTATGGTCGGCAAACAACGCCTAATCTGTCCCGTTTCGCTGCTAGTGCCAATGTTTATCACAATCATTATGCCGGAGGAAACTTCACCACACCGGGAACCGCTTCCTTGTTGACAGGAACATATCCTTGGACCAATAGAGCTATTCATCTGCATGGAACAGTTGCTAATCAATTCGTCGACAAGAATATTTTCTCCGTGTTTGATGAAAGCTATTATAAAGTTGCTTATACACATAATACTTTGGTATTTGATCTGTTACATCAATTTCGTTCCAATATTGAAGAGTTGAAAAAAATTCAAGAACTTTGCATAAGCTATCCTCATTATAGTGATAGAATTTATCAAGATGATTACATTATCGCTTCCATAAGTGAGCGACATACTCGGCAAGGAAATACAATCCCCGGGTCATTATCATTGACTTTTTTCGATAAATTGATGGGAGCAATGACAAGGGATACTATAGAAAAAGAATTTGGTTCATTATTTCCCAGGGGCATACCCAATCAAAGTCTTGGGCATTACTTTCTGCTTGAAGATGTTTTTGATTGGCTGGTTGCTGAGTTGCCGAAACTACCACAACCATTCCTGGTTTACATACATGTGTTTCCTCCTCACAATCCTTACAATGCAAGACAAGATTTTGTTGATATATTTGCTGAAGATGGATTGCAGATAAGTCAAAAACCTGAACACTTCGCCAGTGATAATCGTAGCTATGCATTTTTATATAATAACCGCCAATTGTATGATGAGTTCCTTGCCTATACCGATGCTGAGTTCGGCAGATTTTATTCTCAATTTCAAAATATGAACTTGCTTGATAATACAATTACGGTCGTTACGTCAGATCATGGTGAATCATTTGAACGCGGGATTATTGGACACAATACTCCAGCCTTATATGAACCCCTGGTTCGTGTACCTTTATTGATAAAACGGCCAGGACAGGTTAATAAACTTGATGTTAGAACTCTAACAAATTGTGTCGATGTTATGCCCACCCTACTGGTTGAAACTGACCATACTATACCCTCGTGGTGTGAAGGGGAGATTCTACCTGGATTTGGCGACAATACTGCGGCCGAGGACAGGGCGGTCTACACGATTGAAGCGAAGAGCAATCCTAAATTGGCTCCTTTGGATAAAGCAACAATCGCTATGGTCAAGGGTGATTACAAGCTGATCAACAACCGCGGATACGGTGATGATGTACAGCCATATGAGCTTTACAATTTAGCGCAAGACCCGGAAGAACTTGAAGATTTGTTCGGCATTGAAAAGGATATGGGAGACGCCATGCGTGAAGAGTTAGACCTGGTTTTGGCGGAGCGTGATCGGGTGCGAGGTTGATTGAATGATGAGTGAAATTGCTGCGGTCACCGGAGCCAGCGGTTTAATCGGCCGTCACCTGGTCGATCTACTCCTTGAACAAGACCTGCCCATCCGCATCCTAACCCGAGATCCACAAAAAGTCGAAGCGTCTTGGGAGAACAAAGTTGAAATCTGGCAAGGGGACATCACCGACCCCGACTCCTTAGCAGGGTTCGCCGCCGGCGCGTCGACCATTTATCACCTGGCCGGAGTCATTTTCGAGCCTGAGCTGCTCACCTCGGTTAACGAAACAGGAACAAAAAATTTGTTGGAGGAATGTGCACGCCATCCAATCAAACGTTTTGTCCATTTGAGCAGTGTTGGGGTGATTGGATCGAGCCAGGAAAAAATTATCGACGAAGAAGCGGCTTGCCACCCGCAGAACGATTATGAGCGTAGCAAACTGCGCGGCGAGCAGCTCGTGATGCAGTACGCACAGGAGCAAAATCTCCCGGTAACCATCATGCGCCCCACGATTGTATTTGGGCCTGGAAGAGAAAAAGAAAAAGATAGCTTCGCCAGTTGGATGGGAGCCATCCAGTCCGAGCGTTACCGTTATATCGGCCAGGGGCAATATATGGCTAATTATGTGTTCGCCCGCGATGTGGCGGCGGCCTGCCTTCATGTTACCGAACGTGAGCAGGCGGTCGGGGAAATTTACATCGTCAATGATCCCACCCTCTTGCGAGATTTCGTACAGATCGCGGCCGATTTAATGGATGTCCCTCAACCCGCCACTATCCCTTTGTGGATCGCCAATTCAATCGCCGGCGTGTCGGCTCTCATGGGCAAACTGCTCAAGATGTCCCTGCCATTGACCCCGGCACGGGTGAAAGCTTTGACCAGCGAGACAATGTACAGCGATCATAAACTACGAGAGAATCTAGGCTTTGAACCGCCAACCGGCGTCGAGCAAGGCTTGCAGCAAACGATTCGCTGGTACCAGGAGCAGGGCACGCTGCAATAAGCGAATTGTCTGAGAAGCGACAGAAATGGGGTATCAACTGCGCGTCGCCCGGGTGGTTACCACACCCATCACTATTTCATTACTGCTTTACGATCAAATCGTACAAATTCGCGAGTCGGGCATCGATCTCACATTGATAGCCAATGATGAACGAGCGCTTGGTCGCCTCTCACAAGAATTAGGGGTACGAGCAAAAAGCATACCAATGGTTCGCCAGCCGGCACCTTACCAGGATCTCCAATCATTGCTCTCCTTGCAGCATTATTTGCGGCAAGAGCGGTTTGACATTGTCCATTCCTCGACCCCCAAAGCCGGCCTGCTAAGCGCCCTGGCCGGAAAATTGACTTCAACACCCATTCGGCTGCATACCTATACCGGGCAGCGGTGGAGCACATTATCCGGATTTTCCCGGCAACTGCTTAAATCTTTTGATCGCCTGATCGCCATGCTTAGCACGCAAACGTATGCTGACAGCCAATCACAAAAAGAATTTCTCATCAAGGCCGGCGTCGTGCATCCACAAAAAATTCGTGTTCTTGGCTCAGGTTCGATCAGCGGCGTTAATATGGCCCGCTTTTCTCAAGAAACATGGGGGAAGAGCCATCGCAGACAATTGCGGAAGCAATTAGGGATTGTAGATGATGCCCTGGTTACCGTCTTTGTTGGCCGGGTGACCAGAGATAAGGGCATTGTGGAATTGGTGGACGCTTTCTCACGCATTCGTGAAACGAATGAGGCTGTTTACCTGCTTATTGTCGGACCCAGGGAGACGGATCTAGATCCCATTCCGGCCCGCACCAGTCAGGTGATTGAAGATAACAGCCAAATCGTAGCCACCGGTTTCACATCCACCCCTGAGCAATATTTGGCAGCGGCCGATATTTTTTGTTTGCCTAGCTACCGGGAAGGCTTTGGCACCGTGATCGTTGAAGCGGCAGCAATGGGGCTTCCCGCCGTGGCCACCCAGGTCACCGGCCTGGTAGATGCCATCATTGATGGAAAAACCGGTTTATTGGTCCCACCCAGAGATCCGGGGGCTTTGTCCCAGGCGCTGACACAATTGATTAATCAGCCGGCCCTGCGCCATAAACTCGGCGCGGCGGCAAAAGCGCGGGCAGTAGAAGAATTTCAAGATCGCTACGTTAATGGCCTGGTCGTCAAAGAATATTTCCGCCTGGCTAATTCGCTGCTCGATCACAAACAGGAGCCGGCATGATATATCGCCACTATCTGAAACGGCCGTTTGACATTATCGTGACTTTGCCGGCGCTTATCATTTTATCGCCGCTCTTTCTCGTTATCGCCATCATCGTGCGCATCCAGTTGGGATCGCCAATCATATTCCGCCAAAAGCGTCCCGGCTATCTCGGCCAGATTTTCACTATTTATAAATTTCGCACGATGAAAAAGGCCAGGGACAAAAATGGCCAACTTCTGCCCGACGACCAGCGCATGACTCGTCTCGGCCGTTTGCTGCGCAGCACCAGCTTAGATGAATTACCAGAGCTCTTTAATGTGCTCAAAGGAGAAATGAGCCTGGTCGGACCCCGCCCGTTGCTCACTGAGTATTTACCCCTTTATTCATCGCAGCAGATGCGCCGCCATGACGTTCTGCCCGGTATCACAGGCTGGGCGCAGGTCAATGGCCGCAACCATCTCAGTTGGGAAGAAAAATTCACTCTTGATATATGGTATGTGGACAATTTATCCTTTACGCTTGATTTAAAAATAATGGTGCGTACCGTCCGCCAAATCATTTCGCGCGAGGGCATCAACCAACCTGGACAAGCCACTGTTCAACCCTTCACCGGCGAAGGAAACTGAGAATGCGCGTTTTAATCATTGGCGCCGGCGGGCATGGACAAGTTGTAGCCGACATTTTGCTACAGATGCGTGAAGCGGGCAGCCGGGTTGAGCCTGTGGGATTCCTTGATGACAATCCTGCAATATTGGGTCAGGAATTCTTGCAAATCCCTGTACTAGGCATGGTAAAAGAACGAAAAAATATTGAGCATGATGGCCTTATCATTGCCATTGGCAACAACTGGACACGGCAAACCTTATATCAAGAAATGAAACGAGAAGGTGTAAATATCATAACAGCACAGCACCCACAGGCGATCATCGCTCCCGAGGTGACCATCGGTCCGGGCTGCACGATCATGGCCGGCGTGATTGTCAACACAGGCAGCGTAATTGAAGAAAACACCATTCTAAACACGGCCTGCACGGTCGATCACCACTGCCATATCGCCGGCCACGCCCATATTGCTCCAGGCGTCCATCTAGGCGGCGACGTGGTTGTAATGGAAGGTGCGCTGGTCGGCATCGGCGCCACCGTCATGCCCCAACGCCAGGTAGGGACATGGGCGACGGTTGGCGCCGGCAGCCTGGTTCACAGCGATGTGCCCGATCATTGCACTGTTGCCGGCGTACCGGCTCAACCTTTGAAGGAAAATTAGCATGCAGATCCCGATGAGTTCGCCAGACCTCACCCATGAAGAAATCAAAGTCGTTGAACAGGTCTTGCAAACACGATATTTGAGCATCGGTCCCCGGTTGAAAGCGTTTGAACAAGCGTTGGCTCGACAAGTAGGCTGCCGGTTCGGTGTTGGCGTCAATTCCGGGACCAGCGGTCTGCATCTCTGTGTCAATGCCGCAGGAGTTCGCGAAGGCGACCTGGTGATTACCTCACCGTTCTCCTTTATTGCCTCCGCGAACAGTATTCTCTACGAACGGGGCATCCCCATATTTGTCGACGTACAGGAGAGAACAGGCAATATTGATCCTGCTCTTGTAGCTGAAGCGGCCTTCGATTTGAAAAAAGGCGGACAAGATGCCCGCCGTTGGCTGCCGCCACTCTTGCAGGACAACACCTCCGCTCAGATTGGGCAATTGAAGAGCGTTTTACCCATTTATGCTTTTGGTCAGCCGGCAGATATGGACCCGCTAGCCGCCGTTGCTGCAGAACATGATTTGACGATTATTGAAGACGCCTGTGAGGCGCTTGGTGCACAGTACAAAGGACGGCATGCCGGAACGTTGGGGGATGCGGCCGTATTTGCTTTTTATCCCAATAAGCAGATAACCACCGGCGAAGGCGGCATGATCGTCACCAACAACGAGGAATGGGCCGGGTTGTTTCGCTCCTTACGCAACCAGGGGCGTGATATTTTCGACGCCTGGTTGAATCACACCCGGCTTGGTTACAACTACCGTCTGGACGAGCTGAGTGCTGCGCTAGGAGTTGTACAAATGGAACGGCTGACCGAGTTATTGGCCAGGCGAGCGCGCGTTGCCGGTTGGTACAATGAACGTCTGGCCGGGGTGGATGAGATCGAGTGTCCCACTATTGCGCCGGAAACGACCTATATGTCCTGGTTTGTGTATGTCATTAAGATTAAACCACCCGGACTGCGCGACAGGATCATGGCCAGGCTGGCCGATATGGACATCCCCAGCCGCCCTTATTTCACACCTATTCACCTGCAACCTTTTTATCGGGATACCTTTGGCTACGGTCCGGGAGATTTCCCGATCACGGAAAAACTGGGCCAGGTCTCGCTGGCTCTGCCTTTTTCCAGTGTTATGACCGAAGATCAGGTCGATCGTGTTTGTTCTGCGCTACAGACGTTGTTGAAATCATCATTACAAACTGTAAGGCAGGAGGAATAAATAAGATGTTCCTATTAAAATTACGTAACCGCCACTTTATGATCATTGACGCATTCATTTTGCTGTTGACCCCCACGTTGGCCCTTATGCTGCGTTTGGATACGGTGATCATTCCGCCGGAAATGGTTCCAGGCTTGATCGGTTATACGTTGGTAGCCATAGGGGTCCGACTTGCTGTTTTTTGGAAGCTCGGTCTTTACTCTCGCTACTGGAAATATGCCAGCGTGGAAGAACTGGTCCAAATCGGCACGGCCGTAATTGTCTCTACCTTCATCCTGACCGCTTTGGTCCTATTGACGCGCGTTATCTACCCTTATATTTTTGCCCGCTCTATCTTAATTATTGATAGCCTCCTTGTATTAATGGCCATCGGCGGCATTCGCTTTAGCGTGCGTTTTGTAGAAAGCCGGCGCTTTTCCCTGGCTGAAGACAGCCGCCGGGCCCTGATTGTAGGGGCCGGAGATGCGGGAGAAACAGTAGCCAGGGAACTACTGAAAACACCGGAGATGGAAACCATTCCCA
Source organism: Anaerolineae bacterium (assembly GCA_028277515.1). The sequence goes on from JANQGC010000359.1 coordinate 35,450, forward strand.
TTGGCTTTTTGGATGATGACCCGCAAAAACACAATATGTATATTCATGGCCTTCCGGTTTTAGGCAGCCGTAAGGATATCCCCCGTCTGGTCGAAAAACGGCAGGTTGACCTGCTCATCCTGGCCATGCCTACTGCGCCAGGCAGCGTCATTCGTGAAATTACCGGCACAAGCGAGATGCTCGGCCTGGAAACAAAGATCGTTCCGGCCATGTATGAGGTCTTGGACGGGCGGCTAACAGCCGGGGATTTGCGCGATGTCGATATTGAGGACTTGTTGCGCCGCGAACCGGTGAAGACCGACGTCATGGCCGTGCGCCGGTTGGTTGCCGGAAAGCGCGTTTTAGTAACCGGCGGTGGTGGATCTATTGGCAGTGAACTTTGCCGCCAGCTCATGCACTGCGGTCCCAGCGAATTGATCATTCTTGGCCACGGAGAAAACTCCGTTTTTGAGACCTTTCATGAAATGCGGCGCCTGGAATTGAATGGGCCAAAACTAACCCCGCTCATCGCCGACATACGCTTCCCCGAGCGCATCCATGCCTTATTTCGGGAAGTGAAACCAGAAATCATCTTCCACACGGCGGCGCATAAACATGTACCTTTAATGGAACTCAATCCAACCGAAGCGATTACAAACAATGTATTGGGAACACAAAATGTCCTCAATGCTTCACTAGCCAGTGATGTTGCTCATTTCGTGATGATCTCAACGGATAAAGCGGTAAAGCCAACGAGCATCATGGGCGCCAGCAAACGCGCGGCCGAACTCCTGGTTCACCAGGCAGCGCAAAAAAGCGGCAAGCCCTATGTCGCCGTGCGCTTTGGTAACGTCCTGGGCAGCCGGGGCAGCGTGGTCCTGACCTTCAAACAGCAAATTGCCAATGGCGGTCCGGTCACCGTTACCCATCCTGACGTCAATCGCTTCTTCATGACCATTCCCGAAGCGGTGCAGTTGGTGCTTCAAGCGGCGGCATTGGGCAGCGGGGGTGAAGTCTTTGTCCTTGACATGGGTGATCCCATCAGGATCTTAGACCTGGCAAGAGACTTGATAAAGCTGTCCGGCTTGGAGATAGGCCGAGATATTGAAATTGAATTCGTTGGGTTGCGGCCAGGCGAAAAACTCTATGAGGAGTTGTTCATCCCCGGTGAGGAATATGATAGGACAACCCACCAGAAAATCTTTATCGCTGCTAATGCCAGTCGGTTCGTTCCCCATGACCTGGACAGGGCGGTTGACGCCCTCGCTGCGGCAGCTAAACGCAACGATTCCGATGCGGTCACCATTGGCCTGCAAAATCTCGTTCCCGCATTTGAGCCACGCAACCCGGTTTTGCCGGAAGGTGAACCAAGTATGACACAACCCGACAAAAGATTAGCAATGAAACCAGCTCCGGCCGCACCCAATATTTGAGACAATAGGTTGCGATTGAGGAGTTTGCAGCGAAATATCTTGTGAGCCGGCAACATATAAATCCCTGGCCTGATCTAAAAACGACCCGATCATTCTTGCGTTTTTTGGCTGGGCTGGAGGATTCGTTTAATTTCGATCATTCATATCTCAACCTTGAATCCTGTGCTGACTGGTTGATAGCCCAGGGGCTTGGCCCACTTGCTTATGCGCGCTGCCGGGATGCTTGCCCTGAGTTAGCTGCCTTTTTGCAACTGGATGCTTTTTCGGCGACGGCCGAAAACAGTATGCACTGGCAAAACTTAGAGCAAGTCCATGACGCACTGGCCGGAGCATCCATCCCTGCGGTTCTCTTAAAAGGGGCCGCCCTGGCGGAACAGGTCTATGGTGGTCGAGATCGGCGAACGATGTCTGACATCGATCTCTGGCTGCAAACAGACGATATTCCGGCGGCCGTAGAGATTATGCATGGACTTGGCTTTTATACGGTCGAAAAAGAGGAGCGACCCTTATCCTTACAGATGATGGCCGACGGCGAAATTCAATTTTTCCGCAAAGGCTGGACACGAAGCCTCGCTGAATTCCACGTCTCCCCTTATTCCGGATGGTGGCTCAAACGAACAACATCAATTGATAACAGTGCCATTTGGTCGTACAAACAACCATTGAAAAACTGGCATTCTTTCTACCAGCTTTCCCCGGAAGACACCATTCTGCACATCGCTGTGCACCTGGCAATCAACCACCAATGTGGCTTTTGGGCCACTCGCAGCCTTATGGACCTGGCCTTAACCGTCCATAACCGGACAGTAAAATGGCATATTGTCGTTAAGAAAGCAAAAAAATGGCGCATTTCCAACACCATTTGGCTGGTACTATATCTGCTCGACCAGTTTTTTTCGATTTCAGCTCTCGAACCCGTCCTGAAACAGCTAAGCCCACCTTCATGGCGGGGAAAATATTTAACGTCCCTTGTTTCCCCGGAATCCATAATCTTAGGTGCTGATTTGCGAAGTGGACGGAAGCGTTTTCTCTTTTTACTATTGTTAGTCGATCGCAACCGGGACATGGTTCGCCTGGCCTTGCGCACTTTGTGGCCTGAAAAAATATGGCTTTTCCATCGTTACGGTCCATCGGTCAGCCATTGGCAGCATTTAAACAGACTCATTCGCCAGGGTCAATTGTGAAAAAATCCAACATTAAGAAGAAATCAATCATATGACTCATTATCGCTTCATCCTACTCATCATACTATTTCTTTTGACATTTTCTATCGCTTCCGCTCATATCACTGTTCCCAGCGAAGAGGCAGACAATGAATCCAGTGAACTCGTTGAGATCTATATTCCAACGATGATAAATACGCCTACGATTACCAATTGTCGCTATGGGGTGAACAATCGTCCCGGCCTTCCCGGTAATCAATGGATGTCAGCCATTGGCGTTGGTCACTACATAAACTTTAGAGCTGATCCGCACGGTCAGGAAGTTGTCCAATCCATAGAACATATTCCTCAAATTCGCCTTCAGCAAGATCAGCAAGATGGAGAATTTTTGCCCTCTTATACGGTCTGGCCGCCATTGAATACGGGTCCTGATGGATTGGGGCAATTAATTCTGGAAAATCCGGGAAAGTTGTGGATTATCGGAAATGAACCGGATGTGGCCAATCCGACCCAGGATAATATGATGCCCGAAATATATGCTGTTGCCTACCATGATGTCTATCATTTCATCAAGCAGATCGATCCCTATGCGCACGTCGCTTTTGCCGGATTATCCATGATGACCCCAGGCAGAATGCAGTATATGGATATTGTCTGGGATACCTATTTAGCAACATATGGCTATCCAATTCCAGTTGATGTCTGGAATATGCATCTATACATTTTACCTGAGAAAGGCTTTGACTCTAATGGCAATATACGCAACAGCGATGGCAAAATAGCCTTGGGTACGGACCCGGCATTGGCCAAGAGAGAGCCTAGTGGACCGGCTGCTGTTGAATGTCCTAAAGATGAAGTGTACTGCCGCGCCGAGCATGATAGCTTCAGCATTTTCAAGGAACAGATTCTCAATATGCGCGGCTGGATGAAGGATCATGGCCAACAGAATAAACCATTGCTGCTCTCCGAATTTTCCCAGTTGTATCCATTTGTCGGCTATGATGACCTGGTAAATCCAACCGAATGCTATTTAATGGACGAATTTGGCCAATGCTTCACGCCAAATAGGGTTACTTCTTTCATGCAAAAAACAATGGATTATTTGGAAACGGCGAAAGATCCCAATCTTGGGTATCCGGCAGATGATAATCGTTTGGTGCAGCAGTTCGCCTGGTACAGCATGTGGACTGAAGCTGAAACAACCGGCGCTTCTAGCAATCTATTGGTCAGTGACTATTTCAACTACTCGCCGGATGCGCCCAACGCCTTGACCCAGGTTGGTGAAACCTATCGCGATCGTGTTTTCAGTCGGGATGTTTTCATTAATTTGGTTGCCGGTGTCGCCCCGGAAGTCACGGCCGAAGCTAGTCTACCTACCAATACGGCCAACGTTCAAATTTCCACCGGGTATTTCAATGATGGAACAACATTTGTGGTTGAACCCTTTTGGATTACTTTTTATAGCGATGCTGCTTTAACTCAGACCATTGGCAAAACGAGGATTGAACCGGGTCTGACGGGATTTATTCACGGCTGCTCTTGGGATCGCATCTCCGATTGGGCTTCGGTTCCCTGGAACGGGCTTCCTGTGGGCACTCACACGTTTTGGGCAAAAATCGACAGCCATAATGAACTGCCTCATGAAACCAATGAAGGAGATAACGTCGTTAGCGGTATTGTTACCGTTACCCCCTGACCCATTTTCTTAACCCTTTTACTTAAAAGATTTGTCAATTTTTATTTTCTTGTACCGCTGGAAATCCCACAGAAAATTGACAAATCTAATACAAAACTACTTAATAAGGCCAAACACCCCCTTGAGTAAATTTGCTTCAAGGGGGTTCTCTTTTTTGCAACTGTCGACTCTGATATCCTTTAAGTGGTCTGTTTTTTAAATCACGCAAGAAAAATGCCAGGCACTTCAACCTATTTTCTTGAGGTAGCATCGCATAAAAAGTGCCTGGCATTTGTTAGGGGACAGTCACTTTATTATCTGTATTGCCGCTTAAAATATTGACCAAAGTGACAGTCTACATTACTTGATCACTCTTTGCTGATAAAATCCTGGTGAAATGATAAAAAAATTGCAGTTGCCCCACGGTACTCTCGATCTACCGGCCTTTTTGCCCGATGGCACGCGCGGCGTTGTCCGCGCGATTGATGCGGCGGACCTGGAGAACTGTCACATCCAGGCCATGCAAATGAACGTTTTTCACCTTATGCAGCGCCCTGGTTCATCTACCATTCAAGCCTTGGGTGGATTGCACCAAATGAGCAGCTGGTCCGGTCCACTGTTCACCGACTCCGGTGGTTTTCAGGTCTATTCTTTGATCCGCCAAAACCCCCGATTTGGCAGCATCAATGATAAGGGGGCAACCTTTCAAACGCCTGAATCATCGCGCAAATTTAAGTTAACACCAGAAAAAAGTGTGCAGCTACAAATGGCCTATGGCGCTGATGTGGTCATCTGCTTTGACGATTGCACCCATGTGGATGATTCAGAAGCTGAACAGCTTCTTTCCGTGCAAAGAACGATCAATTGGGCCAAGAGGTGTAAAGATGAATACAACCGTTTATGCTCTGAAAAACAATTAAGCGATAGCCAAAAGCCACGGTTGATCGCTGTGGTACAAGGTGGCGACTCTTTTGATCTGCGCCGGCGCTGCGCGGAAGCCTTGCTAGAAATTGGTTTTGATGGTTATGGTTATGGCGGCTGGCCATTAGACAGCCAGGGCCGGCTGCTGGAGGAAGTTCTAAGATTTACCCGGGAGTTGATTCCGCGTGAATTTACATTTCATGCGCTGGGCGTCGGGCATCCTGAAAATGTACTCACCTGTGTGAAATTTGGATATGAACTGTTTGACAGTACCATGCCCACGCGAGATGCACGCAACGGCCGACTATACAGCTTCACCCGCGCCCCGCAGCGAAAGAACTTCTCCGGCGATGATTGGTTCCAGTTCCTTTATATCAAGGACAAAAAACACATCAAAAGTAACACACCAATTTCTGCTTACTGCGATTGCCTATGCTGTTCTCGCTACTCCACCGGCTATCTGCACCATCTATATACACTCAACGATCATTTGTACGCCCGGCTGGCGACAATGCATAACCTGCGCTTCATGACTTTGCTCATGTCAGCCTTACGAGCAGCCCAATGAAGGAAAATGAGTCACAACTGCAAACGTTAATTGAATTGGTTGCAGCTACAGCCAAGTACAAGCAAATCTCACCCGATCTGATTGAAACCGTCGGCCGGCACGAACTGCAAATTCGGCCGACATTGAAAGAAGCCATTAAAGCGACCAAGAGCAAGCTGCACCAGGTGGCGGGCGCCTATCAAGATACAAAGATGAACTACACGCAGGCCCTAAATGACCTACAGGCAGCCACAGATTCGCCCGGCGCTTTTCGCCAAACATGCCGCGAGATCATGCGCCGCCACGCTTCAACGCGCGAGCGTTTGCCTATCCTTGATGAGTTTTTCCGGACAACCTTAGCCGGCATTGGACCCGTGCAAACCGTGTTGGATATTGCCTGTGGCTTAAATCCCCTGGCCTATCCCTGGATGCCCTTTGATGATCATGTAAAATATGTGGCTTATGATATTTACAAAGATGCCGTCGGGTTTATCAATGATTTTATACCGCTTGCCGGCATACAAGGCTGGGCTGAAGCGCGCGATGTGATCAGCCGGCCACCAAACCAGCCGGTTGACCTGGCGCTCATTCTAAAGTCGCTGCCCTGCCTGGAGCATTTGGGCAAGACGGCCGTCACCACTTTGTTGGATGCCGTTCAAGCCAGGTGTCTGCTCATCTCCTATCCCGTTTCCAGCTTAGGCGGCCGAAAAAAAGGGATGGTCAACCAATATGAGGCTCACTTTCAAAACCTGGCTGCCCGCTACCAATGGCGATATGAGCGGTTTGAATTTTCAACCGAACTGGCGTTCTTAATCTATTAACCATGCATGGCACTTCGTGGTCTGTTTTCTATACAATTTAAGTAATGTGACAGTCACTTGTTAAGAATAAAAATGGCCGAAGAGAAAGAAATCGAGTCCATCGTGACTGCTATCAAGCAGTCGAAAAAATATCGCGATACGCATGAAGAGACGATTCGCGAACTGGCCGCGGATGCCCTCAGCCGCCATAAAAAAACCAAAGACGCGACAAAGGCTGTGCGTAAGCGTTTACATAGCATCATGGCTCCTTACTTGGGCGATCCCGATTATGGCGCAGCGTCAGATGATTTACAGTCCGCCTTCGCCTCCTCTGATCCCCAGCGGATTAAAAACGTCTGTTATGAGGCGCTTTACAGCCATCTTTCCACACGGGAACGCCTGCCGATCATTGAAGATTTTTACAGCGAGATCTTTCAAATTACCGGCACTCCCAACCGTTTATTAGATATTGCTTGCGGCCTCAACCCACTGGCATTTCCCTGGATGGATCTGCCCACCACTCTCGAATACCTAGCCTATGACATCCACGAGCCGCGGGTTCAATTCATCAACCATTACTTTGAACTGCAAGGATTACCTCCCCTGGCACAACTGCAAGATGTCGCCCTGCATTTTCCTCAAGAAGTTGGGGATGTGGCATTATTTCTCAAAGAAATGCCGCGCTTTGAACGCAATTACCCGGGAACAGGTCGCGATTTCTTGCAGGCATTGCGGGTTAAGTTTGTTGTACTTTCTTTTCCTTCGATCAGCATCCACGGCGGCCGAAACTTGACCGGGCGTTATCGTGACTTTTTCGCTAAACTAACGGATGGCTTCAATTGGCCAATTTCTGAATTATTATTTGACGGCGAACTGGTTTTTGTTGCCGAAAAGCCAGGCGACTTGACAGCATGACTCGACATCGCTTTTTTATCAAACCCGGACAAATTAAAAAAGGAATCGTGACGATGTCCGGCGAGCAAGCGCGCCAGATTGCCGGTGTTCTACGCTTAAGCGAAGGAGACATGATTCACGTCCTGGATAATCAAGGTTGGGGCTACGAATTGAAATTGGAAGCCGTTAAATCGGTGAAAGTCGTAGGACGCGTGCAAAAGAAAGAGCGTGCGAATGGGGAACCAGCGGTACAGTTAACGCTCTATCAAAGTATGCTTAAGCGAGACAATTTTGAATGGATATTACAAAAAGGAACGGAGTTGGGTGTAGCAAAATTTGTTCCCATGATCAGCCAGCGGACGATTGTACGCCAGAAAGAAATCAAAAAGAATAAGCGGCTGCGCTGGGAACGAATTATTAAGGAAGCGGCCGAGCAATCCGAACGCGGCATCATCCCCATCCTTTCCGAGCCAATCTCATTTCAGGAACTCCTATCTACCAACAGGCATGTTGAACTGGCTCTCATACCCTGGGAAAAAGAAACGGGCAGACCTCTGCGACCAACAATCGCCCTCCACAAAAAGGGTACCTTATCCAGGGTGGGCATGATCATTGGTCCTGAAGGAGGCTTTGCAGAAGAAGAAATCAGCGCCGCAGAATCGGCCGGGATCATTCCCGTCACCTTAGGACCGCGAATACTGCGCGCAGAAACGGCGGCAATCGTCGCGGCCGGTCTGATAATGGATGAACTAGGGGAAATGAACTAAATAGTTTATTTTTACATGTGCATAAGACAAAGTGACAGTCACTTTTCAAGAGCATACTTTAGGAAATTTATCAGTTTAAGTGACTGTCACATGTTTACCAGCTAGGGGAAATGAACTAAGGTGACGGTTATGAAGATTAATGGCAAAACGAAGCTGGTTGGCCTCCTTGGCTGGCCTATATCGCACACCTTTAGCCCGGCCATGCACAATGCGGCCGCCGCAGCTCTAGCTATCAACTGGGTTTACATTCCCATGCCGGTGCGCGAGCGGGACCTGGCACAGGCGCTTGCCGGCCTGCCGGCTTTGGGTTTTCGTGGCGTCAATGTAACCGTTCCGCATAAACAAAATGTCCTATCCTTCCTGGACGAAATCGAAGAAGGGGCGCTGGCCATTGGCGCTGTCAACACAATTACAATCGAGCATCAGGCCGGCGGTGGTGATCAAAAATGGCGTCTCAGCGGAACCAACACAGATTGGACCGGCTTTTTGGCCGATCTTGCTGACCAGGTGGTGCCGGTTCAAAAAAGGGAATGTCTTGTGCTCGGCGCCGGCGGGTCGGCCAGGGCTATCGTTTATGCGCTGTTACAAGCCGGGGCTAATGTCTTCGTATTGGCCAGGCGTCCCCTGCAAGCTGAAGAACTGGTGCATGACTTTCAACAATACGGCAAGGTTCAAGCAGCTTCGATAACCGATTTGACGCATATTGTCCCCGATCTAAACGCGCCACTTATTGTAAACTGTACTCCTCTGGGCATGACTCCCCACGTCGATAAATCGGTTTGGCCGGATGGTTTGCCTTTCCCTAGAGGCGCCTTCGCTTATGATCTCGTCTATAATCCGGCCCAGACATTGTTCATGCGTCAGGCTGCTGCCGGTGGCTGTGGCTGCAGCAATGGATTGGGCATGCTGGTTTATCAAGGAGCTTTTTCTTTTGAAACCTGGACGAATAAGAAGCCGGATTTGAAAGTCATGCGTCGCGCCCTAACCCAGGTTCTATCATAAGACAGTGAGGAGCAATTTTATGATTGTGGGTATGGATTTTGGAACAACCAATTCGGGCATGGCCGTGTATGACGGCCGTTCCATTCAGGTACTGTCGCTTGATCCATCCAACGCAAATCCGCGCGTACTGCGCACGGCGATGTATATCACCAATGAGGGGAACATCCATATCGGCCGTCCGGCGGTTGATCATTATTACGAGCATAACATCGGCCGCATCGTCAAAACCCGCAAAGTATGGATCGGCGAAATCGAGGTGTACGCCGAAGAGCTTTATTATGTGACCGATGCCTATGCCTGGGTAGATATTTCCGAGCCTGGCCGGCTGTTTCTATCCATCAAGAGCCGCTTGCGCGAAGAGGATCATCCCGGAGCGGTGGTTGGCCAACATTTTTATTCACTGGAAGATCTGATTGCCCTTTATTTGACCGTTACCCGTATACGCGCCGAACAATTGCTTGAGCGAGATATTCGCCAGGTAGTGCTCGGCCGTCCGGTCCATTTCTCAACCGATGAAGAACATGATCGCCTGGCGCAAGGCCGCCTGTTGCAAGCTGCGTTTCGGGCGGGCTATGAAAAGGTTTACTTGCAGTACGAACCGGTCGCCGCCGCCTACAGCTACGGAAC
>JANQGC010000021.1 GCA_028277515.1 Anaerolineae bacterium
TTGAAGAAATCGCGGGCGAAGGCTTCTATTTCTTCGGGGCGCAGGATGCGATACGCCTCGATCTGGCTCTTGAGGTCGTACAGCTTGTTGGGATCGGCCGTGTCCGAAAGCGTCGTCTTTTCATAGTAGGGCTGGAAAGAAGCCAGGATTTCTTCTTCACTGTTGGCGAAATCAAGCACAAACGTTTCCTCTTTGCCGGGATGGACGCGATTCAAACGGGAAAGCGTCTGCACCGCTCTGACGCCGGACAGCTTCTTGTCGACGTACATAGTGTGCAGCAGGGGCTGGTCGAAGCCGGTCTGGTATTTGTCGGCGACGATGAGCAGTGAATATTCGGAACTGCCGAATTTCGCGGGCAGTTCCGTTTCCGGAAAGCCGTTTATCTCGCTTTCCCGATAGGCGATCTTGGTTTCTTTGTCGGTGAAGGCGGTGAAGGCGACCAAAGCTTTGATATCAGAATAGCCCTTATCTTCCAGGTATTGGTCGAACGCTTCTTTGTAGCGAATGACGTGCGGCCGGGAGGCGGTGACCAGCATCGCTTTCGCTTTTCCGCCGATTTTGGGCATGACCATCTGGCGGAAATGTTCGATGATCACTTCCGTTTTCTGGGCCAGGTTGTGGGGATGCAGGGAGAGATAACGGGCGATGGCCCGCGCCGCTTTTTTCTTGTTGAGATTGGGATCATCTTCAATGGCTTTGGTGAGCCGGAAGTAGGTCTTATAGGTGGTATAATTCTGCAAGACATCGAGGATGAAGCCTTCTTCGATAGCCTGGCGCATGGAGTAGAGGTGAAAGGGTTGGGGCCGGCCGTCAGGGCCGGACACGCCGAAAGCTTCCAGGGTGCGCGCCTTAGGGGTGGCGGTGAAGGCAAAGAAACTGAGATTGGGCTGTTTGCCGCGCAGGAGCATCGAGCGCAAGATTTGTTCTTCTATATCCTCTTCCTCGCCGTTAGGGGCATACTCCTCCCGATGCTCCTTGATCGCTTTTTCCATGTCAATGACGGTCAGGACTTCCTTCATTTTAAAGGAGGCTTCGCCGCTCTGCGAACTGTGCGCTTCATCGACGATGATCGCATAGTTGCGCTTCGGTAATTGGCTGATTTTATCGAGGGCGAAAGGGAATTTTTGCAGGGTAGTAATGATGATATTGGTGCCGCTTTCCAGGGCGGTGGCGAGCTGGCTGGAATCTTTGTCGATTTTTTGCACCACGCCCGATTTGTGCTCGAACTGGTAGATGGTGTCCTGGAGCTGGTTGTCCAGGACGCGGCGGTCGGTGACGACGATCACGGAATCAAAAACGCGCCGGTCCCGGTCGTTGTGCAGGCTGGAAAGCTGGTAGGCCAGCCAGGCGATGGAGTTGCTCTTGCCGCTGCCGGCGGAGTGCTGGATGAGGTAATGGTGGCCGGGACCGTCCCGGTTGGCGGCCTGCACCAGTTGGCGGACGACATCAAGCTGGTGGTAGCGGGGGAAAATCAGTTTTTCAACGCGGGCGGTGCGCGCACCGAGCGTGGCTTCCTTGCGCTCTATGTTAATGAATTTGGCGATGATTTCCAGCCAACTTTCCCTGGTCCAGACTTCTTCCCAAAGGTAGGCGGTCTTATGGCCGCCGGGGTTGGGTGGGTTGCCGGCCCCTTTATTATCACCTTTGTTAAAGGGCAGGAAGCGGGTGCGGTCACCGTCGAGGTGGGTGGTCATCGTGACCTGGTCGGGATCGACGGCGAAATGGACTAAAGCCCGTTTTTTAAATTGGAAGAGGAGTTCTTTGGCGTCTCGCGTCGTGGCGTACTGGCGTTGGGCATGGCTCACATCCTGGCCGGTGAACTGGTTTTTGAGTTCGACGGTGGCCACAGGCAGGCCGTTGAGGGCCAGCAGCAGGTCGATTGATTTACGGTTTTGCGTGCTGAAATGGACCTGGCGGGTGACGGTGAGAATGTTTTGTTCGTAAAGGGCCAGGGTTTCCGGGTTGAGGCCGCTGGCCGGCTTGAAGGTGGCCAGTTGGAAGCGCACGCCATAATCGGTAATGCCGTGGCGCAGGACGTCGAGCATGCCGCGATTGTCCAGCTCCTGGAAAAGGCGCTGGAAGAATTTACTTTGGACTTGATCGCCGTGAATATCGCTGAGTTTAGCCCACGCTTGCGGTTGGGTGGCTTTGATAAATTTAACGATGGTCTTAGGGAAAAGGGCCAGGGCGGGATCGTATTCTTTATCGAGGCCGAGTTCATATTGGCCGTAGGTGGTCAGATGAGCAACGATGGCGCTTTCAAAGGTGGCTTCACTGGTCTGGCTAGGCATAGGCAAGCTCCTGGCGGACGTCAATTTTGCCGGTGACGGCTTGAGAAATTAGAGTGGAACGGTACTCTCGCAGAAGAGCAATTTGATTTTCGATCTGGGAGATCCTTCGAGCAAATTGATATGTTTTCTCATTGAGGTAGACTGCAATAGCATTCTGCTCAGATTTCGGAGGGAAGGGAAACCTGAAATCTACAGCATGACTAATGTTGAATTGTTTTTGAGCAGCACCATATTCTACCATTTCAATTTGAGCTTCTCCGATGCGGGAGTTAAAAGCATACGCAAACCATTCTGATACGAATTTATTTGATCTACGCGTTATCATGACCGATGCACAATTACCGCCATCCAATTCGGGGGGAACGACAGCTGTTACACCTGGATAGCCAACTCGCACAGTTACCAGATCTCCTGTGCTAAGCATGGTCTTGTACAGTTTTTGACTATCTGATTGTGCAATCCTTCGAGAGTTTTGGATGTCGATATTCCCGATCGAAATATCTGCTCCATAAATGAAGGGAACACCTTCGTCTGAAATGTATTGTGAAGGATTTACTACAACTCCGACGGTCTGCACGGGAGATATGTGTTTAAGGCGCATTATTTTCCAATGAGCGGGAATGTCGCCGAGCCAGGGGATGCCGGAGGGTTTGCGGGGGGCATCGGGGTTGAGGCCCTGGGTGACGGCCGTGTTGATGACGGCCGCACGTTCTTCTTGCAGCAGTTCGATGAGGCGTTGTTTTTTGCTGATGATGTCGTCGATTGCGGCCGTTTTTTGGTCGAGATACTCGGCAATTATTTTTTGCTCCTCGAATGTTGGAACTACAAATCTGATATCTGCGAGTTTTTCCTTTGTTAAATGGGCAATGCTTACCTGGTTTACAATGGCATCAAAATGCCCCTTTTGGCCGGCAGCGAAGAATTGATACAAAAAATATCTAGGAAAATTATTGTCTTTGATTCTGACCCGGTTTACTGAATTTTGAATATAGCACTCAATTAATTCATTATTCCAGATACATGTCCGACCGACTTCTCCTCCTTCGCTTACTAGTAAATCATCTTTTGAAAGTCGATATTGTTCAAGTTCACTTTCTGAAAACCACATTTCCTTTATGTCATTGACATTAACTTCAAGCCAGTTTAGATTTTTAGCTCGTAAATATGGTTTCAAATAGTAACCACCCTTATCTTCTGAAGTTAGCATTTTTCCAAGGATGATTTCACTAAAAAATTTTAGGCGTTCAACCTTCCAATTGTATGGAATTTCTTTAATCCATCCTGTTCCAGCGGGTTTATACTGAGGATAGGCTTTCATGTACCCATAACCTCGACCAACGCACCATACAATTGATCTTCCAAAGCCAAAATCTCTTCCCGAATCTCCGCCAACGGCCGCAGCGGTTTATACTGATAGAAGTAGCGGGTAAAGTTGATCTCGTAACCGGTGACCGTGCGCTTGTGGTCGATCCAGGCGTCGGGCACGTGGGGCAGTACTTCCCGTTCAAAGTATTCTTGGATATCCTCTTTCAGGGGCACATTTTCATAGTCGCGCAGGCTGCTTTCCGGCTGCGGCTGCCCTTTATTATCCAAACAGATATCGGCGCTTTCATCCCGTTCGCCGAGAGCATTGAGGATTGCTTTTTTGATCGCCGCAGAGAGCCGGCAGCCGGCCGCATCAGCGGAGGTCTGCAAATCGGCCGCAAATAGAGCGCGATTCTTGTAGAGGTGCGCGCCGTCCATTTGGTTGAGAAAGGCTTTGATCTGCTCCTGTACCGCCTTTCCGGCGGCGATCTCTTTTTGGGCGGCATTCCCTTTCTTTTTGGATTTGGCCAGGTTCTGGAAGGCGGTTTCCTCCTCCAAGTGGGCGATGCGCCCCGGGGTGGCCTGAAAATTGAGGCGCAGGGGGCGTTCGACGGTGATGCGCCGGTAGCCGAAATCTTCATTATCAAAGATCTTGCTGACGATCTTCTCCTCTGGACCCGAACTGTTGTGGACCGGGACGGGCCGGCGATCATCGTGCAGGAAGTCGCCGTAGATCTGGGTGATGGCGGCGATTTGATCCAGGTTCCCGTCCCCGCCGTCGCCGATCTCATACCGTTTGTTGCCCAGGCTGCGGCTCATTTTCTGGTAAAAAGCGGTGGCGTCGATGAGCTGCACCTTGCCTTTGCGCTCCGGCGGTTTGCGATTGGAGATGATCCAGATGTAGGTGAAGATGCCCGTGTTATAGAAAAGCTGGTCGGGCAGGGCGATGATGGCTTCCAGCCAATCGTTTTCGATGATCCAGCGGCGGATATTGCTTTCGCCGCTGCCCGCGCCGCCGGAGAAGAGGGGCGAGCCGTTGAAGACGATGGCGATGCGCGAGCCGTTGTTGTTGCCTTTCATCTTGGCAATCATGTGCAGCAGAAAGAGCAGGGAGCCGTCGGAGATGCGCGGCAGGCCGGGGCCGAACCGGCCGCCGAATCCGCGGTTCTTGTGCTCTTTTTTGATGTGATTTTGCACTTTCTTCCAGGCCACGCCGAAGGGGGGATTGGAGAGCATGTAATCGAACTGCTCGCCGGCCAGGCCGTCAACCGTGAAGGAGTTGCCGAACTTGATGTTGCGCACATCCTGGCCTTTGATCAGCATATCCGATTTGCAAATGGCGTAAGATTCGGGATTGAGTTCCTGGCCAAAGAGCACCGGTTTGGCTCCGGGGTTGAGTTCGCGGATGTGCTCTTCGGAGATGGAGAGCATGCCGCCGGTGCCGCAGGCGGGATCGTAGATGGTTTTGACGATGCCGGGGGTGGTCAGCATTTGATCGTCATAAAGGAACAACAGGTTGACCATGAGGCGGATCACTTCGCGGGGGGTGAAGTGCTCGCCGGCGGTCTCGTTGGAGAGTTCGGCGAATTTGCGGATCAGTTCTTCAAAGACGTAGCCCATGTCGGTGTTGGAGATGGTGTCGGGATACAGATCGATGGCAGCAAAGCGGCCGACGACCAGGAAGAGCAGATCGGCATCGTCAAGGCGGGTGATCTGTTCCTGGAAGCTGAAATATTCGATGATTTCACGGCCGTTGGCGGAAAAACCGTTGATAAAATTACGCAAGTTGGCGGCGATATGGTCGGGATCTTCGACCAGTTTTTCAAAAGTGTAGGGGCTTGTGTTGTGAAATTTATAACCGGCGATACGGTCGAGGAGGGGGTCGGTTTTTCTAAAATTGAGGGTGGGGGCTATATTTTTTACGAAATCAAGGACCTTATCTTTGGTTGGTTGCAGGACACAGTCGAGACGGCGCAGGACGGTTAAGGGCAGGATCACTTTGCCGTAGTCGGACTGTTTGTAATCGCCGCGCAGCAGATCGGCGACATCCCAGATAAAGCCTGCCAGTTCTCTCACGTTTTCCGTGCGTGCCATTCTATTTACCCCGGTTTTTGTAATTTCAATGAATGTGTTTGTTCAAAGTGAGCGCCGCCACTTTCCGTAGCGAACAAAAACAGTTGGGTCTATTTTCGCACAGGGGTGGGAAAAATTAAAGGGGAGTTTAGGGATGGGATGACCCAGGATTGAGATAGAGAAAGAGATAGAGATAGGGATCAGGAATTATCATCATATTAAAAAAGGTTGCAAAATTGGTCTAAATTGGGTCTTGACAAGAACAAATGTTCTAATCTACAATGCCACCATGTTTTGTTTGGCCCTGGTGTAGCAATAAGCCTCCGACCCACCAGGGTGCCTCCCTCGAGTTGATGGTTTTGGATTCTTTCCTCAACGGCTCGCTGCCTGTGGCTTTGATTCGGCCGTTTGCTTGTGGGGGAGTTTTTCGGAGCAAGAAAGCCCGGTTTTGGGCATGGCGCCCGATCCAGGTGTTGGATCCCTCTGTGGGGGTAAGAGCCGGGCTTCTCTTTTTTAATAATTGGACACCAGCGGAAATGAGATATGGGACGCGGACGAGAACGGATATTTCGGCAAGCTCAACACAAGCTAGAGCGGAGGGACTATTTTTTCATCCGCGTTATCTGCGCTAGTCCGCGTCCGATTATCTAACAGGGAGCAAATGATGATGAATGAACCGAAACCAGGGTTTAAGACGACGGAGTTTTGGTTGACGGCCGTGTCTAATGTCAGCGGGGCGTTGATTGCCCTGCTGGCGGCTTACGGGTTGGTCCGGCAGGAGCACGCGAACTTGTGGCTGGCTCTCTTGCAGGCATTGGCCGTGGCTGTGATTCCGCTGGCGCTGGCGCTAGTCAATGCACGGTATATCAGTGCACGGGCTGATGTAAAGAGGAAGCAGTAATGGGCAATAACAGCAGCCCCACTTCCTCTCGCCCGGCCAAGGCGTCGAGACGCATGCGTCTCGCTCGCTGGATCGCCGCCACGATCGCCGGACCGCAGGCGCTGGCCGTTTCGCCTAATCTGCGAGATGACGGCGGATGGCCAGCGCTGAACCAGGGCAGACATGAGCGCAGCGCGGCCGATTTGAATAAGCAATATGCCGATGCGCTGACGGCGTGGCGCAAGAACCCGATGGCCTGGCGCATTGTGCAGGTGACGACGGATTATACGCTGGGCGGGGGGCTGGCCATTTCCAGCCCGGACGCCCATATGCAGCGTTTTATCCAGGCCTTCTGGCAGCATCCGCAGAACCGGATTCATAACCGGCTGGAGGGCATGTCCGACGAGCTGGCGCGGGCGGGGGATTTGTTTCCGCTGCTGTTTCGCCAGCGGCAAAACGGGGTTAGTTTGCTCCGTTTTTTGACGAAGGACCAGGTGCTGGATATTGAGACAGCAGCCAATGATTGGGAGCGGGAGACGGCCGTTATACAGAAGGGCAGCGACCCGGCCCGGCCGAAACGGTGGCGCACGATGCATGATAAACGAAGCAAACGCATGGGAGCTGTCGTGTTGCATTACGCGGTCAACCGGCCGATTGGCGCGCTGATGGGCGAGTCGGACCTGGCCACGATTCTGCCCTGGCTGCTGCGCTATTCGCGCATGCTGGAAGATCGCGTGCGTTTCCATTGGGCGACGCGGCTGTTCTTGTGGTTTGTGCAGGTTCCGCGCAACCGGGTGCAGGAAAAGGCTGAGCAGTATAAACGGCCGCCGGAAGCGGGATCGGTCATTGTGCATGATGAGGCGGAGATGTGGGAGACGAAAAGCCCGCTGCTGCGGGGGGCGGACGCCGCGCCGGATTTGAAGGCGGTGCGCCATATGATCGATGCCGGATCGGGTTATCCGCCACACTGGCGCGGGGAAGCGACGGACGTTAATTTGGCCACGGCGCAGGCGATGCAGGAGCCGGCGGAGCGCCACCTGCTGCGGCGGCAGACGTATTTTACCTGGATGCTCAGCGATTTGACTTACCAGGCGTATATGCGAGCGCACCAACTGCGGCCGGAATTGTGGCCGGAATTGAAGAGCGCGGATTATGGGGATTTATTTCATATCAGCGCGCCGGATGTGTCGCGCCGCGATAATGTGGCCCTGGCCCAGGCGGCCCAGCGGGTGAGCCAGGCGTTTCGCTCCATTCATGACCAGTATCCGAACAGCCCCACGCTGCGGCGCATCTTGCTGCGGCTGCTGCTCAATTTCGCCGGGGAGGCGGGGTCGGATGAACGGTTGGACCAGATTTTGGCGGAGGCGGGAG
>JANQGC010000030.1 GCA_028277515.1 Anaerolineae bacterium
CTCCGCGAAAAGGGGGTTGTTGGAAAGTTTGTCGAATTTTTTGGCTCAGGACTTAGTAGTATTACCCTGGCTGATCGCGCCACTATTGCTAATATGTGCCCTGAGTATGGAGCCACCGTCGGCTATTTTCCGGTGGATGATGAAACTCTGAATTACCTCCGTTCCACAGGAAGGCCGGAAGAATTGGTGAGCTTAGTAGATACATATACCAAGGCTCAAGGAATCTTCCGAACTGATGAAACACCTGATCCACGATATTCGGATGTCGTTTACCTGGATTTGAGCACTGTTGAACCGAGTTTGGCCGGCCCTAAGAGACCGCAAGATCGAATTGCTTTGTCAGATATGAAAACCACGTACCGGCAAACATTATTGGCGCCAGTGGGACCACAGGGCATTGGTCTTAAGGAAGATGAATTAACGCGAACGGCCGTTGTTTCCAACGGGCACGATGTAGAAATAGGTCATGGGGCTGTTGTGATTGCGGCTATAACAAGCTGCACAAATACTTCAAATCCTAGTGTGATGCTGGCCTCTGGTTTGCTTGCTAAGAAGGCTGTGGAGAAAGGGTTAAGTGTCCCCCATTATGTGAAAACAAGCCTGGCTCCTGGTTCTCGCGTAGTAGAAGACTATCTTATTAAATCCGGATTACTGCCGTATCTTGAGCAGTTAGGATTTTATATCGTGGGGTTTGGGTGTACGACTTGCATTGGAAACTCTGGACCAATTCCTGAACCGGTTAGTGATGCCATCCAAGAGGGAGATCTTGTTGTCTCGTCGGTATTAAGCGGGAACCGAAATTTTGAAGGTCGGGTCCACGCCTTGACACGCACGAATTATCTGGCATCACCACCTCTTGTTGTCGCTTATGCGCTTGCCGGGACCACGGATATTGATTTGCAAACCGAACCAATTGGTCATGGTAAAGATGGAGCACCGGTTTATTTGAAGGATATATGGCCAACGGATGAGGAGATTCTCCAGGCCATTGAGAGTTCATTGACGGCCGAGATGTTCAACGAACAATATAGTAACGTATGGGATGGCAATGAAAGCTGGAATGAGATTCCAGTGAGTGGAAGTGCTCTATATGAATGGGATGACTCCTCAACCTACATTCAGGAACCTCCATTTTTCACTGATTTGACCCGGGAAGTAAAACCCATTACCAATATTGAGAATGCACAAGTTCTTGTTAAGGTGGGTGATTCGATTACCACCGACCATATTTCGCCGGCAGGTGCTATATCGACGTCCAGCCCAGCAGCAGATTATTTAAGAGAGAATGGCATCGAGCCTTTGCAGTTTAATACCTATGGATCACGGCGTGGTAATGATCGGGTGATGACACGGGGAACATTTGCCAATATACGTTTACGTAATCACCTCGCACCGGGAACAGAGGGAGGATGGACAACCCACATACCCACAGATGAGGTGATGACAATTTTTGGGGCTTCCCAAAAATACCGTGATCAGAACATATCCCTGGTCGTATTAGCAGGTAAAGATTATGGCATGGGAAGTTCACGTGATTGGGCTGCAAAAGGTGTTTTATTGCTTGGAATCAAGATGGTCATCGCTGAAAGCTATGAGCGAATTCATCGTAGTAACCTGGTTGGCATGGGAGTTCTACCATTACAGTTTAAACCTGGTGATAGCGCAAAAACTCTTGGTTTAGATGGCCGAGAACTTTATTCAACCGTGAACCTAGCTGATGATCTTAAACCGGAGCAAATTGTCTTCGTCAAGGCAGAGAAGCCTGATGGATACGTGATTAAATTCGAGACTATATGCCGGATCGATACACCAGTTGAGGTTGATTATTATCGGAATGGGGGAATATTGCACACAGTGCTGCGCAATTTCCTTCATGAGTGAGTCAAATATATCAAAAAGGCGTACCAAATCCGGTACGCCTTTTTCTTATCTGTATGTAGGTGAAAAGGAGCGAACAATTTCGAGATAGTTTGCTCGTTCAAAAGCGGCCGGGAAACCGCAATTGATTTGGCTTAAGCTGCCTTTCAAGGTATCAAGCGAATCGTATTCGTTCTCTTCCAACCATTCGTTCATTTCAGCTAAGATTTCACCAATTCTGCCGATTCCATTTTGTAGCAGTTCAGAAGCCATGTGAATGACTGAAGCACCGGCGGCAACTCCTTTAAGGGCGTCCTCGGCCGTGTGAACGCCGGAGGTTAAGGCCATATCAGCAACAAGCTGGCCATATAGAATGGCAATCCATCGTAATGGTAGCCGCAATTCTGCTGAGGTGCTGAGTACTAAGTGGGGAACAATATCCAGATTTTCTAAATCAAGATCGGGTTGATAGAAACGGTTAAAAAGCACCAAGCCATCTGCCCCATGAGCATCAAGTTCTTTCATCATGTGAGCGGTAGCACTAAAATATGGGCTAAGCTTCATAGTCACCGGAATGTTGATTTCGGTCTTAATATCACGGATCAAATCATAATAAATTTTTTCGACTTCAGCACTGGTTAAATTGACATTTGTCGGTAAAAAGTAAACATTTAATTCCAGGGCATCTGCTCCAGCACCTTCGATTTGCTTCGCAAAATGGATCCAGCCACCGGTAGATACACCATTTAAGCTGGCGATAATCGGAATATCGACGGCTGTTTTTGCACGGTGGATATGCTCTAAATATGAATCCGGTCCAATTGCATCATAAGATGCCGCTTCAGGGAAATAGGAAAGCGCTTCCGCATAGCTTTCCGTCCCTTCAGTCAGATAGCGGTCGAGTGTTCGGCTCTCAATATTGAGTTCCTCTTCAAAAAGGGAATACAAGACGACGGCCGATGCACCATTATCTTCTAACCGGCGAATATTGCTGATACTTCGAGATAAAGGCGATGATGAAGGGACGATGGGGTTCTTCAAGGTCATGCCTAAGTAAGTCGTGCTCAGGTTCATGATAATCTCCTATGTTGGCAGGGCTATTTTTAGCCCTGCCAATAATTTTATTTTTGTCCGTTGCCTTTGCCGTTTTTAGCAGCCAACTCTTCATATTGCTTCCAGCGGGATTCAACATCTGCTTTTGCCAAAGTTAGCAATCTGTTTGCCGCATCCGGGTTGCTTTGAGTCAGCATACGATACCGACCCTCTCTATAAATATATTTTTCAAGCGGTAGACTCGGTTTTCGGGAATCCAGTTTCATTGGATTATTTCCGACAACCGTTTTTTCCGGATCATATCGGTAAAGCGGCCAATAGCCGGATTTTACTGCTGCTTGCTGCTGTTCGAGGCTGTAAACAAGGTCATATCCATGGGCGATACAGGAGCTGTACGCAATGATCAATGATGGACCGTCATAGGCTTCTGCTTCCATTATTGCCTGAACCGTCTGGCGATCATTGGCTCCAAAGGCGATTCTGGCGACATATATATTGCCGTAGCTAATGGCAATAAGCCCTAAATCCTTCTTGGGTAGAGGCTTGCCGGCCGCTGCGAATTTTGCCACTGCGCCACGAGGGGTCGCTTTAGACATTTGGCCACCCGTATTGGAATACACTTCCGTATCCATCACAAGAACATTGACATTTCGTCCAGAGGCTAACACATGGTCTAATCCGCCAAAACCAATATCATAAGCCCATCCATCACCACCGATAATCCAAACGCTTTTCTTGACAAATACATCTGCGATGCTCATCAAATTGCTGAATGAGGGATGCAGTTGGGTCATATTTTCTGAATCATCATCCAACAGTGCTTGCAGCCGGTGTCTTAATTCCTCTACCCGTTGACGCTGCGTGTTTATTCCTTCTTCGTTTAATTGATCTGCATAAAGGATGGAGTCGGCTAATTCATTGCCGATTATGTGCCTTAAATCTCTTAATAGTTCGGTTGCGGCATCTAACCGTTGATCCAACGCCACGCGCATGCCAAGTCCAAATTCTGCATTGTCTTCAAACAAAGAATTTGACCACGCCGGTCCACGTCCATCAGCATTTTGTGCCCAGGGAGTGGTCGGAAGATTACCACCATAAATTGATGAACATCCGGTTGCGTTGGCGATGATTGACCTGTCACCGTAAAGCTGAGAAATTAATTTCAGGTATGGCGTCTCACCACATCCTGGACAGGCTCCCGAAAATTCAAACAATGGTTCAAGCAGTTGATTGTACTTAATTTGACTTAAGTTTATTGATGTCCGGTCAACTTCAGGCAAGTCGAGGAAGAAGTTCCAATTCTCCCTCTCCTGTTCACGCAACGGCGCTCGAGGTTGCATATTAATTGCTTTAAATTTCGGCTGTTTTTTGTTTTTAACCGGACATGCTTCTACACAAAGGGCACATCCGGTACAATCTTCAGGGGCAACCTGCAATGAGTAGCTTTGATCTTTAAACTCCTTGTATCGAGCAGGAACATGCTTAAATGTAGAAGGTGCTTCTCTGGCCAGTTCCGGTTCAAATACTTTCATCCGAATGACGCCATGTGGGCAAACGAACGCACACTTTCCACATTGAATGCAGATGTCAGAATCCCAAACAGGAATTTCAGTGGCAATATTCCGTTTTTCCCACTTTGTTGTATTGGTCGGATAGGTTCCATCAACAGGTAGAGCGCTGACAGGCAAATCGTCTCCAAGTCCAGCGATCATACGTGCTGTTACCGATTGGACGAATTCGGGCGCATAATCAGGAACAATTGGCCTTACTTCAAATGGGCTGGTTGCTTGCTCAGGGATGGCAATTTGATGCATGTGCTCAAGGGCAGCATCGACAGCTTTGAAGTTTGCCTGAACCACTAATTCTCCACGTTTGCCATAAGTTTTTTCAATCGCTTTTTTTATTTCAGCGATTGCTTGCCCTTTTGGCAGAAGTGGTTTACCTGTAACCTGTTCCATTAAGCTAAAGAAACAGGTTTGCATGATGGTGTTGATTCGACGGCCCATGTTCGCCCGCTTGGCGACTTCATAGCCATCAACCGCGTAAAATTTCAAATTCTTTTCAATTATCGTTTCCTGGACAGGGCGAGGTAGATGATCCCATACTTCGTCAGGCCCATAGGGGCTGTTGAGCAAGAACGTCGCACCCTCTTCAGCTAATTTTAGGATGTCAAAACGCCCTAAGAATTCAAACTGATGACAGGCCACAAAGTTGGCTTGCTTAATGAGATAGGTGCTCTTGATAGGCCTGGGACCAAAGCGCAGATGGGAAACGGTTACTGCGCCTGATTTTTTGGAATCATAAACGAAATAGGCTTGAGCAAAATTTTCTGTGTTTTCTCCGATAATCTTGGTTGAATTTTTATTTGCACCTACCGTACCGTCGGAACCAAGTCCATAAAACACGGCACGAACGACATCATCTTCTTCAATATCAAAGGAATCATCGTATTCCAAACTTGTGTTGGTTACGTCATCAACGATACCGATGGTGAAGTGATTCTTAGGTTTTTCGGCCGCCGCGTTCTCAAATACACCCTTTATCATAGCAGGTGTAAATTCTTTGGAGGAAAGACCATAACGGCCGCCAATGATCCTGGGCATTATTGGGAATGGAGCGGTTCCATCTGCAACCTGTTCTGTTATAGCTGTCACCACATCCTGGTATAATGGTTCGCCAGCTGCGCCGGGTTCCTTTGTGCGATCGAGAACTGCGATGGTTTTTACCGTTTCGGGTAGCGAAGCAACAAAAGCAGCAACATCGAACGGCCGGTAAAGACGAACAATAACTGCCCCTATTTTTTCTCCCTGTTGGACCAAATATTCTACAGTTTCACGAACGGCTTCAGCACCTGAACCCATTAAAACGACAACTCTTTCGGCGTCCGGTGCTCCAATGTAGTCAAATATTCTGTATTGACGTCCGGTCAGTTCAGCGAATTTATCCATGGCATTCTGAACAATCCCAGGACATGCTTCGTAGAATGGATTGACACTTTCACGGGCTTGGAAAAATACATCGGGGTTTTGGGCAGTTCCTCGAATCACAGGGTTGTCTGGTGTTAAACCTCTCGCCCGGTGTGCTTGAACCAAATCATTATCAATCATAGCCCGCAAAATATCATCCTCAAGCAATTCAATCTTGTTGATTTCATGAGATGTCCGGAATCCATCAAAGAAATGAATAAAGGGTACGCGGCCTTTCATGGTTGCGGCCTGAGCAATAAGGGCGAAATCCGTGACCTCTTGAACAGAGTTAGAGGCTAGAAAGGCAAACCCCGTATTTCGGGCAGCCATAACGTCACTATGGTCGCCAAAAATGGAAAGGGCCTGAGCAGCAACCGAACGGGCAGCAACATGGAAGACTGTCGTGGTCAACTCACCAGCAATCTTGTACATATTGGGGATCATGAGCAGCAATCCTTGCGATGCTGTAAAGGTAGTGGTCATTGCTCCCGCCTGCAATGATCCATGTACAGCACCAGCTGCCCCTCCCTCTGCCTGCATTTCAACAACCAGGGGAACTGATCCCCAAATATTTTTATTTCCATAGGCTGAATATTGATCAGCCAATTCACCCATTGGTGAGGAGGGGGTGATGGGATAAATGGCAATGACTTCATTAAGTCTGTGGGCAACTCTAGCAGCTGCCTCATTACCATCAATAGTCTTTAAGGAACGTGCCATGATAAGACTCCTTCAAATCTGATGAGGTCTGGCAGCACTTCGCTGCCAGACCTCATCATTACTCTCGTTTAATTATCAGCCAATGCTGCGTGCGCTGCAGCCAGTCGGGCAATAGGGACTCTGAAAGGTGAGCATGAGACATAGTTGAGATCCAATTTGTGGCAAATAGATATACTCTTTGGGTCACCGCCATGTTCACCGCAAATTCCAACTTCCAGGTCGGGGCGCGTTAAACGGCCTGCTTCAACAGCGATCTGCATTAATTTTCCAACTCCCTTATCATCAATACTGGCAAAGGGGTTTTCATTCAAGATGCGTTTTTGCAGATATTCCATGAGGAAGCCAGATTCAGCATCGTCACGTGAGATCCCAAACGTGGTTTGCGTGAGATCATTTGTTCCGAAGGAGAAGAATTGAGCAACTTCGGCCACTTCGTCGGCCGTTAGCGCAGCTCGAGGAATTTCAATCATCGTACCAAATTTGTAGGTAATGTTAACCCCTTGTTCTTCCATCACTTCTTTGGCCACAGCCTCAAGGGCGTCTCGTTGAACTTTTAATTCATTTACATGACTGATCAACGGAATCATGACTTCGGGATGAACATCAACACCATCCTTGGCAACTGAGCAAGCCGCTTCAAAGATTGCCCGAACCTGCATTTTTGTTAAATCAGGAATCAAAATTCCAAGACGAACTCCGCGAGTTCCTAACATTGGATTCTGCTCCCGCAAAGACTCAACTCTTTCCAGATAATCCTGTTTTATACGGATATCAGCCAATGCAGAGTCAATTTCACTCAGGGTTTGATAATGCTGAGTGCGTACTTTTAAATCAGCCAAATCCTGAACTAACTCTTCAAATGAAGGTAAGAATTCATGCAGCGGCGGATCAATCAGGCGGATAATGACCGGGTAACCGTCCATTGCCCTA
This sequence comes from Anaerolineae bacterium, assembly GCA_028277515.1. Next base: position 7,527 of record JANQGC010000030.1, read on the forward strand.
AACAGACCTTCAAAATCACCTCGCTGCAATGGTAGTAATTGATCTAAGGCCTCCTTCCGATCCACGGGATGCTTAGCCATGATCATTTTCTGAACGATAGGTAGCCGCTCAGTTTCAAAAAACATGTGCTCGGTGCGGCAAAGACCGATACCGGTTGCACCATATTCTCTGGCGCGTTGGGCGTCAACAGGGTAATCGGCATTGGCCCAAACACCTAGCTTCCTGAATTCATCAGCCCAGCTAAGGAGTTTGAGAAGGTATGGGTTTTTGAAGTCAGGAACTTCTGTCGGTAATTCACCAAGGTAAACTTTACCGGTTGTCCCATCCAAGGAAAGCCAATCTCCCTCTTCGATAACCAAATCTTCTCCAATGGTCATGCGGCGGGTTGCCAAATCGATGTCGAGTTCGCTCACGCCCACAACGGCCGGTTTACCAAACTGGCGAGCGACCAATGCGGCGTGGCTAGTTCGGCCTCCACGACTGGTCAGAATACCTTCGGCCGCAAACATACCATGGACGTCATCCGGTTTGGTTTCCGGCCGAACCATAATGACTTTGTAATTTAATTCTTCAGCCCAACGTGCGGCCGTGTCGGCGTCAAAGGCGACAACACCCACGGCTGCACCCGGAGACACGTTTAGACCGGTGGCGATTATCTCGGTTTCATTGGCTGCTTCTGCTTCTAATTGTGGATGGAGGAAGAAATCAACCTGGTGTGGCTGTACTCTTTTTACAGCTTCTTCTTTGCTTATCAAACCCTCTTCGACCATGTCTACAGCAATTCTTACTTCAGCCTGAGCTGTTCTTTTGCCATCACGCGTTTGCAGCAACCACAACTTCCCGCGATCGATGGTAAATTCCATGTCCTGCATATTGCGATAATGGTTTTCCAACTTAACAGCGGTTTCCTCAAATTCTTCGTAAATCTCAGGCATAATTGCTTTCAGATCGCTGATAGGTTGGGTGATGCGAATTCCCGCTACCACATCTTCACCTTGGGCATTCATCAAGAAATCGCCTTCTAACTCTTTCTCTCCTGTGGATGCATTACGCGACATGGCTACACCCGTGCCGGAATTTGCACCGATATTTCCGTAGGCCATAGCCTGGACGTTGACCGCTGTTCCCAGATCATGATCGATGCCGGCAGCGTTGCGGTAATCAAATGCTCGCCTGCCATTCCATGACTTAAAAACAGCCTCAGTTGCCAGCCGTAGCTGATCATATGGATCTTGTGGAAATTCTTCACGAGTGAAGGTGCGATAAATTTCTTTGAATCGTTGCGTGATATTCTGCCAATCTTCGGCCGTCAACTCTGAATCAGATTTGACTCCTGCTTTTTCACGGCGAGCCGAAATCACAACCTCGAAAGCCTCGTCAGGAACACCCATGACTACACTGCCAAACATCTGGATCAATCTACGGTATAAATCATAAACAAAACGCGGGTCATTGTTTCGGTCCACCATGGCCTTCGCGACTTCATCATTCATTCCAATGTTTAAAACAGTGTCCATCATTCCCGGCATAGAAAACTTTGCGCCAGAGCGACATGAGACAAGTAATGGCCGATCAACATCGCCAAACGCCCGTCCCCTTGCTTTCCCAACTGCTTCTATCGCTTCTAATTCTTCCTCCCACATCCCTGGTGGGAATTCTTCACCAGCATCCAGATAGGCATTGCATGCCTCAGTCGTGACTGTGAATCCAGGCGGAACGGGAACACCCAGACGGGTCATATCGGCCAGGTTCGCACCTTTTCCGCCAAGCAGACCTCTAACTTGTTCCCAATCACCATTCATATATCTTTCTGCTTCCTCAATTTCCGTAAAAAGATAAATATATTTATGTTCTGTTTTGGTTGGTTGTTCGATTTCAGTAAGCATTTTTTTGTCCTCTACGCCAATAAAACGGATGACTAATCTTTATTCAAAATAGATAAAACGAAAATGGTTGAACTCGCGTTGAAAAAGCTCACATAAATATTAAGCATCATATCCTAACCATTTTTGATTTTTATGATTATCTTGAATTCTTAACTTCGTATCGAATCCAATTTTAGCTCACGATATTTTTTTTAGGCAGTGACAGATTGCATATGAAAACGTGACAAAAGTCATTGTATCCGCTCGATTTCGGAAAAAATGGGTCATAAAATGGTCATTTTTCTGCCTTAAGCAAATATTCGTTTGTTAATTTTTATTTTCCTGTATCTCCTTAGCCTCTGCGCCTAGCTTGGTATTAACTATAATCAAAGTTATACTAAGTGATATGACATTACGGTTATTGTTAGTAGATGATCATGAAGTCGTCCGTTTGGGAATGAAAGTCCTGCTAGAGCGGCAATCAGAATTCAATGTTGTTGGTGAGGCGGACACTGAAGAAGAGGCTGTAGAGCAGGCACTTCAGCTTAAGCCGGACATTGTTATTATGGACATTCGATTGTCTGGCGGGAGTGGAATTGAAGCTTGCAGTAAAATAAAAGAGAAACTTCCCGAAACCAAAGTGATAATGCTTACCTCGTATGCAGAAGATGAATTACTATTTTCAGCTATTCGTGCCGGCGCCTCAGGCTATGTATTGAAACAGGTGGGAGGTGGCGACCTCATCAGAGCCATTGAGGCCACAGCGAGGGGGGAATCCATGCTTGATCCCACCTTAACTCAACGCGTATTTGTTGAGGTACGCCGTTCGATTAAAAAAGAGGAAGAAATAGCGTTTTCTAATTTAACCGGACAAGAGAGACAGGTTCTTGTGCTCATTGCTGCCGGCAAAACAAATCGAGAAATTGCAACCGAGCTTTTTCTTAGTGAAGGTACAGTAAGAAATTATGTTAGCAGTATTCTCTCTAAATTAAATGTTTCGAATAGAGCAGAAGCGGCTGCTTATGCGATAAAACATCATTTACAAGATCATTTATAATTTACTCTTCTATTTCCTCAGTTTCTAGAGGTATATCCTATTTTATCATGCAAGAAAATGAAATATCAGCATTGCAAGCTTTAGATGCGCTTAACCGCGCTGCCCTGGCAATATCTGGGGAGTTGGATTCAGATAGGGTTTTACAGCAAATTGTGGATGCAGCTCGTACCCTGGTTGATGCAAAGTATGCTGCGTTAGGGGTTCCGGGTCATGATGGGACCCTTGTTCGATTTTTAACAAGCGGGATGGAGAAGCAGGAAGAGGAAAAGATTGCCCATCCCCCGATAGGGAAAGGGCTTCTCGGATTAATAATAAATGAAGGCATCTCTATTCGAGTAAAAAATATCAGTGAGGATCCTCGCTCGGCAGGTTTTCCAAAGGGTCATCCACCAATGAATAGCTTTTTGGGTGTTCCAATTATTGGTGCCGGGGAAACATTAGGGAATCTTTATTTGACGGAAAAGTTGACCTCTGATGAATTCTCAGAGTCCGATCAGCGCCTGGTGGAGATGTTGGCAGCGCATGCGGCCATCGCTATTCAAAATGCAAAATTATATGAACAGGTGGAACGATTAGCAATTCTGGAAGAACGCGCCAGAATTGGTATGGATCTTCATGATGGAGTTATTCAATCGATTTATGCTGTTGGTTTAACCTTGGAATCAGTCCATCTCTCTTTGGAAAATGATCCTGATTTGGGTAAATTGCTGAGTTCAGCAATTGAAGGGCTTAATGATGCCATTCGTGACATACGGAATTTCATACTGGATTTGAGACCGCGCCGGTTTACTGGCGACCTGTCACATGGATTAGCCCGCCTTGTCAGGGAATTTCAAGCGAATACCATGGTTCCAGTCACAATGACGGTTCCTCAGAAGCTTGATGGTTTGCCCCTACCTACCGCAAGAGCTGTTTTTTTAACAACTCAAGAATCTTTGGCAAATATTGCCAGACATGCCAGGGCTGAAAATGTGATTCTTAACTTGCTTCAGTCAGACTCGTTTGTGACCTTAATTGTAGAAGATGATGGAAGGGGATTTGATACGGAGGATGGATCACGTCAGGTTGGACATGGTCTGGCTAATATGCAAGCTCGAGCTGAAGATATGGGAGGTAAATTTTCAATTGGTTCAACTTTGGGAAAGGGAACAACGATTACATTAAAGCTGCCAACATAATCGATTCTCTATTTATTCTTCATAAGTCATTATAAAAAAGGTTTTATCACTTTTGAAATCAAGCCACTCTAGAAATGGCCCAGAAAATGTTCGTAAATCTTACTGATAAATACTTACTTATCCAATTATAAGATTCTTTTTGCTCAAAAAATATAAATACCTACAAACTGGATGACAGATGTCAGAACATTTGGATGACATTTGTCACTGCGATTTTGGACTGACAATGGTTATACTGTCAATGTGGATAAAGGAAAGCGATCTAGGATTCGAGTCTTAATAGTTGACAATCACGAAGCCGTTCGGAGAGCTTTGCGGATTAGGCTCAGTGTTCCTAGGCATCTGGAGGTTGTTGGAACATTAGCTGACATTGACCTGGCGCTAGCACAAATTCCCATTCTCAAACCAGATGTAATCATTTTGGGGCTGCAAAACTCAACTATCGAGGATCGTTCAAAAACAGCGACATCCGTGCGCATGATTGCCAATGATTCGACCGTTGTGATTGTATTGGCTCCTTATATAGATGCGGTTGAACGGGAAATAATGTTACAAGCAGGTGCCAAACGCTACTTACTTAAGCATATCAATTCTGAAGAATTAATTCATGAGATTGACCTGTCTGCTCCCTCAATGCCTGCCTATCACTGAACGTAAGTAAACATCATTTGATCCGTTGCCAGACAGTGGTTAATTTCCCTCTCTTCTGCTACTGAGTAAATAACTAATTGCAAAAATGAACATTATCAGCACAATTGCCGCAGAATAAAGACAATATTGGCAAAAGGCGTGAATAACGAAAAGTTCTAAAGCAGTTAAACCAAGCATGAAGATAAAAGCGAGACCAACCATGCCTATGATTAGTTCTGGTAAATAATTTTTTATTATCGGAATCCAATCCTGCAACCAGACAACCAAAAAAATTGCAACATATCCCAGCATACCAATAAAAGCGACCGGTATTGGCCCAATTGATGAATAAGGGGAACCTGGCCCACTTACCTGACCACAGTCAAACCATTCGTTGACCGTGCAAGTAACGAACAAAGAACCATCATGATAAAGATACAGATAATAAGCTACTAACAATCCAGGTAGAGCTAAGAGTTGGATTATTTTTGCCTGCCAACCTTGTGGTATATTCATTTGCTACGAACTCGCTAATCTATCAAAGAGATTTTCAAATTCCTCTAATGGGACATTGCCACGAACAATTTGATCATTAACAAAAAAGGTGGGAGTTCCGGTTACCCTTGCATTTCTTGCTGCTTGTTGATTGGAGTTAATAATTTGACCATATCGATTTTCTTCAAGACATGTTGTAAAAGGATCGATATCGAGACCAACCTCACCTGCCGCAATTAGGAAACCATTTCTGGTCAGGGTAGTCTCAGTATTTTGGTTAAATAAAGCCTCCGTAAATTCAAAGTATTTATCTTCTTCTGATGCACACATGGCAGCGTTTGCCGCGGGGGCAGTTTCCGGCCGCAAAGCATAGGGCAAAAAGACCCATTTCACCTCGTTAGTATCAACGTAGTTCTCTTTTATTGTTGAAGCTTTGTCCTGGTGAAAATCGCGACAATGGGGGCAGCCAAAATCAGAAACCTCCACTAAAGTAATGGGAGCCTGCTCAAACCCTAATGTAACGCAATTTTCAGAATTTTCTGAGCAATATTCAGAAAGTGTCTGTGATGATTGTGTTTCCGGTTCACGCACTGCCAGGTAAAGCAATCCAAATAGGGCAATTACCCCCACTCCAATCACACTTCCAATGACTAGCCAGTTGGTTCCACGACTTTCTTGTTTTCTTTTCGCTACTTTACGCTTTTTTGCCATAAGAAAAACCACCTTTTAGATATCCAAAATAGCATTGGTTAAAGCACATCTCTTTTTGAATTCGTTGTATATTTTTCACCAAATATTATGTTTCTTAATCAAAAAGTTTATCACGCATCAGATAGTTAGCAATCACTATTCACCAACATTATTAATATATTTCACACGCCAAACCAGGACAACATCATCGGTTTTGATAATTAAACAGATGAATGTCACGGTTCATTGATGACATTTTCCACAGTTCAGATCTCAAAAAATGTATTATACTGGAATTGAATTTGATCGGTGAATCGGAATTTTCATTGGATGTAGACATAAGGTTGATTTTGGATGGGATAAATCCTTTGTTTTTCTCGCCAATATAGGAGGTTAAAATGCTTTGTGTGAATGATTTAATGACGGTAGTCCCAAATACGGTATCTACTCAAACTTCGCTTCGTCATATAATCGAGTTGATGAAAACGGAAGGCTGTCGCCAGGTTCCTGTTGTCGAAGATGGCAAATTAGTGGGAATTGTCACTGATCGGGACGTGCGATTGGTCATGAACTCACCGATGGTTGTTCATGGAAGATGGGAAGATGAAGAGCTGTTAGATCGTGTTAAAGCTGAGGGCTGTATGACTCCCAACCCAATGACGGTCACACCCGACACATCAGCATATGAGGCAGCTAAAATACTTAGTCTCTATAAATTTGGATCCTTGCCTGTCGTAGATGAAGGGAATTTGGTGGGAATTGTGACGGTGACAGATTATTTAGAATACTTCGCTTCTATGCATCCGGAAAAAGTGATTGAGGGGTAAATGGACCGAAAATTTATCATCTTAGGTTCGATTGTGATGTTTTTTAGCGTAGCTATCGGCGCTTTTGGGGCGCATGCGCTTGAGAATTATTTTGAGCAATATCCTGATTTGGAAGCTACTTATGATACGGCCGTTCAATATCTAACCATTCATGGTCTTGGTTTGTTCATAGTTGCCTGGCTATACAACACTAAAAACAATAGTTATTCAAAGTGGGCGGGGATATTATTCATTCTTGGTATCATTCTATTTTCCGGCAGTCTTTTCCTTTTAGTGCTTACAAGAATTTCAATATTTGGCGCAATCACACCATTAGGGGGTGTTGCTTTTCTGCTTGGTTGGCTTACTATAGGCTATACTGCTTGGCGTATGTGATTGTTTTCAACCAAAAGAACCATTTTGATAATTAAATAGATCGGCATTATATTGCTGTTAATTTGTTAGGATCGTCTATGAATGACTATTTGCGCATATATGAGGTGGGTCCACGTGATGGCTTACAAAATGAAGCAACCGTCATCACTACCAGCCAGAAATTGAACCTTGTCAAGCAATTAGTTCAAGCCGGCTTACGGGAGATTGAGGTGACCAGTTTTGTTCATCCGAAAGCTGTTCCTCAGATGGCGGATGCCGACAGGGTTATGTCATCATTGATGCATAACCATGATAACCCTTATTTGCAATATGTTGGGCTGGTATTTAATGATCGTGGGTATGATAGAGCACTGGCCTCCGGATGTGAGTCAATGGCGTTTGGAATATCTGTTAGTGATACATTCAGCCGCCGAAATACGAGAATGGCGGCTCATGCCGCGGTTGAGATGACCCGGAAATTAGTACAGCGTGCGCAAAATGATGGAATTTGGAAACGGGTATATATAAGCGCCGCGTGGATTTGCCCGTTTGAAGGTCCGATGCCGGCTTCAAGGACGGTAGCTTATGCAGATGCAATTTGGGAAATGGGGATTGACGAAATGGTTATAGCTGACACAATTGGTCAAGCAAACCCCCTTGAGGTCGGCCGGTTGATGGAACAGTTTGGTCAAAGATTTGATTTCAACAAACTGGCCGTTCATTTACATGATACGCAAGCGTTAGGATTGGCCAATGCGACCACGGCAATCCAGGCTGGAGTGCGCATATTTGATACCAGCATCGGCGGTTTAGGTGGCTGTCCATTTGCCCCTGGTGCTGCGGGCAACCTGGCAACAGAAGATCTGGTTTTTATGGCCTACAAAATGGGTTTAGGGACTGGTGTGGATTTTAACAAACTGTGGGAAATAATACTGAATTTCGAAAAGATTATTAATCGCCCAATAGGGGGGCGAATTCGACATTGGTGGGAAAGTAGGGAAGAAGGAGAACCATTAATAGAATTCAGATAATCATTAAATTATGAAACTTACACCGGAGCTTCTATTGAATGCTTACTGTCAGGGGATTTTCCCTATGGCAGATGAGGATGATAACATACTTTGGTATGATCCGGACCCGCGAGCGGTCTTACCTATCAATCAATTTCATGTTCCACGGTCATTAAGAAAAGTTTTTCGCCAAGGTCGGTTTGAGATACATTTTAATCGATCATTTTCAGAAGTGATTAAGGAATGCGCAGCACCCGGACCAGGAAGAGAAACCACCTGGATTAATGAAGAAATCATTCAAAGCTACACGGCATTGCATGCCCTCGGCTTTGCACACTGTGTCGAAGCCTGGTGTAATAATGAATTAGTAGGCGGTTTATATGGCGTAGCAATTAATGGGTTTTTTGCAGGTGAGAGTATGTTTAGCAGAGTCCAAGATGCGAGCAAAGTCGTCCTTGTAACATTAGTTCTGCATCTTCGGCAACAAAATTTTCGATTATTAGATGTTCAATTTCTAACCGAGCATCTCAAGAGGTTTGGGGCAGTAGAAATTCCAAGATTTGAATATCATATAAAACTTAACCGGGCAATCCGGGCTCCCACGAAATTTGGCGGAAATTCCGGTTGATAATCAACCTATGGAGAGGAAAATGAACGCCCAATCACGAAAGCTGGACCAAAATGAGGTTCGTATATTTAGCGGTCGCTCTAACCCAAGTTTGGCAAAAGAAATTGCTGAGCAGTTGTCTATTCCTTTGGAAGACACCCATTTTTCCCGTTTTAGCAACGATAATCTTTACGTCCAGTTGGGTGCTAGCGTCAGGGGGCGAACAGTATATATTGTTCAATCATTAGTCCCACCCGTTAGTGATCATTTAATGGAATTGCTGATGATGTTGGACATTGCCAAGAGCGCCTCGGCCCGTGAAGTGCATGCGATTATTCCCTACTTTTCATACGCAAGGTCGGACAAAAAAGACGCCCCTCGTATTTCTATTACCTCAAGACTTGTTGCTGACTTACTGGCAACTGCTGGGACAACACATGTCATGACGATGCAGCTCCATTCAGCGCAGGTTCATGGCTTTTTCAGTGTCCCAACGGACCCTCTAACTGCTCGCGGTCTTTTTGCTGAACATTTGAGGAGAAAAGGTTTTAAGGCAGAAGATACGGTTGTCGTGGCCCCCGATGTTGGAAATGCTAAATCCTCAGGCCGTTTTGCCGAGATGCTAAATTTACCCGCTGCATCGGCCAATAAAACGCGAATTTCAGACAAAAAGGTGGAAATTGGTGGTTTGATTGGTAGGCAGGTAAAAGGATTTCGCCGGGCTTTGATCCATGATGATGAGATCGCAACCGGAGGGACGGTTATCCAATTATGCCAACGTTTAGTTGCGGAAGGCATTGAAGAGATAATTATTATTTGCACACATGGTTTGTTTTTGGGTCATGCAATTGAAAGACTTTCCCAATTTCCACAAGTTCGGGAAATAATTACGACTGATACGGTTCCACTTCCTTTAGAAAAACGGCCGCCAAATATGACTGTTTTAAGCACAGCCCCTGTATTTAGTGGTGCTATCCGGCAGAATTATAATCGGCGCTCCATTGGAGAGTTATTTGATTTTGCCCAGGATGGGGATGAGGATCCTTTATGAAAATAGGTATGGTGACGGCCGTTTATAAGCCAATTATAAACGGTGTTACCCAGATGGTTTCGCTTTATAAACAGCATTTAGAAGAATTAGGTCACGAAGTGACGGTGTTTACCCTGGGAGATCCGGACCCGGCAGGTGACGAACCACGGGTCATTCGCTCAAGCGCGATTCCATTGCGTGATTATGGTTATCATTTCGCTGTATCCTTCAATCGTGAGGTCCAGGATTTAATGCGGAATATGGATGTGCTGCACTGCCATCACCTGGGATCAGGGGTCGATTTAGCTCACCGTTATGCTGACTGCCCCGTCATTTTAACCAACCACACACGCTTGGACATTTATACGGGGACATATTTCCCATTGCCCCAGCAAGCGGCCGATGCCTTAATGCGCCAGGTTTGGCCGGAATATACTGATATGGCCGAGGTTGTCATTGCCCCATCGGAAACTGTCAAAAATATATTGATCAATTTTGGCGTACGGAAAGATATTGAAGTTATCCCGAATGGGGTTGATCTTGAACCTTTTTTATGCCCATCAAGCCCACGCTGTAAAAGTGAAATGGGAATTCCGGAATCGGCCGTACTTATGATTTATGTCGGCCGATTGTCTGAAGAAAAAAATATTTATAAACTGCTTGACTGCTTTTCAGTGGCGCACGGCATCCTCAGCGACATGCATTTGTGCCTGGTAGGGGAAGGGCCGGAGGCTGTAAATATAAAACGGCACGCTCGAAATCTGAATTGCGCTGATAACATTCATTTCACAGGTGCCATACCCTATAAGGAGATCCCAAATCTCCTTGTTTCGGCCGATTTTTTCGTAACAGCATCTGTATCTGAAGTACATCCCCTAACAGTCATTGAGGCGATGGCCGCCGGACTTCCTATCGTGGCAACGCGCTCTCCCGGCGTTGTCGATACAGTGGAAAATGGTGTAACAGGATTTTTAGCAGAGAATCCGGATGAAGGACTTGATGCGGCAATGGCGGCTATGGCTGCAAATCCGGAACTGCGAAAAAAGATGGGCGTGGCCTCGCAAATGGCGAGCAAACGCTATGATATTCGGAAAACAGTTGCGCAAACTGTGGAATTGTATGAGCGTTTAAAACGCCAACGCCCAGATCTAGAGAGAGAAAGACCACACGGCCGTTGGTATCAAAATAAAAAAGGATTGCGGCCGAAACTGGATCGTTTGGCTGGCCTCATAAATCCCGATTTGGGATATCTCCGCCTTTTCAGCAAGTCTTCCCGACGCAAAATTGAAGAGGATGAAGTGTGACCCACAAACGTAAGGAACTTGGCCAGTGGGGGGAAAAACTCGCGGCCGAATATTTGCAGAATCTAGGCTATAAATTACTAGAGAAGAACTGGCGATGCCGTCGTGGGGAGATTGATTTAATTCTTCAAGCTGGACAGGTTCTCGTTTTTACAGAAGTTAAAACTCGGCAGGGAAGAGCCTATGGCACTCCGGAAGAGGGGGTAACGCCAGCTAAAGCGCGCAAACTTTTGCAGCTAGCCCAATATTATCTTCTGGAAAAAGATTTGGATGATATTGAGTGGCGGATCGATTTGGTTGCTGTTGAAGTAAACCAGGATGGGCGGCTAGTGCGCTGTGACCACATCCCAAATGCTGTGTGGGCCTGGTGAATAAGCTGTTGATCATCATTGGCTCAACGGCCGTGGGGAAAACCAAATGCTCTCTCAGATTAGCAGAAACGTTCGGGGGAGAGATTGTTTCGGCCGATTCCCGCTTATTTTATCGTGGGATGGACATTGGCACCGCCAAGCCAACTGCAAGTGAATTAAGTCGAGTGGTGCACCACTTCATTGATGTTGTTGACCCCAATCAAACGGTGACTCTAGGCCAGTACCAGGAGATGGCCTATGATACAATCGAGCAGATTCAGAGTGATAGGAAACTGCCCATTCTTGTCGGCGGAACCGGGCAATATGTGATGGCGGTTGCTCAAGGGTGGGGAATTCCCAAGGTCGCGCCACAACCGTTGATACGTGAACAGTTGGCTCAACTGGATGCCTTAGAATTGAACCGCTGGCTAAAAGAATTGGATCCTGAGGCTGCGGCAAGAATTGATTATAGAAATATTCGTCGCGTTATTCGTGCCCTGGAGGTAACATTGGTGGCTGGACGGCCGATTTCGGAACTGCAACGTAAAACGCCTCCCAATTATGATATGTGTTGGATCGGTTTATACCGGGAGCGATCAATACTTTATCAAAGAATTGACCAGCGAGTCGTTCGAATGATTGAAAAGGGATTGGTTGAGGAAGTTAAGAGATTGCGGGATGAAGGATACGGCCGACATTTATCCTCAATGAGTGGTCTTGGATATCGACAAATCTACGCCTATCTGGATGGAGAAGTATCATTAGACCATGCTGTCGAGCGGATTAAGTTTGAAACCCACCGCTTTGCCCGCCAGCAAAACACATGGTTTCGCCAGGATGATCCAAATATCCATTGGTTCGATTTGGACTCCCCTGACGCTGATGAAGCTCTCATACGACTTGCCCAGAGTTGGTTGGAAAAATAAAATCAAGTTCATGTTGAATGAACCAAATTTTTGGGTTGGCAACATGCCGGTCTATGGCGATGTTATATTAGCACCAATGGCTGGCTACTCCGACGTTCCCTATCGTGCGCTTTGCCGTTCGTTTGGATCGGCCATGCACTACACTGAGTTCGTGCCGGTGGAAGCGCTATTGGGAAGGAGGAGTAATAATCGTTTTTGGCAGCGTTTGGATAAGAAGATGGATGAACATCCGATCGTATTCCAGATTTTTGGTAATAATGCTCGTAAAATTCTAGATGCGGCTTTAAGAATTGAGGAGCTTGAACCCGACATAATTGATATCAATATGGGTTGCTCAACCCGAAAGGTCAGCGGACGAGGAGCCGGGGTGGGCATGATGCCCCAGCCAAAACTTGTGGAAGAGACCTATAGGCTATTAAGTCAGCATTTAAGCGTGCCTGTGTCGGGTAAAATCCGTCTGGGCTGGGACGATAAACAACGAAACTATGAAGATATCGCTCGGATTATGGTTGAAAATGGGGCTGCGCTGGTGGCTATGCATGCCCGAACAAAAATTCAAAAATATGATGGCCAGGCCGATTGGGATGAGATCGCCAGGCTACGTCAGGTTGTGCCGGTTCCCGTGATTGGCAATGGGGATGTGCAATGCGTGGATGATATTGATCGTATGTTGGCGCACACAGGGTGTGATGCGGTCATGATTGGGCGTAGTGCAATAGGCAATCCCTGGATTTTTGGCCGAATAAATAGAGAAGATTTATCGGTGGAGCAGTTTATTGCAACCATTCACTTTCATGCTCAGGAAATGGTTGATTATTATAATGAATCCTTGGGGCTGCGCCTGTTCCGTAAGCATGTCAAGCAGTATTTAGCTAATTTCACGGGGATTGAAGCTGTTCAGGCGCAAATACTTCAAGTTTCTCGATTTGACCAATTTCTATTGTTGCTCGATGAGTTGAGAGCGAACCTTCAAGTTAATTTGTCCAATAATTTTAATATTTCTGATTCAAAAGCTGTATTGGCTGTAAATTGAAGGTTGTGCTCCAATACAATTGCTTTCCGAGCAGCAAGATAAATCGGAATCATTTTGGACATCCATTGGATTGTTTTTTCTGCATTTAATTCATACCGAACATTGATGAGCGCATCCCTGGCCGCATGGTTTTGGGGCAGGGCAGCAAGCAGCGTCGGAAAGGTGAAATATAGCATTTCTAAATAAATGGGGAAGGGGCGCTTGCTGTCTCCGCGAGCTAATTGGCGAATAATATCCCAATACATGATCCAAAATCGTTGGTCTACAGCAACGAGGTCGGTGTTGGAGATGCTCGACCGGGGGTAAGCTAAGTTGGCTGATGCTTGTTGATAAGATTCCGCCCAATTATTTTCGTCTTTGAGAATTCTTATTTGCCCATCCCATGGATTCGGGATGAGTGTTTCTTTTGATTCATAGCGAAAATCAAGTTTACTGCCGTTGGCATAGAGGGCGATATGGAAAAACGGCCGTACATGGATGGCGTCGAATGATTTGACAGCCAAATAGGGCATGATAGATCGGACAAACTGTCTTCTCTTTTCCCAGGCTTCGACTCTTCTGTCTTCATCGGCAAATACAAGGGCAATATCCAGGTCTGAATAAGCATCTGCAACCCGTTTACCAAATGATCCGGCCAGGAAACAGGCGACGATATCCGGTTCTGCAGTCACTTTGCGCTGCACGCGCCCAATCATTCTTTCCTGTTCAAACATAATAATTTCGCGTAGTAATTATCTCCACACCTACAAACAAACAAAACAACCAAACAAATTTGAAAGAATTAAAACCGAAATAACCCCTAAAAACAAACCTGCGACAACCTGGGCCGGTGAGTGACGTTTTAAATATAGCCGTACATATACAACGGCTACGACGAAGGGTAAAATGAATAAGCTAACCCCCCAGCCGAAGACTAAAGCGGTAATTAAAAATGCAGCAGAAACGGCCGTGGCATGAAAGCTAATCAACCAGCGGAAGTTGATTAAGCCTAACACAGATAAAGCAAGTATATCAAATATTGCAAGACATTTAAGTGACTCTGGCCCATTGAAAAGGGTTACTATAGTGAGCATCAACACACCTGAGGTTACACCCACCAGGTAGGGGAGATGTCTTTCTTTGGTGTCGCTCATGTGCAGTTCAACGATTCTACCCGATTTTAAAAGCCAGAGGACGAACAAAATCGGCATAAGGGATATGATGAATCCGCTTATAGCCGCCCATATCAGCGCATCAGGAATTGGTAATTCTGTTAAGGAGAGAACCAGGCCGACGATAGCAAAAATAACAGGGGGGCTAACAATATTTGAAAAAAGGCGAGCAAGTTTGATTTTCCCTGTTCGATTGATTTCTAACTTATCGAGGGGGGTTGTCATTAATAAGGAGGGGAAGGGTAACGAGTCCTGTTCCACAAACTCGTTACCCTGAAATTGTTATGTGCCTTCTTCCCAAGAGTTCAGGTAAGCTACTTGTTCCTCTGTAAGGGTGTCAATCTCGATTCCCAAAGATTCGAGCTTGATTTGAGCGATCTGCTGATCAACCGATTCCGGTATTGTATGCACTTTATTTTCCAGTTGACCTTTGTTGTCAACGAGATACTTGGCAGCCATCGCTTGGCCAGCAAAACTCATGTCCATGACGGCTGCCGGATGGCCTTCTGCAGCAGCTAAGTTAATTAAACGTCCCTCACCTAACAAATTCAACCGGCGACCATCTTTAAGGGTAAATTGATCGACGAACGGCCGAACGCGTTTTGGTTCACCAATGGACATTTCAAGTAAAGCAGGTTTATTTATTTCAACGTCAAAGTGGCCCGAATTAGCCAACAACGCGCCATCTTTCATCACTTCAAAGTGATGGCCATCAAGGACATGGATGTCACCTGTCGCGCTGACAAATATATCGCCAATAGGCGCCGCTTCCTGCATTGGCATCACTCTGAAACCTTCCATGACAGCTTCCAATGCTTTCAACGGATCAACCTCGGTAACGATAACATTGGCGCCTAATCCGCGGGCGCGCATGGCGATTCCACGACTACACCAACCAAATCCGCCAACCACTACATTTCGACCGGCAATTAAATAATTCGTCGCTCGGACAATACCATCCATAGTCGATTGGCCGGTTCCATACCGATTATCAAAAAGATGTTTTGTTAAGGCATCATTTACAGCCATCATTGGGAATTTCAAAGCCCCATCCTTGGCCATGGCTCTCAGGCGAACGATGCCCGTCGTTGTTTCTTCAGTGCCACCAAGCATTTCACCAATCAATTCTCGACGTGATTTATGAATTGTGCTGACTAAATCAGCACCATCATCCATGACGATATGCGGTTTGGTGTCAAGCACTGCTTCGATATGTTTAAAGTAAGTTTCATTGTCCTCACCTTTTACAGCAAAGACCGGAATTTCATAATGGCTGACCAATGATGCAGCAACATCATCTTGCGTACTCAGCGGATTGCTCGCAGCCAGGGCAAGGTCGGCTCCACCTGCTTGTAGAGCGGCCATTAGATTTGCCGTTTCAGTGGTTACATGCATGCAAGCTCCTATCCTTAAACCGGCAAAAGGTCGTTCGTTTTCAAATTGCTCTTTAACGCCGCCTAAAACGGCCATCTCCTGGTTTGCCCAGTCAATTCGACGTCTCCCGCCAGGTGCCAAATCAATATTCTTAACGTCAAATTCCATTTTCAATAAATCTCCTTTTAAAGTGTGTGACACATAATAAGTAGGCTGACCAACGCGGTCAAACGGCTAAAGTCGTTACTACAAACCCGACTTTGTCGGACTATTTGTGTCCTGTTTTACTCAAATAAAATGTCTAATTTCCCCTGATCATCAAAATGCTCCCGGAAACGATTTGCAAATTGAGAACGGGTGAAATGATGGGTTTGGGTTCCCAAGTTTTCCAGAACGTAAGTAGCTGCAAGAGAACCCATACGGCCGGCTATATCCCAGGAAAGACCTAACTCAATTCCACACATTAAACCGGCCCGAAAGGCATCGCCAGCCCCAGTTGGCTCAACAATTTGTAGAGGAGGGACTGACGGTATCTCCCATGATTCATCTTTTACTTTTATTTCCGCCCCTGTCGATCCTTTTGTGACGAGCAGTCCGCCGGTTTTATCTTCAATTTGTTTTGCAGTTAAACCGATCCTTTCCTGGATCAGATGATATTCATAGGTGTTGACTGTGAGCATAAAACAGCCATCCAACCCTTCATACAAATCTTCACCACTTAATCTAACCGTTTGTTGGCTAGGATCATAGATATAAGGGATCCCAAGTTGTTTACACTCACGGACATAAGCTCGCATTGCCTTGGGATCATTCGGTGAGATGATGGCTAACTGAGCATCCTCTGCATACTCTTTAAATGTGAGCAGGCTGGCATGAGCCATGGCTCCGGTGTAGAAACTGGCAATCTGATTATGATCCAGGTCTGTATTGACAAAAAAGGAGGCTGTAAAATCATCCTCCATCTCTAAAATCGCCGATGTATTAACTCCAAATCCCTCTAGCCAACTTCGATAGCCGGCAAAATCCCTTCCGGCTGTTCCCATAACGGTTGGCCGGCTGCCGAGCAAGGCCATTGTGTAGGCAATATTTGGAGCATTTCCGCCTCTTTGTTTTTTCATTGAGTCGACTAAAAAACTGAGACTGATGTTTTCCAAATGTTCAGCGACAATTACCTCTTTGAATCGGCCGGGAAAAGACATGAGATAATCAAAGGCGATTGAACCGGTTACTACAATTTTCATGAATTCACACTAAATGTGACAGTCACTTTGGTCATTATTTAAGTGGCAATGCGGATAGTAAAGTGACTGTCACCTGTTAAGAAACTTCGCGAACGAACCACCTAGTTTGATTTACCAGCGCCGATTATGACATTTTCAGATTAAGTTACACCTTAAGGAGGTAAGGACTTCAGTTACTCCTTGAAGGCTCGTTTTCTGTCTGTCGTGCGGTTTTTAAAACGGGAGTCAGGCCGAGGCGATCTCTAACCATTGTTATTAAGGCACGAAATCCATCGCGACTGGTGATTTTTTTCCCCTCAGCATAGGTCCTGGGATCATAACTAATCGGTATTTCGATAATTTGATGTCCCGATAACAATATTTTGTCTGGAAGTTCAAAATCGAGATTAAAGTCCGTTGTCGTTAGATTGAGTTGCTTCACAACATCAGCTCGGACCATTTTTGTTGCTGTTGCGACATCGGTTAGATTTCCGCCAAAAAAAAGATTTGTAATAGATGTTAATAAACGTACGCCTAAGTATGCATGTGCATATTCATATTTTACGTCCCCTCCCAAAACACGAGAACCAAAAATCGCAGCAGCATTTGTTTCATCCGCTGTCCGACAAAACCGCTCGTGTTCGGCCGGATCATATTCGCTGTCGGCATCCTGGATAATCATATAGTCACCAGACATATTGGCGATTCCAGTTCTGATCGACATACCTTTACCCAAATTTTGATCATGGAAAAAGGTTTTTATTTCGGGATCGGAAATTTCTTTTAGTATTTCTCTTGTACCGTCTGTTGAGAAATTATCAATGACCAAAATCTCACGGTCCCACCCCGGCCCCAGGTTCACGGCTTTTGTCTCCGAGATAACTTTAGAAATGGTTGCTTTTTCGTTGTAACAGCAGATGATAACTGATAACTTTCGCATCACAATTGTCCAAAAAAGCGGGCAAACTGCTCGACCATGTAATCGAGTTTTGCTTGATTCATGCCTGGAAAAACGCCGATAAAGAAACTCTGGCGCATTATTTGATCGGATACCGGGAGTTCTCCAATGGATCGGTAGTCTATTTCTTGATATGCAGGTTGGCGAAGAATATTACCCGCAAACAATAGACGCGTTTGCACGTGATTTAATTCCAAATAGCGGGTCAATTCGTGACGGGTAAATGGAGCATTTTCTCTAATCGTGATCGGAAATGCGAACCACGAAGGATCTGCTTTTTCATGCCAGGAAGGCAGAATTAAAAACTCATCAAACTGGCTTAAACAGTTATATAAGTATGCAAAATTGCGTTTTCTACTGGCTACAAAATCAGGCAATTTTTCGAGCTGTGCGATCCCCATGGCTGCCTGAGGGTCAGTTAGTTTCAAGTTATAACCAATTTCTGAGTAGTAATAACGGTGATCATAATATCCGGGAATACCCGGCACTTCTCTCTCAAAGCGAATGCCACATTTTCCATTGACCGGATTGTCATATCCGCACCAACAATCGCGACCCCAATCACGAATGGCGCGGGCTATTTTTGCCAGGCGCGGGCTGTTTGTATAAACGGCCCCTCCTTCACCCATTGTAATGTGGTGTGCGGGATAAAAACTTAATGTAGCTAGATGTCCAAATGTGCCAACCAGCCGGCCGTCCCACTTAGAACCTAAAGCATCACAGGTGTCTTCGATTAAAAACAGATCGTGTTTTTTGATAAAAGATGAAACGACATCCATATTGGCCGGGTTGCCCAATGTATGGGCAAAGAAGAGGGCGCGGGTGCGCTCTGAAACGGCCGCCTCTAACTGGTCAACGTCAATATTGTAATCACCTATACAACTATCGACAAAAACAGGAACAAGATTATTTTGAATGATGGGATTGACGGTTGTAGGAAAGCTAGCAGCAGGGACAATCACCTCATCTCCAGTTTGTAAGCCATTCGGAATCTTATGTGAGCAAAGGGTAGTTAGTGCCGCCAGGTTAGCAGATGATCCTGAATTTACAGGAATCACTTCCCTAACACCGATGTAGCTGCCTAACTTTTTCTCAAACTCCTCAGCATAAGGACCCGTGGTTAGCCAAAAATCAAGAACCGCAGCCACCATATTCTGCATTTCGTTTTCGTCGAAGACGCGACCAGCATAATGGACCGTCGATATTCCTGGTATGAAGGGCTTCTGAGAGTGGACCTCATTGTAGTATTCAGCAACCTGCGCCAGAATCGACTGGCGCAGTTCATCAGACTTACTCATATTGAATGTTGCCCTACGATCCGGGCTAGTTACAAGCTCAGCTTGGAAGTTAAACCAGGATTATAACACAGCCACATTGTTCTCCAAGTTCCTCAGAGTTCCTTAGACAACGTTTAGTTGGCGCTAATTGAACACTTTACCTTCCTATGGATATGAAGCCTATGGATATGAAGCCACTGTGCTGGTCGCAGTTGGTTGTGCAGAGGGATGAACAGAAACGGTTGCCGTTGATGTAGCGAGCATTGGCGTGGGGGAAGGGGGTATTGGTGTACTTGTGGGAGTAGGCAGTGGGGGCGTTGATGTGAATGTCGACGTTGGCGGAATAGGTGTAGAGGTATTGGTTGGAGCTTCTGTAGGAATAGTTGTTGGCGTGTTGGTTGGCATCACCATCGTTTCCGTTGGAGCCGGTGTGTGCGTTTCCGTTGGGATTATTGTTTCTGTGGGAGATGGGCTGGCTGTAACGGATATCGCTGTTGGGGTTTGGGTAACTGTGATAAAAGGTAATGGGGTTGGAGTTGGGGTTATGGTTGGAAAAAATTGCCGGGTTTGAGTAGCAGCCGCCGTTATACGAGGTTTCGGCCGTGTCGATGTTGGGTTTGCTCTTGTAGGTGAGACCTGAGTAGGCTTTAATGACGGCAGGAATAACTTTCTTCCTGGTGAAAGTTGTGTGGTTTCCAGGCAATTGGCATTCATGATTTTATAGACAGTGCTATCATATTTTTCAGCAAGCTGTAAAAGCGTGTCCCCTGGGTGAACCACATAATAAGTCCAGTTGGGTGGTACACCGCATTGTACTTTTTCTGGGCGAGCTGATTCATTTTCAGGTAAATATATTATCTGACCTACGATCAATTTTTGAAAGGTAAGACAGTTCATCTGAATGATCGACGTTTTGTTAATCCCGTACTTAAAAGCTAATGACGTTAATGAGTTTCCTTGCTGGACAACATAGGGAACCCAATTATCACGATCTGCATCACAGGCAGGTTTTATCATTGCGACGGCCGTGGGTTCAGGAGTATGGGTAAGTGTTGATGGAATTGAATCTATTGTTGGGCTGGGCGTTGCCGTCACAACTTCATCACCTGGGAAATAAATATTTCCAGGCTCCGTAGCTATAATAGTTGCTTCCTGGTCGACAATGGTTAACCGTTGCGGGGGAAGAAGCGAGCGTCGTTGAACGTTATCAATTTGCGTAAGGATTAACGCTGCCAATACAATCAATATCACTGCAATTGCAATAATTAAGGGTGTTTGCCATGATGGCGAGAGGGAATCGTCATTTCTCATGATTCGCTGGTCTCTCTTGGCACCGTTTGACTGTTTCTTTTAGAAGTTACGACAGTATCAACATCTGCTTCATTTTGGGGCTTTTGCTTAGCAGCCATTTGCGCTGCTTTTAATGCTGCTGCCAGGTACCGGGCTTGCTTTTGGGCCGCTAAAGCGCGCGCCTGGGCTTGCTTCGTCTCCAATTTCGCTTTGTCTAGCGCCATTTGCAGTTCATCTCGTTCTGCTTTCAATCCATGGAGCCGAACCTGATCAATTAATATGGCCGATGGGACCGTGTCAGGGTCTTCGCGAGGTTCCGGACGTGCAGAAACAGGAATTGATAATTCCGTTGGTCTCTGGCTGTTTTGTATCGCCTGAGCAAGAAATTTTGCTAATCCAGGCAGTAACTCTTTTATTTCCTTGGACCATACTTTTCGTTCTGATGGAGCACCGACTAACAACAAACCAATTCTACGTTCATCTGTTGATAATGGTTGAATCAGAATAGATCCCTTTGGCTCTATTTTCGCATCATGATAGAAATCATATAATTGCCGGGCACCAATACCTTCCGGCAAAAGTTCAATTGTATTCCCCTGAGTCAAGGCCAAGGTGAAAGCGGATTGTTGGTTCAGGTTAATAATAAACTCTTTATATTCTGACGTGCCGCCATTCGCCATATCAGTGACAAACTGCATTTGAAAAGGATTTTGTCTGTCAACCAATCCAAGGGCGACAAAATCGGCTTCACTCAACTCAGAAGTCATTTTCAAGCTCTTGACAATCCTTGCCTGATTTTGAGAAGTTGAAATGATTTCTGCCGCGTTTTCCAAGCCGTTTTTGTATCGCCCGGCAGATTTCATGAAGGAGGATTCTGACTGCAACAGCGGTTCGATTGTGTATTGATAAGCATACACTGCCCACAAAGGAAGCGCGATCATCAACCCCAGACGAATGAAATAAGTAACATTGGTATCAGTAGGTACGAATTCAATTTGATTGAATAAGTTGGCGACGGAGGAAAAAATTAATATCAAAAAAATAAGCGCCGGCAGCATTTCCTGGAGTCCGATTTTCAGCAACGTGTATGAAAATCCTAAAACCAGAATTACAATCTGCATTATTGTCCAGACTGTTGCTTGAACTGTCTCGTTATAAAATGTGACCCCGGATTCAATTTGATTAACCCAATCTTGAGCAAAAAATAGATATAAGATTCCTGAAATGACGATCACACTAACCAGGAGAATATCTAATATTCGTTTTGCCTTTTGCGGGTGGGGGATGAGTGCCCAAACGATGAGGGAAATGGTTATTGTGTTGATCGCTTGCTCCAATGGGGGCATCAGAATGGCGACTTGTTGTGGATTATTGCTGTTAATTAGACCGATAATTAAGAGGACCATTCGGCCGAGAAATATGGCTCCGGAGGCCCAAATAAATCGCAGCGCCTGGGAATCTTCCGGATCTTTTCGCCAGCGAGAGTAGGCAATGGCAAAAACAATTTGCAAGGCAAATAAAGTTACCAAATGATAGATAACACTACCTGGCGGCTCGCTTAGCAGCTCGATTGCTTGTTGCAGGAAATCCATGCCCTATGCTTTTGCTTTACTCAATAGTAATTACTACTAAATTTTAGCATAGCACAGAGCAGGTTGTTCGGCTATGAAAGGTGAGTTAAACCCGTTGGCCAGGATTACTCGACAATGATACCGGTTAGATCTCCTTCTGGGGATGGGTACTGGGGATCAAGATCGCGAAGTGTTTGAACAATAATCCGTTCAATTGCCAGGTTGCGATACCAATTTTGGTTTGCGGGGATGATATACCAGGGGGCATATTCTGTCGCTGTTTTTTCGATCATCTCCTCGTAAGCAGCCATATAATCATCCCACTGTTTCCTCTTTTCTAAATCCCCAAAAGAAAATTTCCAATTCTTTCGTGGAATGTCCACTCTTTCTTGAAATCTCTCTCGCTGTTCTTCTTTCGAGATGTGTAAGTATATTTTTATTATGGCTGTTCCCGTATCGGTTAATAGTTTTTCAAAATTGTTAATATGTTCATAACGAGGTCTCCAAACCTCTTCCGGGACAATATTGTCAACTCGAACAACCAGCACATCTTCGTAATGGGAACGGTTAAATATGCCAATCATGCCACGATCGGGAACTGCCTTATGAACACGCCAGAGGAAATCATGTGCTAATTCCCGTTTTGATGGGACTTTAAAGGAAGTAACTTGTACCCCTTGCGGATTAACCCCTTGTGTTATGGCGCGAATGGTACCATCTTTGCCACCTGCATCCATAGCCTGGAAGACGATTAAGAGTTTGTGCTTATCCTCTGCATAAAATTTTCTTTGCAGCTCTCGAAACTCTTTACGTAATTCCTTGAATTCTTCTTCAGCTTTATCGCGATTATTGTGTAACTTCTTCCCATCACTTTGAATTTCACTTAATTTGACGGTAGTTCCTGGCGCAATTTTATGGCTTATTTTCATTTATTATCCTTGATCATCAGAAAAGTTAGATATAAAAAAGGTCTCCCCAGTAATAATATCCCAGGAAGACCAATTTTTCTCGAATTGAGGTGGACCAACTTGCTGATTGTTTTCTACATTTTTTGTGCAGCAGCGGGTCCCTGATATTGGGCATCGCCAAATCCAAGTATCAGGTAACCAACAATGCTGAATAGCCAAAGTAGAAGGATTCCATATACTGCATCTTTGCCAAATGATTTGGCCAAATCAATGGCCATTATGATCGAGACAACAACATTTACTAGGGGGATGAATATAAGTAATACCCACCATCCTGGACGTCCTATAATCTTGGTTAGAATATAGACGTTATAAATTGGGATGATTGCAGCCCAACCAGGTTGACCTGCTTTTTCATATACTTTCCATAATCCGACAATAACAAGAATGGCAAACAATCCCCAGCAAACACAATAAACCCCACTAAACAATAAGCCAAAAATGCCGCCATCGTCATTTTGTAAGAGAGTTGCTGCTAATAATAGAGCGTATGTCATTGATTATCCTCCTGACGTGTAAATTTTTTATAATGATTGGTCCATAGGACAAATATAATACTTTTGCGGTGAAATGCAAATAATAGGGTTTCGAATTACACAGAATCCCAGTATACTAAATAATGATATGGCTAAATATTTCTATATAAATTTTGGCAACATTTTATAGGTACTTATGCATGTAGGAGAATTATGATGGCCGATAAGAATAAGATGAAAGGTGAAGTATATTATCCAGCACCAGAAATCATTGAACATGCCCATGTCCCTGACTATGACAAATTACATGAAGAAGCGATGACAGATTTGTCAGGATTTTGGGGGAAAATCGCTGCTGAAAATTTTGAATGGTACAAACCTTGGGAAACCGTTTTCGAGGACCACAACGCGCCATTCTATAAATGGTTTGTTGGGGCAAAAGTAAATATTATTCACAATGCCTTAGACCGGCATATGAGGACGGCCGTCCGTAACAAAGCTGCTCTTATCTTTGAAGGGGAACCGGGTGACAGACAAGTTTATACCTACCAGCAACTAAATTTCCTGGTGAGTAAATTTGCCAGCGTTCTCCGTGCATTAGGGGTTTCAAAAGGGGATCGCGTCACAATTTACATGGGGCGGACACCAGAGCTTATGGTAGCTATGTTGGCCTGCGCCAAAATTGGGGCTATGCATTCCGTGGTTTATGGTGGGTTTTCCACCGAGGCGCTGCTCGACCGAATTAATGATAGCAAATCAAAGGTATTAGTCACCTCAGATGGGGCCTGGCTGCGTGGCAATATTGTGCCATTAAAACAAATTGCCAATGAGGCTGTAGCCAGGGCGGGGACCATTCAAAGTGTCGTTTGTGTCAAGCGGACCGGCCATGATGTAGAAATGGTTCCCGATCGCGACCATTGGTATCATGAGTTAATGGCCTTGCCAATTGCCGACCCCAAGGCAGCAACTGAGGTCATGGATGCGGAAGATCCGCTCTTTATCCTCTATACATCCGGAACGACGGGCAAGCCCAAAGCAATTTTACATACTCATGGCGGATATATGGTTGGCACGGCTACCACATTAAAGTGGGTTTTTGATGTCAAACCGGAAGATATTTGGTGGTGCGCGGCCGATCCCGGATGGATCACCGGTCATAGTTATATTGTTTATGCACCTTTGCTGCTTGGAGCCACTAGCTTCATGTATGAGGGAGCACCCACCCATCCATATCCGGATCGTTGGTGGACCCTTATTGAAAAATATGGCGTCACCATTTTATATACAGCCCCAACCGCAATTCGTGGCTTGATGCGCTTTGGAGAAAGCTGGCCGGATAGACATGATCTTTCAAGCCTACGGCTTTTGGGGTCTGTGGGAGAACCGATCAATCCTGAAGCGTGGAAATGGTATCACCGGGTCATCGGCAAAGGGCGCTGCCCGATAATGGATACCTGGTGGCAAACCGAAACCGGCAATTTTATGATCACACCTTTGCCCTCCGTCCCCCTCAAGCCCGGCTCGGCTTCAATAGGGTTTCCTGGTGTTGATGTTGATGTGGTGGACGAAGAAGGAAAACCCGTGGAGGCAAATGAAGAAGGATATCTCGTTATCAAAAAACCTTGGCCGGCCATGCTGCGCACGATCTATGGCGATCCGGATCGCTATGTTGACCAATATTGGAGTCGTTTTGAAGAACAAGGGTGGTACTTACCTGGGGACAGCGCCAGGAAGGATGGGGATGGTTATATCTGGGTCATAGGTCGTATCGATGATGTGATTAAGGTCTCCGGATATCGACTAGGAACGGCCGAGATTGAGAGCGCACTGGTCAGCCACCCATCCGTAGCAGAGGCGGCGGTAATTGGCGTCCCGGATGATCTTCGAGGAAATCATATAAAGGCCTTTTGTATCTTGCGACAGGGTTTTGAGCCAAGTGAAAGATTGGGTAGAGAATTACACACTCATGTAGGTGAAGAAATTGGACCTATTGCCAAACCGGCAACCATTGACTTCGTGGAGAATCTACCCAAAACTCGTTCCGGAAAAATCATGCGTCGCATTCTAAAGGCCCGTGTTTTAGGGCAAGACGAAGGTGACCTATCAACACTCGCTGACTAACAATAAAGGGCGGCCAATTAGTCTGGCCGCCCCTCGCAAAATTTTCGCTATGATTAGGAGATTAACTGTTCGCTGAACGCCACCAGCGATAATATTCATTCCTCAATTTTTCTCTTGATGGCAGCGGGAAGTAAGCTAACTCCGCAGTGTTTCCAATATAAATTCCACTATCAATCATCCGGTAAGGATATTCAACTGTATGTACCCGATCCACGATTTTCGTGTGGACCTTTTTCGTTTTTAGTTCAATGAGGCATTCTCGCAGATGATATACACTGTCATAGGGCAGGTCCTTCACCTTGCCAAATTCCGGATCATTAGCCAACTCGCCTAATCTTAGTTCAACAAAACAAATCGCGGGGAAATGAATGATCCCTCCCGGATCCTGAGTCAAGAATTCGTACATTTGATAAGGTGGTAACCTGCTTACCACTAAAGGAAATTTAGGAGCAATTTCCTGATACATGTACAGTCCTTCTTCTTTCGTGGGGTAGTTTTCTGACCGTTCAAGCTTCAGTGCCTCTCCAAAGCGAGTGACGAGATAAAGATGATTGATGCTCTCAACCGGGATATGTTCCAACACCCGATATGTAGCGATGTAAACAGATTTTTTAGGCGATCCATCTTCATGAGGAACGCAGCGAGCTAAACCTTGTTCTACTGGGAAAAAGGGATGCCTAAAATCGGGGTCCAATTCAACGAACATTGCCTGTCCGCGCACT
Organism: Anaerolineae bacterium; assembly: GCA_028277515.1. The sequence goes on from JANQGC010000030.1 coordinate 34,008, forward strand.
TTTTTGCTATAGCCAACAGTATAGTATACACCGAATTCTTCCGGGGGTAGCATTGAAGCGATTAAAGCCTCCGGTATTAATGATAGATACAGGTGTACAGTCATAATCAAAAACTCTCCATTCCAAAAATATACTTATATTCAACTTCAGCCACTATATGAATCCCACAATTATAGGCGCAATAATTAAACTGACCAGATTTATGACTTTAATCATCGGAATTGAGGGCAGGTCCAGACATGTCCTTAACGGGACGCCAACTGTTTGTTCGTTTGACGCTGTTTTTATCATTCGTTACAATCAAGTCTTTACATGCCCAATTTTGCAACTTAAAATTTTAGTTCATAAAGCGGGTCTTCACCCCGCTTTTTGTTTTGTCTAACGGGCGCTCAACCTAATTCTTTTCCTGGAGGAGGATATATTAATCCATGGATAATGCTACATTATTGGCTCAAAATGCTGACAATCTACGGCCGTCACTGCCTATACTCTGGTGGTTAGGTCCAATTGCGGCGGTGGTTGCTTTGATATTTGCTTTATATTTCTATCGTCAGGTGATGAAAGAAAGTGAAGGGACACCGCGAATGGTTGAAATCGCGCAAGCGGTTCGAGATGGAGCGATGGCCTATTTGAAACGACAATACAAAGTAGTGACCATCGTGTTCATCGTTCTTTTCGTAATTTTTGTTGTCATGTCCTTTCTCAGGCTGCAAAATCCAATTGTGCCCTTTGCCTTTTTAACGGGTGGCTTTTTCTCAGCATTGTGCGGCTTTTTCGGCATGAAAGCAGCCACAAATGCCTCAGCCAGAGCAGCCCACGCGGCAAGTAACAGCTTAAATGGCGGGTTGCAAATTGCCTTACGTGGTGGGGCTGTCATGGGCTTAGTGGTTGTTGGCTTTGCTCTCCTGGATATTACCGTCTGGTTTCTTGTTTTATACTATGGATTTCCGGCAATTCTTCCTGGAAATTTCATCAGCACTGCCCCAAATCCACTTCCAATAATCACTGCAACCATGCTCAGCTTTGGGATGGGAGCTTCGACCCAGGCCTTATTCGCGCGTGTTGGTGGGGGGATTTATACGAAGGCAGCGGATGTGGGGGCTGACTTAGTCGGTAAGGTCGAAGCTGGTATTCCTGAAGATGATCCTCGGAACCCGGCCGTCATCGCAGATAATGTAGGAGACAATGTAGGTGATGTCGCCGGAATGGGAGCAGACCTCTATGAGTCTTATGCCGGATCGATACTGGCAACATCCGCATTAGGTGTGGCCGCCGTGGCAACGACTGGAGCGGCTTTCCTCGGCGATGCTTCTATTTTAGAAATGCAACTGCGCTTTATCGCTGCCCCAATCATTTTAGCGGCGCTTGGAGTCGCTTTATCTATAATGGCTGTCTACATGGTCCGGGCAGACGAGCAGGCCAGCCAGGGAGAGCTTATTGGCGCTCTAAGCCGTGGTTTATACGGCAGTTCGATAGGAATCGCCGTCCTTTCCATTCCCCTTCTATATTTTTTGAATCTGCCGAACTGGATTGCTGTCTGGATTGCCGTCGTTACCGGTTTGATCGTGGGGATTATTGTCGGCAAGTCAACTGAATATTACACTTCACACGCATTTAAACCGACAAGAGGCATTGCCGAACAGGCTGATACAAGCACAGCTACTTCCATCATTGAAGGTACGGCTGTCGGCATGGAATCAGGCGGCTTTCCGGTTTTGGCTGTTGTCATCGGCATCGCTGTTAGTTTTTATGCAATTGGCGGTTCCGGAAATATTTTGATGGGTCTGTATGGTGTTGGGATTGCCGCTGTAGGGATGCTGTCAACTCTTGGGTTTACACTCGCCACAGACGCATACGGGCCTATTGCTGACAATGCAGGTGGCAATGCTGAAATGTCGGAGTTGGGTTCCAATGTTCGTGAACGCACAGATCAACTAGATGCAGTTGGGAATACGACAGCGGCTATTGGAAAAGGATTTGCTATTGGATCGGCCGCTTTAACTTCTCTGGCTCTTTTGGCGGCTTACTTAGAGGAAGTTCGCCTGGTGCTATCAGAATTGCGGGGTGTTGAAGAAGTGGATATTGGGGGGACGATGGTGGCTGTCGCTGAAATGACCATGATCGATTTTGTGGCATTTTACGATGTTACATTACTAAACCCTGCTGTATTGATTGGCTTATTTGCCGGATCGGCTACTGCATTTTACTTCTCTGCGATGACTATGCGCGCCGTCGGAAGGGCTGCTGGTGGTATGGTCGAAGAGGTACGCCGCCAGTTCCGCGAGGACCCGGGAATATTAGCCGGAACATCTAAGCCGGATTATGCTCGATGTGTTGAAATCAGTACAGTTTCTGCTCAGCAACAAATGGTTGTGCCGGCAGTTATCGCCATTGCTGTTCCGGTACTTGTCGGGGTGATATTGGGTGTCGCGGGTGTTTTAGGTCTTCTTGCCGGAGGCCTGGCGACAGGATTTCTTTTAGCACTCATGATGTCAAATGCAGGCGGCGCCTGGGACAATGCTAAAAAATATATTGAAGAAGGTCATTTTGGCGGGAAGGGTTCCGGAGCGCATAAAGCTGCGGTCACTGGTGATACTGTAGGTGATCCCTTCAAAGATACTTCTGGACCATCCTTGAACATTTTAATTAAACTGATGTCTATGGTGTCTGTGGTTTTTTCCGGTCTGGTTGTCTTCTTTAATAGTGGGCAAGGGCTATTAAGTATGCTCATTGGGTAATTGATAAAATTTATTTTCAACCGAAGGCGAATCATCCATAAGGATAGATTCGCCTTTTTTGTTAGTTAACCAATGGGGGAGATAACGGTATAATGTGAAAAGAGGTTGGAAAATTTAATAGCATGACGACACTCCTTGTATACGCTCCGGCAATGGGTCACACTAAGCTACATCACCCGGAAAACAGCAATCGCATTTCGCAAATATTACCTTTTTTAGATAATTTTGGCCTGCTCCAAAACTTGAGGATTCTTGATCCGCTACCGGCCTCAAGAGAACAATTGCTAAGAATTCATAATGAAGGTTTGATTGATTTTGTGAGGGCTGTCAGCCAGCAAGGAGGCGGACTTCTGGATCGGGGTGACACTTATGCTACGCCGGAAAGTTATGAATTAGCCTCATTGGCTGTTGGTAGCTGCTGTCTTGCCCTTGATGAAATCATGACCGGTAAAGTCAAAAATGGATTTGCATTGGTTCGGCCTCCCGGCCATCATGCGGAGAGGGATCATATTAGTGGGTTTTGCTTGTTCAATAATATCGCTGCTGCAGCAAGGCAAGCTCAAATAAACCATAAGGTAAAACGCGTCATGATCCTGGATTTTGATGTCCATCATGGGAATGGAACCCAAGATATATTTTTTGAGGATGATAGTGTTTTATTCATCTCAATGCATTTGTTCGCGCCATTTTTTTACCCTGGGGTTGGCAATCTTCATGAGATAGGAACACGTAAGGGGAAGGGGTATACGATCAATATTCCTTTTCCACCTGGCGTTGGCGATAAAGGATATTTACAAATACTGCATGAGTATGTGGATCCGCTTGTTGGAAGATTTAATCCGGATTTGATGTTAGTTTCTGTTGGTTTTGATGCCCATTGGCAAGATCCCCTGGCGATGGCAGGTCTTAGCCTCACCGGCTATGCTAAATTTGCACAGACGCTCATTCAGATGGCCGCAAAATATTGTGATGATAGAATTCTTTTTGTCCTTGAGGGTGGTTACCAGTTGGAAGTGCTGAGTTATGGTATTGCAAACCTGTTCCTTGTGCTATTAGGTCGCGATAATATCTATGATCCATTTGGGCCTATGCCCCAAAAAGAACATGAAGTTCAAAGTTTGCTTAAGACGCTTCAATTGCGGGATTTGCCTTTTTAGCGGAAAGTTCACATAATAATTGGTATTGTTGCTAATTGGCACATCACCTCAAGACCAATGATTTGGACTCAGAAAATTTTTTCGTTGAATGTCCATTGGAGTTTTCACCATGCAAAATCAGGATGCTGGGGATACAGAAAATAAACCAAATGACAAACATGGTCATAATGAAATCGACCATAGCTCAAAAGAAATAAATAAGGAAAAAAACTCCCGACAAGAAGGAATAGAGGGGGATGCTTTAGCCTGGTTAGAGGGTCCTGCCTTTAATGCCCCAATTGAAGAAATGCCTACACTTCAATGGCCTGATATAAATTCCGGTCAGGACATTGAGGACCCTAACGTTGAAGGGCAAACGAGCAGTCCTTTAGGAAATGAAACAGAAACTGAAGAGCCGGTTAACAACCTTGAAGATGCAATGAACTGGCTAGAGGAGCTTGCAGCTGGACAAGGAACGCCTATTGACGAAATGCCAACTCTCATATCCGGCGGGCAATACGATGATAATGGACCTGAAGATTTTTCAGATAGCCAACAATCAATGGAAATAACTGGGAAGACAAGTACCTTGCCCGATCATGACTCCGATCCGATGGCCTGGTTAGAACAACTTGCCGTTGATCAAAGCTCCCCACTTGAAGAATTGCCAAGTGTTGCTGACCGACTCCTTGCTTCTGAAATCATTTCTGAAAATGACGTCGAACGATATTCGGGTTCTGTACAATCATCTTCAGGAACTCCTTTGAGTGTAGAGGTCGATCAAGCGCTGGCATATCTAGAAATGCAGGCTGCAGAAAATGGAATTGATTTAAATCAAATCAATATCGACCAATTACAAATGATTGGACCGATAGAGCAATCCATAAAGAGTGTTGATCAACTCGCTGAACAAAATGAAGAAGATTCTAAATACGCGGAATCAACGAAGAATGAATCGATCAATGCCAAAGAAGACGAATGGGAAGATCTTTCAACACAAATTCCAGATGATCCTGATGAAGCATTGAAATGGTTAGGTGCACTTGCTGATGAGGAAAACTTAAAAGAAGAAGGGGATGTGCCGGAAGATGTAATCCCGGAGATTTCCAAACTTGATGTGGATCAAGCAGAGAGTGAAAGAAAAAATCAAGATTTTGATGGTCAGGCTGGTGATGTTCAAACCTTTGAAGACATGCCGGATGATCCTGATGAAGCAATGCTCTGGATGCAAAAATTAGCTAATCAAGGTCAGGATCCTGAAAAGGATTTACCCGAGCAAAATGTGAAAACGTCTGATGTTAAACCCGAGACGGCACCTCCTAAACAATCATCCCTGGATGCGGAAGTTTTAACTCATGCCAGGAATGCTTTGAACGCCGGTGAGGTCGATAAGGCGACTGAATATTATCAAGATTTATTGGAGAGCGGAAACGGCGGATCAATAATAATTCAAGAATTGGAAAAAGCAGTTAAGAAAGTGCCGAATTCGTCTGATCTTTTTCGCTTATTAGGTGATGCATATATGCAAGATGGTCAAATGCAGAAAGCATTGAAGACTTATCGTAAGGGGTTTGACCATCTGTAGAAATCGTTTATCATTTTGCATGTATTAAAAACCAAAAGAGACAGTGATGTTTTGCACGCTGTCTCTTTTTTACTGTTTGGAGTTATTTAGATGGAACGCACTTTGATTTTGGTAAAACCTGATGGTGTGCAAAGAGGGCTTGCCGGGGAAATTATTTCTCGGTTTGAACATAGGGGTTTAAAACTGATTGGGATGAAATTCATACAAATGTCGACAGAGCTGGCGCAAAGACATTATGCCGTTCATGTTGGAAAACCTTTTTACTCTGATCTCGTTGAATATATTACTTCAGGACCTGTCGTTGCGATGGCCTGGGAGGGGAAAGATGCGATTAAGGCTGCAAGAAATACGATTGGTGCTACCAATCCGGCCGAAGCCAATGCTGGCACGATTCGTGGGGATTTAGGCATGGAGATCGGCCGTAACCTGGTTCATGGATCCGATGAGCCAGAAAATGGTGTTAAAGAGGTTAACCTCTTTTTTGATGAAGATGAACTCGTAGATTGGAATCGAGTAACTGAAAATTGGATAAGAGAATAGGTTAGAATATCAGTGCATGCGCATGACGACATGGGCATTATCCCAAATGTCTTCAAGTCTATAAAAATCTCTTTTTTCGGGCGTGAAGACATGCACGACCAAATCGCCGAGGTCAATTAAGATCCACCCGCTGGATGAACTGCCTTCAATACTCACGCCGGAGTTTTGGATTTGCCGCTTGGCATTCAAGGCAATTTCTTCGGCGATAGCATCTAATTGGCGAATATTCTCTCCGTTGCATATTAAAAAATAGTCCGCGAAAGTAGCCTGATCGCGGATATCTAAGAGAATAATATTACTTCCTTTTTTGTCGACAATGGTGTCAACCAGCATGTGAGATAATTCTAAACTTTCCAGATGTCACCTCCATTAATAAAAAAATAATTGGCCGATTCTAGCATGTGGTTAAACCGCGGACAAGAATCCTAAAAGAGCAGATAAGGATTGGAAGATGGGTTTTTTAGGAGAATCGATTACAGATTCAAGGGCCTGGTCAGTTAGCGAATTGACGGGTTATATAAAAGAGTTGTTTGAAATTGATTTCCGCCTTCAGGATGTTGAGGTAGCGGGGGAAATTTCAAATTTTACACGTGCCAGATCAGGTCATCTATACTTCACACTGAAAGATAATCAGGCACAAATTAAATGCGTGATGTGGCGCAGTTCAGCCCAACGATTAAGTTTTCAACCTCAAGAAGGAGATGCGGTACTTGCTCATGGCCGCATTTCCGTTTACGAACCTGGCGGTGTATATCAGCTTTATGCTGACCAAATTCAGCAAGCTGGGCGAGGACATTTAGCCCTGGCTTTTGAACGTTTAAAAGAGCAACTCGCGTCTGAGGGCTTATTTGATCCTGATTATAAAAAGCCAATACCGTCTTTCCCCAACAAGGTTGGTATTGTCACATCGGCCGATGCTGCGGCCTTGAGAGACATTCTCAATGTCATAAAACGTCGTTGCCCTATCGTCTCAATTCTCATCGCACCAACATTGGTGCAAGGCGAACATGCGCCGGAACAAATAATCCGTGCCTTGCAGTGGGTGGATGGTCGTTCGGATATTGATACGATCCTTATTGCCCGAGGCGGAGGATCAATTGAAGATTTATGGGCATTTAATGATGAGCGTTTGGCCCGTTCAATTTTCGATGCTAAACATCCGATCATAAGCGGCGTGGGACATGAAACTGATTTCACAATTTCTGATTTCGTTGCCGATTTAAGGGCACCAACCCCTTCAGCGGCCGCTGAACTGGCCGTCCCCGATCTTACAGATCTACCCCTATATCTGGCCAACGTGCAATCCAAAAATAAAAAATTCGTTGAGAATCAGATTCAGCAAGAGATGTGGCAACTTCAAAGCCAACGGCAACGTCTGGCTCAATTTAGCCCGACCCGTGCACTTGATATCAACAGGCAAAGATTGGATAATATCATATTCCGTTTGGAAAAAATTATCAACCTGGATCTCCAACAAGCACAGAACCGTTTAGATGTCGTTTCCGCTCGGTTAACTGCCACTAGCCCAATGGCAACCTTATCCAGAGGATATGCTATTGTCCGCCGGAAAGATGGCCAGATTGTCCGTCGCTCTAAGCAGGTAGAGGTTGGGGAAATATTGGCAATCCAGGTTTCAGAAGGATCACTGGGCGCTGTTGTTTCTGGTAGGAATGATGGTTAATCTGTTTCAGGGACCAAAATATTGTCAATAAGCCGGGTTTCTCCAAAAAATACGGCCGTAGAAAACATGACACCCTGACCAAGCTGATCCAACTCTCTCAACGTCTTAGAATCAGCAACACTCACATAGTCAATGCGGGCAAGGGCTGCCTGGTTGATTGTACCGGACATGATTTGCCTCAATGTCTCTCCATCCTTTTCCCCGTTTAAATATGCTTGCCGGGTAGCTCTTAACGCTTTATGCAAAATGGGAGCTTGCCGCCGTTCTTCCGGTGACAAATATTTGTTGCGTGAACTCATTGCTAAGCCATCTGGCTCTCGTACTGTTGGACAAATCACAATATCAATATCAAAATTCAGGTCTTGTACCATACGTTTAACCACCAGGCATTGCTGACCATCTTTTTGACCAAAGTAAGCTCTCGTTGGCATCACGATATTAAAAAGTTTGGCGACGATTGTCGCTACACCTTGAAAGTGGGTCGGCCGTGATGCCCCCTCCAGTGAGACAGCTACTTCTTTAACGGTGACATAGGTTTGAAAACTCTGAGAGTATAACTCCTCATCTGTGGGTGCGAATACAACATCGACGCCTTCATTTTCCAGCAGCTTTAAATCTCGCTCCAGGTCTCTTGGATAGCTCTCAAGATCCTCATCAGGTGAAAATTGAGTAGGATTAACGAATATACTGGTAACCACCTGGTCATTATCTAACCTTGCTTTTCTCACAAGAGACAGATGCCCTTCATGTAAAAAGCCCATTGTTGGCACGAAGCCAACCTTAGCAGATGGATCTATTTCATTACGGCGTTTTTTTACCTCAACAATTTTTTTTGTAACTACCATCATTACACAGAAATTTGACAACTTTCCACTTGATATATGGACGAAAACCATTTAACAAAAGTTGTCAAATTTTAGATTATACAATTGATAATAACTCATTTAAAGGAATCAAAGTGCTTTGTAATTTGCCGGATTTTATTTTATCAGAATTTGAGCTTAATAAACGAAGAAATTCGCTGTTAAGAGGGGTTTCAATGTCACGATCACGGCCGTGACGGACTACTTGTCCACAAATCGCGCCGATTTCAGTCGGAGCACCTCTTCCAATATCTTGCAGCAT
>JANQGC010000088.1 GCA_028277515.1 Anaerolineae bacterium
ATTTATCTTCTGCCAAAAAAATATATTGGGCATGGCCGCCAAAATTCGTCAGGGAGACGACATGATCGCCTACTTGAAAACCGGCAACCCCCTGGCCCACGGCATCGACGATTCCCAGGATGGCATATCCGGATGTGAGGGGTAGATCGGCCAGCCAGGGCCGGTTGCCTACACGCACGGCGACATCATCCTGGGTTAAAGGCGCGGTCAGAACTTTGACCCGCACTTCTCTCGCTTGGGGTGGCTGGAGATCCTGCTTAACAATTTGCAAGATGTCAGGACCGCCGCGCTCATTGTAAATGACCCGTTGATACTTCATAATTTAATCTTTCGGTCCTTGATTGATGCCATCCCAGAAGATGGAAAACCCCATCTCGATCAAATCGCTCTGCATTTGCCGGTCCGATTCCCTCAGAAGCATATTCATGGTGGCGACGATATCGGCATAAAGATAGCCGCCGATGAGGTCAATGGGGTAGGGCTTGATGCGCCCTTCAGCGAATCCTTTTTGGATGGCTAAATAATAATAGTCGTAAAATTTGCCCGAATCTCGCGTGGCCGATTCAGAGATCAGCCCTGTGTCGCGCACTTGCTGCACATATAAGAAAGCCTGTGGGTGATCTAAAAACCAGCGCAAAGAGCTTTCCCAAATGCTGAAGAAGATATCGCGGACAGGCTGGTCAGGGTCGAAGGTTTCCTTGAAGAAATCGGCTTGTTTGCGGCCGATATCCAGGATCAATTCATCAATTAGATTTTGTTTGGTTGGAAAGTAAAGGAACAACGTACCGGCGGCGCTGCCTGCTTCCCTGGCGATGGCCGCAGTGGAAGTTTTCTGCACCCCGTTGCGTACAAATAGCTTTAATGCCGCTTGTAAAAATTGTTCTCTTCTTTCTTCACTTAACTTGCGAACCATTGTAACCTTCTTGCAATCTCTATAATGACTGACTACTCACTCATTATACAAAAAGTTAGCCGGACTGTCAATAGGAAAGGAACAAGAAGGTGCGTTTATAAATTGTGCTAAGGATTCGATGCCTGTCGGGGATCATTTGGCAGGGGTTGGGCCGGCGGGATAGAATTCAGGGGTAGCATGATCGATTTTACGAACACACCAAAAGAATTAAAGCAGTATGTCCTCGAACGGCAGGGTTGCCGTCTACATTATTGGCTTGGCGGCGCACAGGAAAATCCGCTCGTTGTTTTCATGCATGGGGCGACGATGGACCATCGCATGTTCAATGCCCAGGTGGAAGCCCTAATTCCTGATTATCGTTTACTGATTTGGGATGCCCGCGGGCATGGACGATCGAAGCCGCTCGGTTCTGGTTTTTCGCTCGACCTTTGCGCACAAGATATGCTGGCCATACTTGATGATATTCAGGAGACTAAGGCGGTGATTGGCGGGCAATCACTTGGCGGCTATATCGCCCAGCATATTTATTTTTCCGCCCCACAGCGGGTGCAGGGGATGATCATCATCGGAGCGACACCGATCAGCAAACCGTACAGCAAATGGGAAGTATGGGCGCTTAAGAGTAGTTTATCCTTATTCCACATCTGGCCTTACAATCATTTCGCGAGGACGGTGGCCAAATATACCGCAGTGACCAGGCCGGTACAAGAATATGCATTACAGGCTATACACATGGTTGACCGGTCGGATTTTCTGCGCATCTGGAAGGCTGTAACCCTGGCGATAGATGATAAAGGATTGCCAGGCCATTCGATTGACGTACCTCTGCTGCTTCTGCATGGCGACCAGGATAAAGTCGGGACTATCCGGCGAGATATGCCCATCTGGGCCAAAATGGAAAACCAGGTGACCTACCAGGTTATCCCGGACGCCGGGCACAATGCCAACCAGGACAACCCGCAGTTCACGAACCGGGCCGTGCTAGAATTTTTGCATCAGATATATAAGTGACAGTCACTTCCAAAGTGACTGTCACTTGGGGTCAAAGGTTTTCTTCCAGGAAACGGAGGGTTTGATTCCAGGCGTCGCCGGCGGGACCGGGTTGGTTGTAATTCTCTTCGGTCAGAAAGGCGTGGCCAACGCCGGGATAAATGGTGATTTCGTTTTGGATGTCCAGGCTGTTCAAGGCAGCTTCAAATTCCAGCACTTCTTCAGGGAAAATAGTGTTGTCTTCCTCGGCGAAAATGCCCAGGACCGGCTGGCCATCGGTCAACGGCCGCAGCAGATCCGGATCGGTGACCACAGCCCCATAATACATGATGGTCATGGCCAGGTTCTCCGACTGACGCAGGCCTAATTGCAAGGAATGGCCGCCGCCGAAGCAGAAACCCATCGAAGCGACCCGCTCCGTATCCACACCTCCCATATCGCGCAGGTAAGCCAGGGCACTATCCATATCAGCTTCTACCTGTTCTGTGGGTGTGGTCAGGCGCAGCCACAAAGCGCGGGGTACGGCCGAGGTCACTTGCCCACGATAACCGTCCGGGGCGAAGACGACATACCCTTCCTCGGCCAGGGCATCGGCCAGGATGGTGATGCCCTCATTTAAGCCCCACCATTCATGGATCAACAAGACGCCGGGGTGGGGGCCTGGTCCTTCGGGCGTGGCCAGGTAGCCCAACAGTTCCTGTCCCTCATCGTTTGTATACTGTACATTGGTGAAATCGGCCGTGTCGCTGCCGAACAGGCTATCGTAGATAATCACGCCGGCAAAAATCAAGATAATCAACAGTAGGAAGGCCAGGATGGCCGCTCCAATGCGCTTTATCCAGGTCCAAATTTTTGATGGCTTTTTATCGTTCATAGCTCATTCTCCAAGTTGGTTCATTCTACTATGCGTCAACTTGTTGTCCAAACGGGTGCGATTACTTTTTGTGTATGTGTTGAATAGGTATGAAATGCCGATTTTTACAATCCTTCGATCATTGGGGTAAGGGCGGGGCCGCGCGGTGCGAACTTGTCGGGCACCCCCATGATGGTGAATCCGCGCGGCCTCGCCCTATTTCGGCCGTTTCATGATGGGGTTAGGCCGGCGGGTTTCTACGTCAGATGCTTCCTTTGCATCCTATCCCGCCGACCCAACCCTTACCGAACGGCCGTCGGGTGGACTTAAACCC
>JANQGC010000096.1 GCA_028277515.1 Anaerolineae bacterium
GGGCCAACCCTATAGGGACGGGGCCATTTTTCCGCATGACTGCGTTGCACTTTCGCTCATGTACGGAAAGTACAATACGCTCAGTGCGCCTGGTCCTGCCAAAAAATTGCCTCCGTCGATGGGTATACGCATAGTGTTAACAGACCCTAATTGATGAAGGCGTTGTTTTCAGGTTGTGTGAGTTGATCTGCGAAACAGGCTGCCATGTTGATGTTATGAATCAATATGTAAGACCAAGATGCCACTTGCAGAGGGCGGGTTTAAGTTTGAAGGGGAGGGCAAGAACTTATCGGCCGCGCCGATCCTGTCAGCTTTAGCTCTTACCTGAAGCCAATGCCTTTAGGCGGTGTAGTATTCACTCGCTAACCGCCAAGGAGAACTTAGCCAGGAGAATATGCAAAATGAAAATAAATTATGATGAGGAAATTGATCGCCGCGGTACGTGCAGCCTCAAGTGGGAATACATCCACAAGGGTGACCAAATGGAATGCGGCGATCATGCCGACCCCAAACACGGTAAAAACCGCATTTTGCCCATGTGGGTCGCAGATATGGATTTCCCCGCACCGCCAGCGGTGATTGAAGCGATGAAATGCCGCATTGAACACGGCATCTTTGGCTACACAAAACCTTCAGATGATTATTTTGAGGCGGTAATCAACTGGTTTTCCCGGCGCCATGGCTATACCGTCGAACGTGAGTGCATAGTAGTGACCCCGGGGGTCATTCCGGCGCTCAACATGATGATGCAGGCCTTTACCAAAAAGGGTGAGAAAGTACTGGTTCAACAGCCGGTTTACTATCCTTTTTTCAAAGCAATCAAAAACAATGGCGCCACAATTGTTTCGAATCCGCTGGTATATGAAAATGGACGCTACCAAATGGATTTTGATGATTTAGCCGAAAAAGCCGCTGACCCCGAGGTTACAGCCACCATCATATCCAGCCCGCACAATCCAGTGGGCCGCGTATGGACCCCCGAAGAATTAACCCGGTTTGGTGAGATCTGTCTGGAAAACAATGTACTTGTAATCTCTGATGAGATTCACTGCGACTTGCTCTATGATGGATTCAAATTCACGCCATTTGCAACTATTGATAAATCATTCGCCCAACAGAGCATTACTTGCACTGCTCCCAGCAAAACCTTTAATTTGGCCGGATTAAAAACCTCGAACATCATCATCGCCAATCCGGAATTACGAGAGCGGTTTGTCGAAATCCTAATGCGAAACGGCTTCTCGGGAGATGCAAATACACTCGGAGTAGTGGCAGCTGAGGCAGCCTACCGACATGGAGATGCCTGGCTGAAAGACACCATGGCCTACATCCAATCCAACTACAAATTTATGTCGGCTTTTATTGCCGAGCATCTGCCACAACTAAAAATTATCCCTCCTGAAGGAACCTATCTGGTGTGGGTTGATTTTCGGGCATTGGGGCTCAGTCCGGTTGATCGGAAATCACTGGTGCTGGAAGATGCCCGGCTGTTTCTGGATGAAGGCGAGTTGTTCGGACTGGAAGGTGAAGGATTCGAGCGTTTTAATATTGCTTGCCCCCGGTCCATTCTTGAAGAGGCGCTGATAAGGATAAAATCGGTTATCGATACCCTAAGCGGTCAAAGCATCTATTGAATCCTATGAAAATCGGTTCTTCGTCATTAGGTGTGGAATTCTATTTGTCTGTCTTTAAAAGAAAAATGATGTAACCGCCAGCAAAGCAAATCCGTAAGCCTTCAATAATGGCTGAGCGGTCTGGAGGCGCCCCCACCCTAGGAATCATTTTTTCTTTTAAAGACAATGAGTTAATCGTCTACATATTTTCCTGGTCTGGTCCAGGCTGGCCGGAGGCCACCCTCTAGGGCAA
>JANQGC010000097.1 GCA_028277515.1 Anaerolineae bacterium
AGCCACGCGGCGTCTTCTTCGTCGCGCCGGGCGATCGGGTCTACGAAGGGATGATCGTCGGCGAGCACTCGCGGCCCGGCGACCTGGATGTCAACATCACCAAGGAGAAGAAGCTCACCAACATGCGGGCTTCGACGGCAGAGTCCTTCGAGAAACTCGTGCCCCCGCGGCGGATGTCGCTTGAAGAAGCAATCGAATTCATCCGCGAGGACGAATTGATCGAAGTGACGCCGCAGCGCTTCCGGCTGCGCAAGCGCTACCTCGACCCCAACGACCGGAAAAAGTACTCGCTGAGCCGAAAGACGGGGTGAAGGCGGTCAGAACGTAACTTTGCCTAGCGTAATCGGCCTTAAGAACGTGTCATAGACAAAGTTGCGAAACCTATCGTATCAAAATCAGTCTTTTGGTGCTAATAGAATTGCCAATTTGTAATTGATACAAATAGATGCCACTGCTTACATATCTGCCCAAATCATTTTTTCCATCCCAGTTTACGGAGTAATTGCCGGCAGGTTGTTGTTGGTCAACTATCGTAGTGATCTTTTGGCCTAAAGAATTGAAAATATACAATTTTACACCTGAATTTGTAGCAAGCTGATATTTGATAGTCGTTTCCAGCCTAAATGGATTGGGGTAATTTTGATGTAACACTGGCTCATAGGGGATTGGCTGGTTTGCCAAGGCCATGATACCAGTTGCTATGCCGTCCATTTTTGGGGGCGATGAAGAGAACTTGATCAGGTTTAGCTTGCTGTAATGCTGTTGAACAAATGCACTACCTAGTTCGCCTTCCAATGAGTTTCGCGAAAACAAAAACACACCCTCAATACCTTTGGACTTGAAATGCCGCGCCAGTCCGCGATAAAATTCCGGTGGATATTGCCATTCTTTGCTTAGATGAAGTGTTATATAAAGTGGAAGCGTTGTCTGGCGACTATAATCAGAAATAAATAACTCTAGTGCTTCTTGGGAATAAAGTGGATAAGCATGGTTATTGGTGAGCCAGGACAACCCGAAAACACCTAAAATGATCCCATCGATATTCTCAGTGCTAAGCGCACTCGGAAGTGCATCATCTTGAGAGTCACCATGTTGGCTTCCATCAGGATTTACAAGAGGAGCAGTGAGGAAATAGACATCCGTTGCGGGCTGCACTGACTTGGCATACCCCGCAAGATCATTGACAAAACTTGCTAGCCAGGCAGCCTGGGCGCTATTGTTCTGAGCTACATTACATTGCGAATTCTTCCATGCATCGAATAAAACATAGTTGCGAGCCAACACCAGGCCATCAAACTCGTATCGGCTATAGAGCGATTCTATAAGACGTTCTATATAGTCGCGATACTCAACAATACATGGGGAGATGTAAAATTCATTATAAGGAAAACCACCCGTGACTTCTGGGTCAATATATTGCTGTCCCCAGATAGCCGCTTTACCTATTTCGTAATCGCTTAACGTATTTAAAGCTACAAGAAGCTTAATGCCCGCATTTTTTGCTGCCGAGGCCAGTTCGGCAAGCGCGTCGTAGCCGATATTGTCGTCAGGATTACCGGTATCGAAATATAAACGCCCCATAAAAGATTTACCGGTTAGAACGATAGTATCAAAATCTCCGTTTGTAGCGGTTTGAATGATAAAATCACTGCCATATTCAATGACATCACTCGGGTTTATCCAAAACGCTCTTAAGCCAGCTGTTGCAGACTGTATTGCAATGATAGCCGAGCTTGCCTCAATAACTGGATGCGTAGCTGAGAGGGCAATGGCATGCTGATCACGAGGCAGAGGGCCTCCTGCAGGTAAACGTAGAAATCTTCTATTTACATTTTCACCGTAGCCTGCATGCATTTCGGCATTAACCCAGCCGTGGTTCTCTAAAAAAATGACTCCACCATACCCCCTTTCGGAACGCCAAAACGTGCCATAGCCATGAGGAATCGCGGCGGCTGGGTAAAGACCCGCTTTGGGTCGCC
>JANQGC010000115.1 GCA_028277515.1 Anaerolineae bacterium
GCCCGCCGGCGCCGTGTTTGGCGCTTTGTTAGGTCTGGTTAACATTTTTGTCCTTGAGTGGATAGAATCCGGCGTTATGAGGCGCGGTGAAGATGTTGAACGTTATTTGGATATTCCCGTTATTGGCACTATCCCGAACCAGTAAAATAGTATGAACTTAATTACTTTAACCGATCCCCGTTCGCCCATTAGTGAAGCGTATCGCACCCTGCGCACGAACTTGTCTTTTTACAGCCTTGATCAACCGCTGCGTAGTATTGTGGTTACCTCGGCCGCAGCCGATGAAGAAAAAAGTGAGACCATCGCCAACCTGGCGGTGACGATGGCTCAAAGTGATCGCCGGACGTTGCTGGTTGATTGTGATTTGCGCCGGCCATCTTTACACGATTTGTTCGATTTGCAAGGTGAGCCAGGCCTGACCAATTATATTCTTGGAGAAATTGATGAATTACCTATCCTGGAGACTGGGGTAGAGAAGCTCAGCTTGCTTCCCAGTGGGCCAAAACCGCCGAATCCGGCCGATATGTTAGGTTCAAAACGAATTGACGACATCATTTCCAGTATGGTTGATCAATTTGATGTTGTGTTGTTTAATGCCCCACCTGTTTTAGCAGTGACAGACGCGGCCGTTCTTGGAATAAAAGTAGACGGCATATTGCTGGTGATCAGCGCCGGCAAAACACGCCGGGAGCATGCCGAGCGAGCCAAAGAATTGTTGGAAAAAGCAAATGTGCGGGTTATTGGGGCTGCCCTGACCAACGCCGACCGTGACAGCAGCGTTGGCGGCTATTATGGATAACTTATGTGCACAGAAATTTGACAACTTTTCACTTGATATATGGGCGAAAACCATTTGATAAAAGTTGCCAAATTTTTGGTAACACAATAATTAGTGACCTGTATTATTTTGTGTAGAAGTCAGAAAAAAGTAGGAACAGGAGTGTATGAAAGGTTTAATTTTAAGTGGGGGGACAGGTTCTCGCCTATATCCATTGACTTATACGAGTGCAAAACAGTTGATTCCTTTAGCTAACAAGCCGATTCTTTTCCGGGTCATTGAAGCGATTCGTGATGCCGGGATTTCTGAAATCGGTATTGTTGTTGGAAACACGGCCGATAAAATAAAAGAAGCTGTCGGGCTAGGCGGCCGCTGGGATTTAAATATTACATATATCCAGCAGGATCAACCCTTGGGTTTGGCCCATGCAGTTAAGGTTTCCCAGGATTTTTTAGGAGATGAGCGGTTTGTAATGTTCCTGGGCGACAATGTAATCGAAGGCGGCATCAGTCCCTTGATTGCGCAGTTTTCTGATAGTGACTGGAACAGCCAAATCGTGTTAACCCGGATCAGCCATCCTGAGCAGTATGGGGTAGCCGAGTTGGGAGATAATGGACAAATCATTCGTCTCGTGGAAAAACCGAAAAATCCCCCCTCCGACCTGGCGCTCGTCGGCATTTATATGTTTGACTCTAATGTGTTTAAGGCGGTTGATGCCATTACGCCATCCTGGCGGGGTGAACTGGAGATTACCGACGCCATTCAATGGCTGGTGGATCATGATTACGCGGTCAGTCCTTACATTCACCGTGGCTGGTGGATAGATACCGGTGCTCCGGGTGAAATGTTGGAGGCGAATGACTTGGTCTTGGAAGAAATTGAATATCGTGTTGAAGGTTATGCCGATCGTGAAAGCCAGGTTGGCCGTCGAGTGATGGTGCAGCGTGGCGCTGAAATTATTAACAGCGTTGTGCGGGGACCATCAATCATCGGCGAAGACGCGCGGATTGTAAACAGTTATATCGGTCCATTCACCAGTATCGATCATGATGTGCTCATTGAGAACAGCGAAATTGAACATTCGGTGGTTCTAGACAACAGCCAGATTCGCGATATTGGAACCCGCATCCAGGACAGCTTAATCGGCCGAGGGGTTGTCATCACCCGTTCCCCAATAAAACCTAAGGCGCTAAAATTGACCCTGGGCGATCAAAGCAGATTGGGAATTCTTTGAGCCTTTAACTGGTAGATAAATCGACCGGCTTGTGATAGATATGGGAATATAGTGCGCGCATTGCTTCAACGGGTGTCTAAGGCTTCCGTCACCGTAAACGGCAAGATTACCGGAAAAATCGGAAATGGTTTTGTCATATTACTGGGTGTCACCCACGCGGACGGACCAGCACAGGTTGACTGGTTGGCCAACAAAGTTGCCGGCCTTCGTGTTTTTGAAGATGAAGCCGGCAAGATGAACGCCTCTCTCGCCGATGTCGGAGGAGGTTTGCTCGTTATTTCTCAATTTACATTGTATGGAGATGCACGGAAAGGACGGAGGCCGTCCTTTACATCGGCCGCGCGCCCGGAACATGCTGAACCGTTGGTCGATCATTTTGTCCTGCGGCTTCGGGAACGTGGCTTTCATGTGGCTACGGGGGTATTCGGAGCGCATATGAATGTTGAGATTCATAACGATGGACCTGTGACCTTGATGTTGGAGCGGGAAGCCTCTTAAAAATAGCCTCCTTAACATTGCATTTATCCCCTTTTTTAACGGCCGCCGGAAGAGTGATCTTGCGCCTTTTAAGAAATATGATTGTGAAAAAATATTGGTCCTTGTTGGCCGTCATCCTTATTGTGTCGTGCAGTCAGGAACCACCCAGTGTAACCAATACTCCGGCGGCGGAAGAAGTTGCTGTTAATATTGTGGAAACAGCACCACCTGGGACTGCCATTTCTGCCGAAACTGCCACGCCAATTTCTCTGTCAGAGGAGAGTGTTCAACCAACAGCAGTTATTCCTGAAACAGAGGAACCAACTGTGACGTCGACGCCCACAGCAACAGTTTTTCCTACGGCGACGGCCGTGCCTCCAGAATGGCTGACACCTGCGCCTCATGCCCCGGATATACAGCAACCTCCCTATCGTGAAAGTGAGTGCAGCGACCGTTTTCCATGCAATGAAGATGTACAGGCGTGGGAAGAACGAATTCAAGTGCCTGATGGTTTTGCGGCACAATATTTTTCATATCTGCCCAATCCGGATCATCCTGACCGTGCTTCGCAACTCACCAGCCTGACGTTTGGACCAGATGGTTTGCTATATGTGGCCACAACCCAGGGGAATATTTACGCGATTGATCAAGATGGAGAAGTATCCGTATATGCTGAAGGATTGAATGTGCCTACAGGTATAGCCTTCCAACCTGGAACTGAAAAGCTATTTGTTTCTAACCGGGTTTTAGATCGGAATGTGGGTGGCGAAGGGCAGGTTTCGATTATTGAAAACGGCCAGATCCAAACTCTGTTCGACGGTTTACCATGTTGTTACATCGGGATGCACGGGCCGAATGGCATCGCTTTTGGACCGGATGGCTATGGTTATGTGGGAGTTGGTGGCCGTGCTGATCATGGAGAGATCTTAGATGGTAGCAACGAGCAGGACGAACTGCATCCTTTAGAAGCAACAATATTACGGTTCAATCCAAATGACGGGCAGTTGGAACCTTATGCTTTTGGCTTTCGTAATCCTTATGACATCAGTTGGGATGCGGACGGGCGGCTTTTCGCCACGGATAATGGGAGAGATGGCGATGTTCCCGATGAATTACACATTGTGGAACCGGGTGGCCAACATGGCTATCCCTATTTTGATTGCCCGGCCTGTTTTGGTATTCCGGAGGATGTTGAATTGGTGGACACCTGGCATGAATTTCCTCCTCATGCCGTTGCGGCCGGCCTTGTCACTTATCTTGATAACGAATTTCCCGGTTATTTTAACAGCCAATTTGTGACCTTGTGGACAGCCCTGGATTTTGCCCAACGCGTTATGCGCTTTTTGCCCGATGGCAGCTATAGCACATTCGCGACCGGATTTGCCGCACCGATTGATGTCACTGTGGGTCCTGATGGCGCCTTGTATGTCGCCGATTATGCAACGGGGATTATCTTCAAAATTGTCTATTCGGGCTGATGATCATCATTCTCTAGCAGTTCAAATATCCCGGTGATTTGTAGTGACCGCTTCAGCGGTTCATGGCTAAAGCCATTACTATCAACCTGAAATTTGTCTGTCATTATTGGGTAATTTGCGGGTATAATGGAGGGATGATAACGGACCTTGAACAAGCGATCGGTGCCCGGCTCGATCATGTAAAAAATCAAATAGCAACGGCCGCACAAAGCGTTGGCAGGAACGATCAGGATGTCACATTAGTGGCCGTCACTAAAACCTGGCCTGCTGAGGTTGTGGCAGCGGCTTATAATAGTGGTATTCGCCATGTGGGCGAAAATCGCCCTGAAGAATTGGCGGATAAAAAGAGGGCGCTGGAAGAAATCCTTCCGGAGGTGTCCGATTTAAACTGGCATCAAATTGGAACAGTCCAAAGTCGCAAGACAAAGTTTGTGGTTGAGCATGCCGATTATTTGCATGCTTTAGACCGCCTAAAAATTGCCAGGCGCTTATCAAAACAGCTTGTTGAAAAAGAGCATACCTTACCGGTGCTGATAGAAGTCAACATTTCCGGGGAAGAAAGTAAATCGGGCTTCATGGCTAATAAATGGGAAGAAAGTGCAACCCAACAAGAAACGCTTCGTAATGTGATCAAGTCTTTAACTCAGCTACCTGGGTTGAAGTTACAGGGATTGATGACGATGGCCCCTTGGGATGTGCCCGAAGATGTGATTCGGCGGGTTTTTCAACGTACCCGGCTCTTAGCCGCCTGGTTGCAAGATGAGTTCCCTGCGGAAGATTTATCCCAGCTTTCTATGGGCATGAGCGATGATTATCCAATCGCCATTGAAGAGGGAGCCACAATTGTAAGGGTAGGACGGGCAATTTTTGGCCGGCGAAACCCCGTTTAAGGAATAAATTATGTTTTTTTTGATTACGATTATTAATGCCGTTTATTATATTCTGCTGATCCTGATATTCGCGCGCTTTGTTCTGTCCTGGGTAAGGCCTGATCCCTATCATCCGACATGGGGACCGATTACGCGTTTTGTGTATCAAGCTACAGAACCCTTACTTGCACCAATCAGGCGAATGTTACCCGCTACCGGTGGGGTGGATTTCAGCCCGATGATCCTGCTTTTTGGCCTTTATTTCTTGCGTTCAATATTGTTTCAAATAATTTAACGTAAACCGGTTAGACTGCGCGCGATTACCATCCTTTGAATTTCACTTGTTCCTTCATAAATCTCTGTGATTTTAGCATCACGGAAATAACGTTCTAAGGGCAGTTCCTTGCTGTAGCCCATACCCCCATGAATTTGGATGGCCTCTTTGGTAACGAATGTGGCGGTCTCGCTGGCAAAGAGTTTGGCCATACTGGCCTCAAGGGAATAGCGAGCACCGCTTTTCTTGGCAGCTATTTTGGCTAAACAGGCCTGGTAAACCAATAAGCGGCTGGCTTCGACGCGCATTTTCATATCGGCCAATTTTTGTTGGATCATCTGGAATTGGCCGATTTTTTGACCAAATGCTTCCCGTTCCTGGGCATATGAGATACTGGCATCCAGGGCTGCTTCGGCGATGCCTAATGCCTGAGAAGCGATTCCGATACGACCGGCATCAAGGACGGTCATGGCGATCTTAAAGCCCTCTCCTTCTTTTCCCAGTCGATGTTCAGCCGGGCATTGGTAATTATCAAAGATGATTTCACTTGTGGCGCTGGCCCGAATGCCCAATTTCGGTTCTGTTTTGCCCAGTTCAAAGCCTGGCTGGGCTGTGTCAATCATGAATGCCGTCACACCACGGTGCTTTTTTTCCGGCTCAGTCATCGTGAAGAGGACGATGAAATCAGCGAATGGGGCTGAGGTGACCCAGGATTTTCGGCCGTTGATCACATAATGGGTGCCCGCTTCGTTTAAAACGGCGCGACTGCGCATCGTCCCGGCGTCGCTGCCGCTCATCGGTTCCGTAAGGCTGTAAGCGCCAATTTTCTCACCGGAGGCGACAGGAACCAGGAATTTTTGTTTTAGTTCTTCAGTTCCAAAAAGGAGCAGGCCGTGGGCGTATAAAGAATTATTTACTGACATCACGGTGCCATGACTGGCATCCGCTTTACATATCTCTGTTAAAGCCAGAGCATAGGCCAGGGTGTCCATTCCAACACCACCATATTCCTCCGGTACTTCAATGCCCATAAATCCCAATCCTCCCATTTGTCGAATGGTATTTATTGGGAATTCGCCTGTTTCATCATGCTCGGCCGCGATGGGCAAAATTGATTTTTGCGCAAAATCGCGGGCAGCATTGCGAATCATTTCATGTTCTTCAGTTATAAAGTCAAACATCGGTGAAAATCTCCATTTTTAAAGATTTTTTGTTCTGATAATCAAATAAATGCCGGCTTCCCGGCGACAAGTTGGATTAATTTATAATTTTGTTTTCCACATAGTTAACAAAGGATTCAAAATCCTTCTGTGATAATTCGACCCCGATTTTCCAGCGTCGTTGTTCGGCCAGCCAAAATCGGCCTTCGGAACTTGTCAGCAAGCTAGTGTCTATTGATGGTCTTTTTGAGGCCGATGCTCGTCGTTTTTGACCGGCTTGTTTATAGACTTCAGCCAGGGATATTTTGACAAAAGGCTCACTCAAATCTTTATTATCTATCCATTTTTCGGCCGATTGCGAGGGCATATAACAAAATGTGATAAAGCGTGATTCATCCTGTTGAATCTGGCATGCTAATCCAATCCATTTATTGGATACACGCCGTTCACGCCCGGCCCTTGGATATCCTTTCAAGCTAAAATACCAGTAAAGGACGATAACTCTTTTAGACCAATCAAATGTAATCTGAGTTATTTTATCTTCTGTTTCTTCATCCTGCTCCGGGGGGAACTGGTATACCAATGAATCGTTATTAAGAGTCAATGATTTTCCGCTGTGCCATTCTCTTCTCAATATGCCCTCAACAACCCAGGAAATACCCAGGGCAAAAGGAATTGATAACGTGCAAGACAAGATCGTTGCAAATTCGATCAATAGCGTATCGGATGCGAGTAAATTCAGGAGAAGTTGTATCAAGAAAAAACCAACAACAAGGTTTAATATGAGCACAATAATGACAACAAATCGCAATCCGCCATGTTCGGGATCGGCGTGCAGGATTGTGGGGGTGCTTTCCTCAATGGCCATGCTGGAATTGTAGCATTGCCTCTTTGCTTTGCCCATGATGGGTCAATCATGATCAAGGGCACGTTCAGATTGGGCGAATAATAAAGTTAAAAATGTCAAACCAATCGTAAAAAACCGGCTTTCTCAGACTTAAGGGTATAATGGAAATATGATTTTGATTTTGACGCATGAGAAGTCAGATTTTGACGCAATTGCTTCGCAGTTGGCTGCTAAAAAACTCTTCCCGCAGGCAACTGCACTATTATCAAGGCATCTCAACCGTAATGTACAGCAATTTCTTAGTTTATATTGGGATGTATTACCGTTTTTGCGGCCCGGTGAGTGGCGCAAAAAGCGGGTCGATAAGGTGATTTTGGTCGACACCCAGAATCTGAATAGTGTGCGCGGCATCATTAAAAAGCCAAAGGTGCGTGTGATTGATCACCATACGGGACAAGAAGAACGGGAAGATTGGGATTATAAGGTTGAGGCTATTGGTGCCACAACGACCTTGCTTGTCGAAATGTTGCAGAATGTTGGATTGTCTTTATCGGCAGAGGAAGCAACACTCCTTCTCTTAGGTATATATGAAGATACGGGATCGCTAACTTATGACACATCAACGGCGCGCGATGTGCGGGCCGCGGCCTGGTTGTTTGATCAGGGCGCTCAATTGGGAGTCGTGCGCCGCTTCTTAACCATTCCTTTGACGCCAATGCAGCAAAAGTTATATGAAAAACTTCAGTCGGATGCGGAATGGCTGCGAATCCAAGGGCGAACGATTGTAATCGCTTCCGCCATTGCGCCGGCAAAATTCAGTGATGAAATATCATCGATTGCGCACCGTCTAAGAGAGACCTTGACCCCAGATGGCTTGTTAGTGCTGGTTCAATTAGGAAATGACGTTCAGGTGGTTGCTCGGAGTTCGCATGAAGATGTTGATGTAGCCTTAATCGCCAATGAGCTTGGAGGTGGCGGGCACAGCCGCGCAGCGGCGGCCCTGGTGATCGACAATGATATTCCTGCTGTTATCCGGCAGATAAAAACGATTTTACCTGGTTGCGTTAAACCAATGACCAGGGTCTCAGAGATTATGTCTTTTGGGGTTCAAACTGTGGATCCGGATTTGACCGTGGATGAAGCCTCAATAATGATGCAGCGTAGTGGGCATGAAGGTTATCCGGTTGTGTCTTCCCAAAGCTCGCGGATCAAAGGCCTTTTAACCCGGCATGCTGTTGACCGGGCGTTGAACCATGATTTGGGCCATCTTCCGGTTAAAAGAATAATGAAAGCCGGATCATTTACTGTTCGGCCGTCAGACTCGATTGAAAGGGTTCAGGAGTTGATGCTGAGTGAAGGGTGGGGACAAATCCCTGTGGTTTCTGAGCAAGCGGGAAGAGTTGGAGCAGAAATTTATCCTATCGGCATCGTTACCCGCACAGATTTGTTAAATCATTGGTTTAAACCGGTTGCCGAATCGGCCGAAATGGACATCCAAAGTCTCTTAGAAGAGTCGCTCCCGGCGCCATTCTGGTCGATGGTCCAGGCTGTGAGCGCGTCTGCGGCCGAACTCGGCATGCCGCTTTATTTTGTGGGTGGCATTGTTCGTGATCTTCTATTGGATATGCACGCCGTTGACCTGGATATGGTCGTGGAAGGGGAAGCAATCCAATTAGTCAAAAGTTTACAAAAGACCTATGGTGGCGAATTTCACACCCATGCCCGCTTTGGAACAGCAAAATGGTTTATCACGCCAAAAATGTGGCGTCGCTTCATGGAGGATTTTCCAATTCACGGCAGGCACGACGCGAGCGTTGATGGCCATAAAAATTTACCCGACGTCATTGATTTCGTGACAGCACGCTCTGAGTTTTATAAGTCACCTTCCGCCTTACCGGAAGTTGAGCGGGGATCGATCAAACTCGATTTACACCGCCGCGACTTTACCATTAATACATTAGCGATTCGTCTTGATGGCGCTCACATGGGTGAACTACTGGATTTTTATGGAGGACGACGCGATCTTGAACGTGGTCTTATTCGGGTGCTTCATAGCCTCAGTTTTGTTGACGATCCCACGCGCATCTTGCGCGCAGTCCGGCTGGAACAAAGATTAGGGTTTCGCATAGAAGAGAGGACGCAGGAACTGCTTACAGATTCACTGTCCATGCTTTCGCGGGTGAGCGGATCACGGATACGCAGCGAAATAGAGTTGGCTTTTGTCGAGGCCGATCCTTTATTGGTCATGCAGCGCCTGGATGAACTTAATGTGTTGGATCATATCCAAAAAGGGCTGACCTGGACGGCGGAATCCGCGCGATATTATGCGCGTCTGCCGCAATTTATGGACAACTCTATTTGGCGGGAACTGTTTACAAGCAGCGTCCAGGAGTTTTTGTATTTTGCCCTATGGATTGTACCTTTACCCATCGAGGTTCAGGAAAATACGGTCAGAAGATTACGCGGCCGAAAATCGACACGAGACGATGTTTTGGCTGTGGGTGATTTGTTAAAAAAATTACGTAAACTGCCGGCTGCTCCTAAACCGAGCCAGGTGGCCCGGTTATGTCGCGCATTTCATCCGCGCGTACTGTTGGCTGTGCGCATAGCCCTTGAAAACGATCAGCTTGCCGCTCAACTCGATCGTTATTATGCCGAATTGCGCTTGGTGAAACCGGCCTTAAGTGGTGATGATTTGCAGCAAATGGGCTTAAAACCAGGCCCAGCTTTCAATATATACTTGAACCGCCTGCTCAATGCCCGATTGGACGGGGAAGTGACCAATGTTGACGAGGAACGAAAACTCCTGGCCAAGATTGTTGCTGAAGTAGGAGAAGAAATTCTAGAATTTTGATCCGTTAGATAGTTGGAAGCCCCTCATATACTTACTCAGAAACAATATTTTTTGTAAGTCAGGCATCCTTGATGCCGGTCTGACAGTGCGCATTTAAGAATGCGCATTTACAATAGTTTCCTACTCATTTAGTAGCAATTCGAGGGGCTTTCTTCATTTTAAGTATAAGTCTCGTCAGGCTTATTCGCGGCGGAGGCCGATATACTGAATGATGGCGAATATGGCCACAATTTCGGCCAGGAAAAAGATTGTCCAGCGTCCGGCAACAGTGAGTGAGAGCCAACCTGTTATTAAAATCAATGTGCTGCCTAAGATCCAAAGGACATCCAAAATGATAGCCGCCCAGGCAAAACGCTGATCAATCGGTTCTTTTGAAGAAACCCACCATAAATCAGCCGCGTATACCAGGAGAACGACGCCCAGTATATAAAATATAATGGGCGCTGTAAGGCCGGTGAAAGAAGCCAGAGCAGGCGCTGCTATTAAAGCAATCGTGCCGCTCAATGCTGAAAAAACAGCGTTTCCGCGAAGCCCTTTTTTTAACAGTGTCGATTGCTGCTTTTCTTTGTCTATTGTTTGTGTGGTGTTCATGATTTGTTACCTCCAACTGATGAATTTGCAACAATATAGCAGAGGATTGAGTGCCAAATCTATGAATTTTGGTGCCAAACAGTGCCAAATTCTATTTTTCGGGTTGGGAATAAGGTTGGGAGCGGGCAGGCCAGGACCGCTCACGCAGATCCTGGGCGACAATGTGGGCTGCGCTGTTTTGCCAGTTGTATAAAGTACGTTGAGGTACCTGTTTACGAAACCATTGCAGCACTTGTTTTGTATCTTCATCAAGTTGGCTATCTAATCCGCGCCTGCTGTATGGTTTCAATCCAACAACGTAGGGGTAATAGAGGGCATTGAAATGACGCCATTGATCGCTTGTTCCAAACTGGCCATCCTTATCAGGTTTTAGACGATTGATGCTTTCGGCGAGCACGGATCTTAGCTCAGTTGCTCGTTGAAGCGTATCTATGGGATTATCATCACTGCCTACTTTTTCGTTGATAATGGGTAAGTGGGTTAAGGGGTTTGCGGCGAGTCGTGGAATATTGCCCATTTGACTTAAGGCGCGACGTGTTAGTCGTGTAAAACTCTTTTCATCTAATTGGGAGAGATCTATTGATTTATAGCGGGATGCCCCAGCGGCCGTTTCCCGCAATGTTGCTTTCGTTTCAACCAAATCGGGTGATTTGAATAGAACGATATTGTCCAGCCCCCTTTGGAGGGATGCATTAAAGGTTTGCAGCAGGATGGCTGCAGCGATGACTCCCAGGAGCAGGGTCAGCATGGACGATGAGACTCCCGTGCTAAGAATAATTACCAGGACGATCTGCCCGCCAAAGATGAGTCCTAAAAAGGTAGCGAATAGAAATGAGCGCGACATATGGGGCAGCAATGATTCCCCTTCGTCAAAGGCATCTAGAAAAGCGACGGCCGCACCTAGCATTAGCAAGTCAAGGCCGATGCCAATGAGTAGCAGGTTTCGCGACAGCCATTCCAATGGGAATATGAGAAGGGCGATCCCTAAACCAAAAAATATGGTGGCTGTCAAAACGACGATTAGTGGATTTTTGTGATTTTGTAACCGCGAGTACCAGGATTCATCCCCTCGCAGCAGGTGAATGAGCAAAAGCAGCCAAAATACGGCCGGTAGGATTAATATAGGAAATTGCCAGGTTGATAGCAGGTTACTGAGGTTGGAATTGTCACCGTGGATGGAAATGATGCTGATTGCAATGGCGATAGCATATGCAGTTAAACCTGAACCGGTTAGAATCAACCTTACATCGCCTGGATTTCGGCTGATTAAATATGCACCCAGCCAGAAGGTGAAGCTGAATATGAGAATTTCGAATATGAGCATAGGGAATCAATCAGCTTGGTCAGCTAAAAATCCCCCCGCTTGTTCCCGGCTCCCATCCATATAGATGTGCAAATATTGGCCGGAGCATTGGGTTGGAACATCAATCAAGCGCAGGTATGGATCAAGAGACTCATCTCCAGGCGATATTTTTTTCAAGCAAGAAAGTGTATCACGAAAAAAATCAAAATTAATCTCACCATGTTTTCCATCCGGCCACAACGGGAGAGCATGGATACCCGTTTCAACAAGATCTTGGAAAAAATGGGTGCCATGCGAGAGTTCCGGCCGGCGATCATCCTGAACGAGTCCAATTTCCACCAGCGCGCATGTATGATAAATGTCACCATAACTGACATGAACACCCAGATCGATATTGGCGCTACCCCAGCGGCCCGGACCGATGAGAATAAATTGATCGTCCTTCAGATGTTGATTTAATCTACTAACAGCCCTACCGATCTCATGTTTCGTAAACGGATCAGGAATTGTCATGTAGAGATCGGGATCGACATAAACAATGTAGCGGATATTCTCTACTTTGCCGTAGGGAACCAACCAGTTCGACTTAAATAGCATCTTTTCCGGTTTGATATCCTTGGGTAGTTTTACTCCAATGTCAGAGACGCGCTGGCTCAATGGCCGGCATTGAAGTATATGGAGATGGTAATCTTGGATTGCATTATCACGTGTAATCTCGACGGTAAATTCCACATCAACAGGTTGGCCGTATGCTCTCTCTAATCGGATTAATGCTGTGCGCATGAGCTTCACAAACTTTTCATCTTTAACCAACCCCCGGAATGTAAGCAACAATTCATCATCCTCTGACAACAGGCCAGGAGCAATCACATCTTGTAGGTAATCACCCTTGTCAACGGATGCGATGACCTGAAGATTTGGATAATCCGGCTTCATCACGTCCTCAATGGGCAAGGTCTTAAATTCATTTTCAGCTAAATCAATGACATCAACCAGTACTTGTGAAAACTGACGAACAGCCTGAGGTGAAGAATCAGGTTGAAGTTGAGGATGGCTGAGGGCGACCAATCTTGGGTAATCATTGGCCACACGATTAACGGCTCTTGTTCCGAGTCCCCAAACCATGCGCAAAAAGCCATCTTCACGACGAATTTTAGGACTCCAACGAAATGGGTTATGGCTAAAAGCTACACCGGCGATGGTGGGCAAGAAATAATTGCCATAGCTTTGGCCCTCAACCGGCTGAATGATAATGCACATCCGTTCATCATAGTCGATCAGATTGTTTTTCTTCCGATAAAGCAAAGCATCTGGGCTGAGCAAGCTGGCATAGACACGTCGGATGGCGTCGATAAGATTATGCAAATTCTCATCATCATCTCCCTGGTTTGGACAGAAGATAGAGGTATATTTCCCAGCAAATGAAAAACCAAAGTTATCTTCAAGCAAGCTGGAAGAACGCACAATTAAGGGGAGTCCTTTGAATTTATAAAGGATTTCACTTAGGCGATCGACGACGCCTTCAGGCAGCTTTCCGGTTAAATAAGCCTGGATGATTTTTGGGTATTCTTTGTGAATCTCTTCAATCGGACGGTATTTTTGATTCATAAAATGGTCGAAGCGGTTGAGGACACTGAACTCATAGATCACTTCAGACCCAATAAAATAAGAATCTGGAATGGAAATTTTTTGGCTAATGTCCGGGCCTAAATCCGGATCGCGCTGCTGCAAGATTTTCCAGGCCAATACAATACCTGCTGCTTTACCACCGATTTTTCCACCGCCAATTCTACGCCGGTAAACTCTCCTCAAATCAGCAATCGTCAATATATTTTTGGCAACGGCGATGAATTTCAACTGGTCGCTAATCATCCGTTTGATGAGCACAACTTTTATCTCTTGTAGATGGTGTTGAAATTCTTGTTGCTCCTGATACGGCATGCTCTCATAAAATTCCCCTTGCCGGAAAAGTAGTTCCCAGGGTGCAATTTCCGGATTGAAGGTTAAATCAAGAGATTGCGGTGGTGAGGATTGTTGGCGCAAAACTTCCTGAATCAACCGTTCCAATAAAGAGATACCCAGATTATCGGCAAAATAGGCGTCGGTATGTAAATCACGTATGCGTTGTTGTCTTTTGGACCAAATACTGGCTTCTTCTTGCGTGTAAGGTTCCAATAACCCTTCACGGCGTTGGGATTCTATTGCCATGCTTCGAACTTCACGTTCAAACTCAGGTGAATCGATAATCCCCCGATTGAATAGCTCTTCGCGCATCCGCAACCGGATTTCATCCGCTAATATCGGATACTGCGCCAATTTGATATAAATGTCGATTGCTGGTGTTATACTACGAAAAGAAGGAACATCCATCGATCCACCCTCAAAATGTTGATAAAGTTGATGGCCCTAAGGCATTATCTTGCCAATCACCCTTTACAAGATGCCCTACCGCTACATCCTTATGACCATTCATCAAAATCTGCAATCTTTTCTCGCTGACCACTTTTGCTACATCGATGACTTTTAAATAAGGCTCCAGATGGTGGTCCTCAGGGGAAAGCACAGCTAAATGATTGGGTGAATCATGAAAGAAAGACCAGTTAAAATAGCTGTTTTCTTGCCCTAGGTGGAGCGGTAGGGAGTATATTCCGGCTTCTACTAAATCTTGGAAAAAATGTGTTCCATAAGAAAGTTCAGGTGTTTGGCCATCATGGGCAACGGCCATTTCAACGAGAACCTTCGTATTATAAATGTCAGCATAACTTACTTGAACACCTAATTCGATATTTATACTGCCCCATCGACCGGGTCCCATCAGAATGTACGCCGAGTCATCTAACTTACGATTGAGATGGCTAATCGCTTTGGCCAATTCATGCTTTATGGGCAAATCTGTTTCCCGATAAGTTGCCGGATCGACAAAAACAATATAGCGAATGCCTTCCGCTTTGCCATCTGGAATAAGCTCATGGGTGCGGAATAGAAGATCTTCTTCGCTGATGTTGCTGGGGATTGTCACATCTGTTTCATCATCCCGCTGGCTTAATGGACGGCATTGAACAATATGTAATTTATATCGGGGATTTGGATAATCCGGTATGATTTCCACTGTGAATTCCACATCGACGGCTAATCCATACCCTTCTTCAAGCTGATACAAGGCGTTCTTCATGAGTTGAATAAAAATCTTATCTTTGGTCAGATAATTGAAAGTTAGAACGAATTGATCGTCGGGATGGCAGGAACCGGTTGACAAGATTTCCTGCAGATAATCTCCCTTGTTGATTGATGCGATGTAGCGTAAATCTGGAAAATCAGGTTGTAATATCTCAACAATGGGCAGCGTTTTAAAGTTGTTATCTTCCAGGTCAATGACATCTATGTACCACTGAGAATATTGCCGAATTGAGGAGGCGGTCAACTCCGGTCGGAGTTGGGGATGACTCAAGGCGATCAGGCGTGGATAATCATTGTCCACACGATCGACTGCCCTGGTGCCGATGCCCCAAACCAGCCGCAAGAAGCCAGCTTCCCGTTGGATTTTTGCATTCCAGCGAAATGGATTTTGGCTGAAGGCGACACCTGCCAAGGAGGGAAAGAAGTAACGGCCGTAACGTTTACCCTCTACGCGTTGGATCAAGACGGCCATACGTTCATCATAATCGATCAAGCCCTGTTTTTGGCGATAGAGCAAGGCGTCAGGATTTAACGTACTGGCGAAAACTCGCTTGATAGCTTGCAGCAAATCTTTCAAATTTTCTTCTTCACTGCCTTGATTGGGGCAAAAATAACTATTGTATTTTCCCGCAAAGGCGTAGCCAAAATTATCTTCTAGAAGGCTTGAGGAACGAACAATGAGCGGTGCGCCATCGAATTTCCGCAGCATTTCTCTTAATTCGCCAATTATTTTTTCCGGCAACTCTCCATCCAGATGTTTTTGAACGATTTTTGGATATTCTTCCCGGATCTCCTGTAAGGGACGATATTTCTGGTTCATCACATGATCCAGCCCGTTCATGAGCCGGAATTCATAGATCACTTCCGTGCCCACGAAATATGAATCGGGGATTTCAACCATCATGCTAATGTCTTCACCTCGTGCCTCACTGGCCTTACGCAAAATCTTCCACGCCAAAAGAAGCCCGGCTGATTTCCCGCCAATTTTTCCTGCCCCAATTCGTCTGTGGTAGATTCGTCTCAGGTCGACAATGTCAAACATGTTCTTGGCCACACCGATATAGGGAAGTTGGTCGCTTATCATCCTTTTGATAAGGACAACTTTTATCTCTTCCAGGTGATGGTCGACACGCTCCCTCTCCCTTGGAGGCATTAGCTCGTAAAGCTCTCCCTGGCGGAACAATAGCTCCCAGGGCGCAATTTCCGGATTGAAAGTCAATTCTATCGAATCAGATGGAGATGGCTGGTCATTTAATATTTCTTCGATCAGTTGATCGAGTAAGGTGTGTCCGAGATTAAAGGCGAAATAGGAGTCTGTTAAAAAGTCGCGCACGCGCTCTTTTCGCCTTTGCCATATGTTGGTTTCTTCCTGGCCAAACGGATCTTGCAGGCCTTCACGGCGTTGGGATTCAAGTGCTCTCTGGCGAACCTGGGTTTCAAATTCTTCCTGACTGATAATTCCACGTCGGAATAACTCTTCTCGCATGCGAATGCGCACCCGGTCCGATAGGATTGGATACTGGGCAAGCCGGATATAGGTGTCAATGGCCGGTGTTACACTACGAAGTGGTAAAGGGCTAATCATAAATTCCTCCATCGGAGGTATTATATCAGGTCCAAATGCTATTTTACGAGTGAGTTAAATTTTTAATTGTTGGGATTTGACGATGTATAAAAGGCGGACATACAATAAGTGCCGCTCGACCAGCATATGATTCATACTTAAGTGAAGGAAATAATTTTTATGTCGCAACAAGAATTTGAACCGGATATCATAGCCCAAACTGAGAATTTTGGAGTCTGGCGCAGTGATGATGAAGATGAAGGTTTGCTTTTTCATATTGAACTTGGGGGTGTGACGCTCCATATGACTTCCGAGGAATGGGATGAGTTTGTATTATTAATTAAAAGCACCTAGACTTAATTTTTTTGTTTCCAGGAGCATGTAATTGATTACACTATTACTAAAACCATTATTGATGCCTCAATACAAATTCATCCAGCATAAGTCAAAGGACATTCAATTATGACAAATCGAGAACCGGCAGAATATGTTTTGATGATTCGCGATTTGGCTGAGGAGGATAGGCCGAGGGAACGCTTGATTGAGGTGGGGGAGAGGGCGCTTTCATCGGCCGAACTGATCGCCATAATTTTGCGTGTTGGAACCAAGGGAATCAGCGCCGTGCGTCTGGCAGAACGTCTGCTGGTGGAATTTGATGGCTTGCCTGGCCTGGGCAGAGCCTCTGTTGCCGCTCTATCCAACATATCTGGTGTCGGTTCGGCCAAAGCGGTTCAGATTAAGGCGGCGCTTGAATTGGGGAGGCGTATGGTAGCCTCATCTCCGGAGGAACGGCCGAAAGTGACGTCACCGGCCGATGCCGCCAATCTTTTAATGTCGGAAATGATGCTATTGGAGCAAGAACATCTGCGTGTGATTTTATTGAACACGCGAAATGAAGTATTAAGCATGCCCACGATTTACCAGGGCAGTTTGAATACTTCAGTGATCAGGGTGGGGGAGTTGTTTCGCCAGGCCATTAGAGCCAATGCTGCTGCTTTGATTGTGGCTCATAACCATCCATCAGGAGACCCTTCCCCCTCGCCGGAAGACATCGCTGTGACTCGCCAGTTCGTTAAAGCCGGTAACTTATTGGATGTCACCGTATTGGATCATGTCGTCATTGGCCACCAGCGATTTGTTTCTTTGAAAGAAAGACAGCTTGTGCGATTCGATTGAATGTTATTCAACGATTAATGCGACATCGACAATTTCTGTAGTAAAGCTGTGGCCGGAAGCGACCAATGAAACGCTTTCAATAAAGATGGGGGGTGAGGCACCTTGTCGCGCCAGTTCTTCGCGCAAGTCCACTTCAAAATAGAAATCCTGAGCCAGAGGAACCTGCTCATGATCGCTTTGTAATACGGCGCAAGAAATGCAAGCTCCTGGAGTATTGTTATCGTCTACCTCTCCGACAGCATAAAATCCGTGCTGCCAAATCTGGCTGACCCCATTTTCATCCACATAGTTAATGCGTATAAAGAAGGGGCATTCACTGCCCTGTATCCCACAAACACCGAGGCTTTGGCCTAAAATCCGTAAAGTGGCCGCCAATCGTAAAGTTTCAAAATCACTCACGTTCTGGTTTACCGACTGCTGTACCCGAGCATCAGCATGGCCAACTCCTTCCCGTTCAAAACGGAGTGTCGGCTCACCCTCAACTTCAATTATTTCTGTTGCTCCGTCTGGCTGATCCCCTAATTCGACCTTCCAGGTATACTCCGACCAGTGATCAAACCCCAGCTCAAAATTCCCATTTTGAATGATATTCCTTTCGGGATCGAGAGGACCTTTTGGTGCCTGACCGGTGGGGATTTCCGCCCTTTGCTCAGAGGTAAGGGATAATGTAGCATCTTCAGCGGCGATCTCAGCCGTCCCTTCATGGACAGCAACCTGGGTTGCTTCATTGGTGATTTCGATTGAGTATTGCCCCGGATCTTGAATAGCGATTTTTCCTTGTGGGGTTTCAAAGTTAAAAACAATCGGCCGGTTATCATATTCGAGGAGTGACAACCGTAGACGGCCGCTTTCTAACTCAAGTTCGACCGATTGCTCTTCGTTGCTCCAGTTAAAGCGGGGCGCTTGGGCTTGATTGATACGCACGGTGCTGTTGCCGTCAATGCTCAGTCGCGCCAGGAGGGTTTCATCTTCCGGAGCGGAAATGAGCATGATCGCTTTGGCCGTGGCATCTGTTAAAATGCTCGCGTTCGGTCCTAAATCTTCGGCCGTTTCACCAATGATAACGGCTCTTCTCGTTCCGGATTCATCATCAATGCCTACGGTTCCCTGGTTTGCCTGGACAGCCATTAGCAGATCCCGCGAAGCATTTTGGATAAAGGCATTAACTGATACAGGAACGATGATGGTGATGACCAGGCAAAGAAAAAAACTGCCGATCAAAATGATCCAGGCTAGACGCTGGCGGTTTAGAAATTCACTGCTTGTATTATTCATGCTCTGCGTACTGAAAAGTCGTTAAACTCCAACCTGGCTTCCTGCCAGTGAACATCTACTTTGGAAACTCTCGCTTGGGGAGAACCTTCATGTAGGAACTGCTCAAGTTCCTTGAGTTTGTTTTCTGAACCTTCAGCAACTACCTTGACCGTTCCGTCCTGAAGGTTGGCGACCCAACCCTTTATGCCCAGAGTTTGAGCTTTCTGCCGGGTATAAGAGCGAAAAAACACCCCTTGAACGAAACCTGAGACAGTGGCTTCAATCCTTTTGGTCATGAATGAAATTATATCCTCGCTCCCTCGCTTGGCGACCGGTTCTTAGATTATATTGCGCAGTAAGCGGCCGGCCAGGCCGGGACCTTCGTAAACCAATGATGTGTATAGCTGGACCAGGGAGACGCCCGCATCAATTTTTTCTTGAACATCGGCCGCATCACGAACGCCGCCAACACCAATGATCGGGACCTGCTTATTGGTCGCTTTTGCTATATGTCTGATGATGTGATTACTCTGTTCTTTTAATGGTAAACCACTTAATCCACCTGTCTCTACCCGGTTGCTATCTTTTAAGCCTTCACGATTGGTCGTTGTGTTGGTGGCAATAATCCCGTCAATTTTTTCATCGGTAATGATTTGAAGTATTTGATCGACTTCATTCAGCGTCAGGTCGGGGGCAATTTTAACCAGTAGCGGCCGTTTATCCATTTTTCGTTTCTGCGCTTGCAACTGGTTTTCGGCGACTAATGAACTGAGCAGGTCCCCCAGATAGCGGTCCCCCTGCAATTTTCTCAATTCGGGGGTGTTGGGTGAGCTAATGTTAACCGCAATATAATCGGCATATGGAAATACAGCTTGTAAAACGTAAATGTAATCATCAACAGCCGCACTCAATGGTGTTTCTTTTTGTTTTCCCAGGCTGATACCCAGGATGAAGTTTCGTTCTTGATAAGAAGCCAAATAGGACAACGCTTTTTCCACCCCCGAACTAGGGAAACCCATTCGATTGATCAGGGCACCGTCTTTGGGTAGTCGGAAGATGCGTGGCCTTGGATTTCCTTGCTGGTACTGGGGTGTAATCGTGCCGATTTCTACGTGACCAAAACCTAACATAGCCAGTCCCCTGGCAATATTACCCTCTTTATCGAAGCCGGCTGCCACCCCTAATATATTGGGAAAGGTTAAACCGCATAGACGAATGGGATTTTGTGGAATTTCTCCCGCTATACTGGATAAAATTGCTCTGCCAAATCGAGAACTTTGCGCTGTTGAAAGCAAGGAAACCATTAACTCGTGAGTTGATTCCGGATCAATTTTTGAAAGGAATGGGAAAATGAAACGCTGATAGTTATTGCGATGGTTCAATTTTACACGCCATATTCAGTCTTCCATTTCCTGTGAGAAAAAATAAAGATCAAGATGATTCCCAATGAAGCTAAAATAGCCGATAGAGTCATGAAATGGACCTGTTGTTTTTGATTATCTTGTGGAACAATCTTTTTCGCATGTTTGGCCTCTGCCAACATCTTGCTCCAATCGGGAATTTTACTTCGATTCGGCAGACTATAGCAACGCTTCCAAAGATCCAGGTACGCCTTTTGTTCTTGTCTCCATCGTTCGTCAGACCAACCAAGCTCCTGCCGGCAGATATTTTGAATTTGAGGCAGAAATGCTTTTCCTCCGTTTTTAACCAGCAGTCCCAACCTCACACGGCGCAGTAAGAGATCATCCAAATGAACAACCCCTTCGGCACGGGCAGCCCATCTCAGTTCCGCCCATAAAGTGTTAGTTTCGGGGATTGGCTTCAATTCACCTGACTTTGCTGCTTTTATCAATGTTGGTGCCTCAATCCCATAGTAACCAATGAGGCGTCTCTCTGTTTTTTCATCAAGGCCGACCACATTATCTAAATCTAATTCAATGGATTTAAGGAGAGGGTGGCTCTTTTCTACTTTGGGAAGTTGCGGATCGATCTGTCGTGCCTTGTTTAATACATCCAGGGCAACCAGCCGAAAAGTAGTTAGCTTTCCCCCAGTGACAGTGAGCAAGCCATCCTCTTCCCAAATCACATGATCACGTGACTCGTCCGAAGGGTTTTCCTTGCCGCTGCCAATGACCGGCCGTATCCCAGCGAAAGTGGCAACAATGTCGTCCAATTTTACGTTTAATAAAGGGTAGCGAGCCTCCACAGCGGTCATTAAATAGGCAACTTCTTTTGCGGTAATCCCAGGCTCTTCATCTAGTGAGTCGCGGTAGTCAACATCGGTTGTCCCAACAAGAGTGACGCCATGCCAGGGGAACAAAAAAACGGGGCGGCCGTCAATTGGATGAAGAAAGCTGACCGCCTGGGCAACGGGAATGCGCCAGCCTGGAAATATCAGATGGCTGCCACGAAGGGGCCTGATCCTAGCCTCCTTGGCCAGTTCGCTTCGTAAGTGGTCGGACCAGGCGCCGGTAGCATTCACAATGAGGGGAGCAAAAACGTCCGTTTTCCGCCCGCTTTCCATCTCCTGCAAAGTGAGACCACAAGCCTTTCCTTCTTCATCGCGCAACATGCCTGTGGCTTTTGTGTAATTAATGGCGGTGCCACCGGCATGCACCCCTTCGCTGATGACCCGCAGCACCAGGCGTGCGTCGTCTGTTTGGGCATCGCCATACCGGTATCCACCTTCTAACCCCTCGGCCGATAGCTGGCCGGCCATAAACCGAAAATCTTGAGATCTATAGTAGCGATGGCTCCAGCGCAGAGCTAATAAATCATAAATCGTTAAACCGGCGCTGTAGATAAACCGGCCTGGATTATCACCATCATATGTTGCCAATAAAAAGTCGAGTGGCTCCACTAACCCTGGGGCTAATTTAAGTAGTTGTTGGCGTTCGCGGACAGAGTCCATAGTCAGACCAATTTTTCCCTCTTTTAGATAACGTAGACCACCGTGAACAAGTTTGGATGAACGGCTGGAAGTTCCCCAGGCGAAATCACGTTGTTCTACTAGCAGGGACTGTAGTCCGAGGTGGGCTGCTTCACGCAATATGCCGGCACCGGTGATGCCGCCACCGACAATAATGATGTCCCATTTCTGGTTGATGTTTGACCAAATCTCTTCGCGCCAATTCTTTTTCCACATATTTATCCCCCCACTTGTCAAGCTCAAATTTTCAGATAATTAATTTTCCAGGATTCATGATGCGTTGTGGGTCAAGATGTTGAATGGTATTTGCCAGCAGATCCATACCTAAACCTCCTTTTTCGACCGGCAAATATGGCCCGTGGTCCATCCCCACGCCGTGCTGATGGCTAATAGTCCCGCCTTGAGTGACGATAGCCTGGCTGGCTGCTGTTTTCATTGCCTGCCACCGCTGGTACGTTTGATCGGGATCGGGCGCGATTCTGAAAATCACGGTTGTATAAATGCTGGCGCCGTAGGGGTACATATGAGATAAGTGTGTAAATTGATGAACCCGCTCGCCCAGGAATTTCATGGCGTCGATGATCGATTCCTCAATCGCCTTCATCGTTGGGCGAACGGAACTCCAGGGAACGGCCGTTTCCAAGGTGTCAACACCATAGCCCATGTTCCAAAGGGTGTTGCGCAGATAGGGTGTCCGGAAGCGCCCTTTATGCCATTGCTTGCCAAATTGACGGCCGACATGAATCCCATGATGCTGGTGGGCGATGGAAAGAGCTTCTTTCCTGGCCGTTTTGACCACTTTTCCTTGACCGGTGAAGCCAATTAGAAGCATTGCTTTGTTCTCTGCTACGCCACGAAGGGATAATATATGCTCTAAAACCCCAATCAGCCGTTCATGACCGGCTAGGGCGAGGGTTGTTTCAGTTTCAATTCCAGTGCTCAGACGCAGCATGGACAAGGGAATTTTGGACTGCATTATTTGGCGGACTGCTTTCACGCCCTGGTCAAAATCTGGAAAAAATAGGGCGTGAAATGATTCCTTT
Source organism: Anaerolineae bacterium (assembly GCA_028277515.1). The sequence continues at coordinate 23,009 of JANQGC010000115.1, forward strand.
TCCGGTAAATGGGATACCCGAACGGTTGCCTCGGTGATGAATCCCATTCGACCTTCGGAACCGAGAACTAATTGGCGCAGATCTGGTCCGGCAGCAGAAGCGGGATGGGGAGGCATTGTCATAGAGCCTTGTGGTGTCAACAGAGTACCACCGGCAAATAGATCCTCAATTCGGCCGTAGCCCAATGATTGTTGTCCACTTGAACGAGTAGCAATCCACCCCCCAAGGGTTGATAATTCAAATGATTGCGGAAAGTGACCCAAGGTAAAACCAAAAGAACGCAGCTTTGCTTCTAATTCAGGTCCGGAGACGCCGGCGCCAAAGGTAGCTAATGAGCTTTTCTCGTCGAAATTCAGTAACCGGTTCATATGACGCATGTTCACGGTTAGTACCGGCAAACCATCATGCAAAGGATTAATGTGTCCAACAACGCTTGTTCCGCCCCCATAAGGGATGAGTGTTACATTTTCGCTTTGCGCATAGTCTAATAAGGCGTTTACATCGTTGTTGGATGCGGGATATGCTACGCCATCGGGAAATGAGGTTATTTCACCGCTGCGTAAGGCAGTCCAGTCGGGAAAGCTTTGGCCCCTGGCGTGAACGAGCCGCAGCCAGGGATCATCATTAATCAAGGGATGATCCTTCAACCGGGAAGGAGGAATGCGTGGCACGATTTCTTCCGGCCGGCAGCTTTTAGCAGGTTGGCTGGAACCAATATGCCGTTCCAAAAATTCAGGACCTTTTTGAGGAAGAGGATATTCAACTGTATCATCTCCCCAACCATTCCACCTACGCATGATATTATCCTCGATTCACTTTCTGCCACATGTGAATACTGTCTTCCATCGCTTCTGCACAAATGGTTTTTGCAGCAGGGCTGTCTTTTTCTTCTGCAGCAACGGCAAGTTTTTGATAAAAATGGCGAGACAGTGCCCTGGCTTCTTGCGGTGCGAAGTAGAGGGTTGCTAAATTCTCATAAATTTCGGAAAAACCATTGAGAATTAAAGTGTAAATCGGGTTGCCGGAGATGATGCTTAATTTTCGATGGAGCTGCCAGTCAAATGAAGCATAAGCCTGTGGGGTGTCGGCAATGATTTTATAATCGTATAAATATTGAGCAATTGCTTTCGGATTATTTTTCACAGCAGCCTGGGTGTATGCAGGGGCTAGATTTTGCCTTACTGTTAAGAGCTGATGTACGAAACCATCGGGTAAATGTTCGCTGTGCTGAACCAGGCTGTTTAATACATTTAGACCCCCCTCCTGCCAATAATCATTGACGGCCGTTGGTTTTCCCTGGCGAACGGTAAGCCAGCCATCTCGCGAAAGACGTTGGATGGCTTCGCGGAGGGTTGGACGTGTGATGCCCAACTGGGAAGCCAAAGCCCGTTCTCCGGGCAGGGATGTGCCTGGGGGGAATGTGCCATCCAATATAGCGTTGATTAATGTATTTTCGGCATATGCATTCGGCCGAAGAGGCGCAGTCCAATTATTCATACTACCCTCTGGTAAGTGGTCTAACCAGTTGGTTGTATTATAAATCCTTTCAGGGAAAAAAGTCAAGCAGTCTACTAGTAGCAGAAATGATAGATTATTCTTAGCTTAGCAGATATGAAGCGATGAGTTGTGCGGTTTGTTCTAAGCTTTGGCGGTGGGTGCGTTCATAATGATGGGAGGCATCAACACCGGGTCCTATCAGTCCCACGCGGACATCACCTCCGGCACGCCAGTAGGCTTCACCATCGGAGCCATAATATGGATAAACGTCGATATGATAGGCGATGTCCTCATTCTTAGCGATGGATTCCAATTCCCGGCGCAAGTCCAGATGATAAGGACCCCTTGAATCCTTAGCACATATAGTAACGGAATATTCGTCTGACGTTTGTCGAGGGGCAACCACCGCCATATCGACGGCGATCAAATCAACCAAATTATCTGGCAATCCAGCCGCAGCGCCATGCCCAACTTCCTCGAAATTACTGATATGGATGGTCGTATCTTGCTGCGGATTTAGTCCGGCTGCGCTAATGGCTTTTAGCGCACCGTAGATAGTGGCAATACTGGCTTTGTCGTCTAAATGGCGCGAGCGGATGAATCCGGTGTCGCTTAATTCAACCCGCGGATCGAAAGCGGTAAAATCGCCGACTTCAATACCCAGGGCACGGGTTTCCTTTGCGGATTGGGTCCGTGCATCGATACGAACTTCCATGTTTTTTTCATCTTTCACTTTAGCCCGTTCTTTATAATGATGGGCGTGGACGGAAGCCATCGTTGGTAAAAAACTGCCACGAATTTCTCGCCCATCGCTGGTGAATATGGTCACGCCTTCACCTTCAACGGAGGTCCATTCCCAGCCACCAAGCTGGCTCAGGCGGACTCGGCCGTTGTTTTTTATCTCACATACCATGGCCCCCAGGGTGTCGGTATGGGCGGTTAAGGCACGAGGAGCATTTTGCTTGTGCCCCGACCAGGTGCCGGCAAGTATTCCCTTAGGCGTTTGTTTCATGTTTAATGGAATAGAATCAAAGGCATTTTTGATATAGGCCATTGCCCGGTTTGTATTACCAGTGGGACTGGGAGTATTTAATAAACCAACAAGAAAGTCGACCATTTCCTGGACATCAATATCAATTTTCATTCAGATTTTCCTCGTTGGAGTTTTCATGTTCGCTAGCAGTAAGCATTTCTGAGGTTTCTATTTCTTCTAGATTATACATTTCCTCCTCGATTTCGCCGGAGGGGGGGAAGGGAGGAAGATCAAATAGTT
>JANQGC010000179.1 GCA_028277515.1 Anaerolineae bacterium
AATCCCTGCTCTACCTTGGGTGGAGAAACAAATGTCCCTCGCCCTTGCTTGCGCTGGATCAAGCCATCGCTTGCCAGCTCATCAAGCGCCTGTCTGACAGTGGCTCGACTGACCTGGTACTGCTCAACTAATTCCGGTTCAGAAGGTAACAAATCACCCGGCCGGAGCTGCCCGTCCGCAATCTTGTTGCGCAGCAACAAATAAATTTGCTCATATAGCGGTGATTTACTTTGTCTGCTAACCCGGTCTGTCATGTCTATACGCATAGTTCTGTTTTTCTTTCTAATGACTGTGATATTGGCTTAACAAAACGCGCCTAAGCATAGCCGTCTATCAGGATTATTTCAAATTCAACAGGAATCTAACAGGTTGAATGGAACCCCGGTTGGAGAAATTGCCTCCAGTTTCTCAACCGGGGTTCCTTGTTATCAGGGAAAAATTAGCCGCTTATTCAATCTCATATTCTTGGAAAGCGACAACACCCTTATCCAGTTCCCAACCCAGCAGGTTTTCTGGCGTATCCTGATCGACCATGGTCGCCGGGGTGATCACCAGTTCCGGGACTTCCTCGCCTAATAAATGTTGGGTCACAACTTTCATCAGCACACCTGATTCATAGGTGGGAGAGTTGGCGTTGGTGGCGACTGCTTTGCCATCCATCACACCCTGGAAATCTTCCGGTCGGCCGTTGTGCGTGATAATTTTGATCGGATCATTGAGTAAGCCCGCATCTTCCAAAGCACGCACAACGCCCAGATAAATATCAGCATTCATAGCATAGACCATGTCAAACTCGCCATCATAATTGGTCAGCCAATCGTTCATGATGTTTTGCGCTTTTTCGGCATTCCAATCGGCCGGCGCTCGCTGCACGATCTCGTTGTTTGGTCCCAGGTTGGCCTCAAAGCCCTCCTCGAACAATTCCACGATGCCTTGGCCTAATGCACCTTGCACAATCGCAATATTGGAGTCCGGGTAGTTCTCGGCGATATAGGAGCCGATCATGCCGCCCATCACACTGAAATCCCCTTTGACCGTGGAGGTCGGGGTAGATGGCCCTTCAGCAGCCGTCGAGCCAACCACGAAGAATGGGATCCCCGCCTCTTCGGCTAACTGTGCCCCTCTTTGAGCCGTTTCCGCGGCAAAGGTAAAATCAATGATCGCATCATAATCCTGGGCGATGAAATCTTCGATGTTGGCCAGTTCTTTTTCCGCCAAACCTTCTGATAGAGCAACGGTCATCTCAACATTATAATCTTCATTTTCATTGATGTAATCCACGACCTGTTGCGCTGCATCCGCCTGCATTTGATAATAGGCGTCGGATGATGCCTGGATGTATCCAATGCGGAAGGTTTGTTCTTCTATAGGTTCATCCATCTCCTCGGCCGGGGCCTCGGCTTCTTCTTCCATGTCGCTTTCTCCACCTATCTCATACTCTTGGAAAGCGACAACACCCTTATCCAGTTCCCAACCCAGCAGGTTCTCAGGCGTATCCTTGTCGACCATGGTCGCCGGGGTGATCACCAGTTCCGGTACCTCTTCCCCTTGCAGATGATCAGTGACGACCTTCATCAGCACACCTGATTCATAGGTCGGAGAGTTGGCGTTGGTGGCGACTGCTTTGCCATCCATCACACCCTGGAAATCTTCCGGTCGGCCGTTGTGCGTGATGATCTTAATTGGGTTGTTTAACAAACCCGCATCCTCCAACGCCCGCACCACACCCAGATAAATATCAGCATTCATGGCATAGACCATGTCAAACTCGCCATCATAATTGGTCAGCCAGTCATTCATGATATTCTGTGCTTTTTCAGCATTCCAATCGGCCGGCGCTCGCTGCACGATCTCGTTGTTTGGTCCCAGGTTGGCCTCAAATCCTTCCTCGAACAACTCCACGATGCCCTGTCCCAAAGCACCTTGGACAATCGCGATATTGGAGTCCGGGTAGTTCTCGGCGATATAAGAACCTATCATGCCGCCCATCACACTGAAGTCTCCTTTGACCGTGGAGGTCGGGGTAGATGGCCCTTCAGCAGCCGTTGAACCGACGACAAAGTAGGGAATACCTGCGTCTTCTGAAAGTTGCGCCCCTCTTTGAGCCGTCTCCGCGGCGAAAGTGAAATTGATGATCGCATCATAATCCTGGGAGATAAAATCTTCAATGTTGGCCAGTTCCTTTTCCGCCAGACCTTCTGATAGAGCAACGGTCATCTCAACATTATAATCTTCATTTTCATTGATGTAATCCACGACCTGTTGCGCTGCATCCGCCTGCATCTGATAATAGGCGTCGGATGATGCCTGGATGTATCCAATGCGATAAGTAGGTTTTTCCTCCATTTCTTCGGCAGGTTCTTCTTCCGCGGGCGCCTCTTCTTCAGCTGGGGCGGCTTCTTCCTCACTACTTTCGGCAGGCGCTTCAGCATCACCACCCTCACTGGCCACAGGATCAGTTTCTGCGCCTGCCTGGCAGCCCACCAGGGCTATCAATAACAATAAAGACAACACAAATACAAAATGTTTGCTAACCTTTTTCATCAACCTTCTCCTTATATATAAAAAACCGATATAAAAAATTTATCCAGGGCTGCCCGATTTGCGGATAGACCCCAAATTACTCAAGGTAACGGCGATTATTATCACGCTACCAAGCATGACATATTGATAAAATGACGGCACCCGTAGAATATTCAATGAGTTGCGGATTAACCCTAAAAGGATAACCCCCATGAATACGCCGGGTATGGTCCCCTTTCCCCCTGTGAGAGAGACGCCGCCGATCACAGCGGCAGCGATCGTTTCCAATGGATAAGCAACACCCATTGCTGGAGAAGATTGGCCAATTCGCGAGATAACAATCAGGGAGGTGAAAGCAGCACAGAATCCACTTACTCCGTAAGCCAATGTTTTGTTCAAATCTAAGTTGATACCTGCTAGAAAGGCTGCTTCCGGATTCCCGCCGATGGAATATAATTTTCGGCCGAACTTGAAATAGCGCGTGACAAAATAGGCAATAATCGTAATGATGACAAAATAGATGACAGGTAATGGAACAATACCGCCAACCTTATATGTGCCAAACCAGGTGAATCGCCCCTCCAGATATACGTTATTTCCATCTGGAATAATTAGGGCCAATCCCTGGTAAACGGACATAAGCCCTAGCGTAGCGATAAAAGTATCAATACGAGATTTGACGACGATCAAGCCATTCAGCAAACCAAATCCCAGACCCGCGGCACAGGTTAACAAGATTACCCAGCCATCGCTTAGATCGGAACGCAGCATGAGAGCAGCGATTGCCGCAGTAGAGGCCAAAACATTACCGACGGTCAGGTCAATACAGCCGGCGAACAAAGCAATGGCGACGCCGATGGTTGCAATTCCCAAGGTTGATTGTTGGTTAAGGACGTTAAATAGATTGTTTACCCCCAAAAATCTATCGTCGAGAAACGACATGATAATGACTGCAATGGCGATAATACCAATCAAATAAATAACCGAAATGTTATTATCGTTAATCCAGGGAATATTAATAAACCGCTTTTCTCCGGTGCGTGTTGTCAAAGTACACCTCCAATTGAATAAGTTAAGATTTCTTCTTCGCTGATCTCATCATGATCAAGTTCGGCTGTAATTTCACCATTGCGCATGACAAACACCCGATCACACATGGCAATTAGTTCGGGCATATCTGAGGAAACCATCAAAATGTATTTCCCTTCTTTAGCCAATTCAACCATCAATTTATATATCTCTTCTTTGGCCCCAATATCGATTCCCCGTGTAGGCTCGTCAAATATGATCACCTTGGCATCTGCATATAGCCATTTAGCCAGGACGAGTTTTTGTTGGTTTCCTCCGGAAAGGTTTCTGGCAACCTGGTCTAATCCTGGTGTTTTAATATCCAGCGTATTTACATAATGTTTGACGTTTGTATCCTCGTCTTTCTCATGAATCAGACCACCTCTTGAATTAACCAATTCAACAAGGGATATGTTCCATTTGACTGTATGGTCGAGAACCAGGCCCGAATGTTGGCGATCTTCGGTCAATAAGGACAACCCACCCTTGATGGCCTCCGCCGGAGAACTGACGGTGATTTCTTCGTCTTCAATGTTGATTTTTCCACTAGAATTAGGATTAGCGCCAAAAATTGATCTCACCAGGTCAGTTCTGCCGGAACCGACCATCCCGGCGAAGCCTACAATCTCGCCTTTATATATCGTGAAGGAAACATCTTGCACCTGGCCCCCAGAAATATGATTGAATTCAATGGAATGAGAATAATCAACGTCGACTTTCTGTCGTGTATAAAATTTGCTCATATCCCGGCCAACCATTTCACTGATGATCCTCTCCTCTGTTGCTTCATTTTGGCCGTGGGTATTCACTTTCTTGCCATCCCGCAAAATCGTGATCCGGTCATGGATATTAAAAACTTCATCAAGATGGTGGGAAATATAAATAACGCCTACGCCACGGGCAGCAACCCCTCTGACCAATTCAAGTAAATTGCTGATTTCGCTGGAGCTATAAGAGGCGGTTGGTTCATCCAGGATAAAAATTTTAGCTTCGTCTGTCATCGCTTTGGCAATTTGCACTGACTGTTTCTCGGCGACGTTAAGCTTGCTCACCAATTCGCGCACATCCAAATCAATTTGCAGGTTATCTAATAACGTCTTGGACTGCCTGTTCAACGTTGGATAATCAACGAGGCCAAAGCGGTTTCTTGGCTCCTTGCCCATAAAGATATTTTCGGCGACGGTCATCGATGGAGCGAGCGCAATTTCCTGATAAATCGTGCGGACTCCTTTTTGTTGGGCTAGCTTGGGTGTAAGATAGGGAAATTCGTCTCCTCTTAAGGAGATGGTCCCTTCATCTGGCCGCAACGCTCCAGATAAAATTTTGATAAAAGTAGATTTTCCCGCCCCGTTTTCACCAACAACACAATGAATTTCACCCTCGTATAAGTCAAAGTTAAAATCGGCCAAGGCTTGAACACCGGGAAAACTTTTGTTGCACCCGCTAACTTCTAATAATTTGCTTCGCCCCATATTCTCTTCCCTCAGCAGCAAACCACAACGAACCAATGACCAGTTAATGGTTTGGCTTCCCTTTCAATAATAAGTATGGGTTTTGAGTAGGGCGATTATTATCGAATCACCCTACTTTTTTCTTCTTGAATTTGACTTAGGCTGGAACTTTCTCTCTCTCTGTGTGAGCAGCCTTTGTCGGAGCAGTCAAATCAGGATCGTATTCAATATAAAGCGGTTTGTTGCCTGAATAAACGCCAAGGTCATCGAAAAGTTGTCTGAAGTAGTTTCGGGAATCTACATATCGTTCATCAATATCTTTTACAGAACCTAATTGATGACCTTTAACGATGACTGGCGAACATTGTTCATGAGAAAAGAGGCCATTATAACCAATATCATCACAGGCACGGAAAAAGGTTTCCCAGGGGAGCTTGTCATGCTCTGATCCTGGCGTACACTCTTCCCAACCATAAGGCGCGCCGCCAACCGTTTGGAAACTGGCCAGGGAAATCGTGTGTGAATACACCATCAGATCGCTCATTTTATGGACGATGTTGGTCACATCGTTAGGGTCATAGGATTCAAATAAGGGCAAATCCAATCCGACTTTCAGGCTGCTGACGCCAACTTCGTCGATCATCTCTAATGTATCATCATTGTTGCCTGTAATTTCCGGATGGGTCTGTAAAGCCAGGGTAATCCCCTTATCTTCGGCATATTTGGCCACTTCCGTCAATGCTTCACGTACCTGGTGCCAGGCGTCCAGGAAATCTTCTCCGCGAGATACTCTCCGCGAGCGGGCCTCGAAGGCGGGCAGACCATAGCCATCTTCTCCATAGGGATTGCGGAAATAGCCCCATAAAGATGCCATGACGCGGACGATATCGCTGCCCAGATCGGCCGCCAGATCGATGCAAGCCATGGTATACATGATTTCTTTCTCTCGGGGGAAAACTAGGACATGATCGCCCTCAACAAAGTTATTGCAACAAACGATACCACCCATTTCCAGGTCAAGTTCCTCATATAGATCTTTGAGCCGCTTGCGCCGGTCAGCATTGAGATCTAAGGGAAAACCTAAAGGACGATGGGCAAAAATACAGGCTGCGTCATAGCCATATGCGGCAGCTCTCCGAACAGAATCTTCCAGGGACAACTTTTCATAATCTTTTGTAAAATATCCACCATATCCAATGACATCTAGACTCAGCTTCATAATTCCATTCTCCTTACGGGTAACTTAGTAAACGTCCGGTTGTACGGACATTCTAATGTTTACTTAATGTTTTGTCAATACATTTTTAACGAAAAGTACAAAATTAGTACAAATTGGCCAGGGAATTTCTTCAGGAAATATGTTGCCGTGCAAAATCAGCTTATCTATTCGTTTGATTACTCCCTTGAAAAGCTGGCATCCCTTTGAAAAGGGGCTTCTTATTCTGCTAGCTGATTTCTTTTGTACGACGATATTGGGTTGGATGAGTACCCACAATTTTTTTAAATATTCTGGAAAAGTAATATTGATCGCCATAGCCTAAACTACGGCTGATCTGGCCTACGGTCATACTCGTTGTTTCTAACAACTCACAGGCACGTTGAATTTTTAACCGTATAAAATATTCAACCGGCGCGTAACCCGTTTTCTCGCGAAACTGGCGTGAAAAATAGGATCGCGACAGACATGCTTGAGAGGCAAAATCATCTAATGTGCAGCGTTCAGTAATATTGGTCAACATAAATTCGATGACATTTCCCACATGCAATCCAATCGTGCCCTGGGGTGGAGAATAGGTGGTTGAAAAAGCGATTTGCGATAATGCCTGTTGGATCATCGCCGAAATTTTAACCAGATGGTAGAGACTATATCCTGATTTCATCACGTTGAGGGCTTCGCTGAAAAGATTGGAAATCCCCGGCTGAATGCCGATATTGCGGATCGGTTTATCAGGGGTAATGTTCATCAGATCTAAATAAGAGAGTGCCAAATTGCCTCTAAAGTGCGCCCACTGAATCGACCAGGGAGACTTATCATCGGAACCATAACCATGAGCAATACTGGGTTGGACAAATAAAACTTCCCCTTTGATGATATCCCATTGTTGTCCCAATGCCTTGTACCAGCCACGGCCGTCAAGACAGTAAATAACAATATATTCGTCAAATGTTTCACGTTCAGTCCTATGTCCATACACCGTCGTGAAAAAGCCCAAATTTGTGGCAAAAAAACCGGCTAACAGAGAATGTTGCTTTTCCAAGGATTCGACCACGGCCGGTGGCAAGCGCAATATTTTATAATCCGAGGAAAATAACCAATCTCGCGAAGTCTTAACTTCCTCCATCATATGTCACCTCAAAATACGATTATTAGCCTGAATCGGTGATGATTTGCCTAAAAAGCCCCAAAAAGGATTGAATTTAACCCAGGTTATCCGATTTATATAATTTTGCATTTGGTTGGCCAGCTTAACATGAGAAGGCAAAATAGTCCATCTCAACAATCCAATTGTCTATTCAAAACCATCCAATAGTGATTTACCTTAAAAATACGTGGTGAATTTTCGGGTTGAGGACTCAAGGAGAGATCACATGTTTGATGAGCTACATGAATATGTCATTGATGGTGAATGTGATGAGGTTCAAGCCTTCATCCATGAAGCCTTAAAAAATGGGATAGACCCCGGCACAATTTTGAATGAAGGTCTGATCGTCCCGATGAGGGAAGTAGGTGATTTATTTGAGTCGGGCGAATTCTTTGTGCCGGAGATGTTAGCGGCGGCGCGGGCTATGGAAGAAGGATTAGATATTCTTAAACCTCATTTGCTGGAATCGGGTGTGGAGCCTGTAGCAACGGCCGTCATTGGAACCGTGCGCGGTGATTTACATGATATCGGCAAAAATCTCGTGGGCATGATGCTCGAAGGCGCAGGATTTCGCGTTATTGACCTGGGTACAGACGTCCCCCCACAAAAATTTGTCGACATGGCCTTAGAAGTCAAACCCCAAATTGTGGGAATGTCCGCATTACTAACCACAACCATGATGGCCATGAAAGATACAATTGAGGCTTTCTCAAAATTGACCATCCGCAACCAAATCAAAATCATTGTCGGCGGCGCTCCGATCGACCAAAATTTCGCCGACATTATTGGCGCGGATGGATTTGCCCGTGATGCTGCCGCCGCTGCCAGGCTGGCCAGGGAACTGGTGGGCGTTGTCGCCTGATGACAAAATTTTTAACAAAGGGAGTTCCATGAACAGTCGGGAAAGAGTATTAAAAGCCATCAATCATGAAGCAACGGACAAAGTTCCGGTTGATTTTGGCAGCGCACCTGTAACCAGTCTTCATTGTACCTGTGTCGCTGACCTGCGCGACTATTATGGATTGGAAAAAAAGCCGGTCACCGTTCACGAACCTTTTCAAATGTTGGGCTGGCTTGATGATGATTTAATCGAAGTCCTGGGTATTGACACGGTCGGCATATCTCCGCGAGAGACGCTTTTTGGTGTACCAAACGGTGATTGGAAGGAGTTTCGCACACCTTGGGGGCAGGAGGTGCTGATTTCCGGCCATTTAGAAATTTCTGAGGGAGAAAATGGCGACTTTTTTGTGTATCCGCAGGGAGATCGCCAGGCTCCGCCAAGCGGCCATATGCCCAAAACCGGCTACTATTTCGACCTGATCACCCGCCAAAAAGGAAAAGTTGACCCTAAAACCCTCGATCCGGCCGATCAAGTGGAAGAATTTGGCGAATTGAGCGAAGAAGATTTAGATTACCTGGCGCAACAAGTTGATCAGGCATTGACAACCGGCAGGGCCGTGGTTGCTAATGTTGGCATTGTCCCTTTTGTTGATGTTGGCCTGATTCAGGGTCCAACATTAAAACACCCCAAAGGCATCCGCAGCCTGACCGATTGGTTGATCGCTACCGTTAAGAATCAAGATTTTTTACATGAAATCTTTACAATGCAGTCAGACATCGCCGTGAAAAATCTAGAGAAGGTACACAATCGGATGGGGGATAATATTGATGTGCTCTACTTATGTGGCTATGATTTCGGCACGCAAACATCGACCTTCTGTTCTCCCAAAACTTTTAATGACCTATTTGTTCCCTACTATAAAAAAGTTACCGGCTGGATTCACGATAACAGTTCCTGGAAAATTTTTAAACATACGGATGGGGCCATTGAACCATTCATGAGTATGTTTATTGAGGCTGGAATTGACATTCTCAACCCGGTGCAGTGGACGGCCGCTAATATGGACCCGCAGCATATTAAAGATACATACGGCCGGGACCTGATTTTCTGGGGCGCCGGCGTCGACACACAAAAAACAATGCCGTATGGCACGCCTGAGGAAGTTCGCCGGCAGGTCCTGGAGATGTGCGAAATTTTTTCTAAAGATGGGGGTTTCGTATTCAATTCTGTGCACAACCTTTTGCCCCAAACCCCTGTTGAAAACCTTGTTGCAATGTTTAATGCCCTGAAGGAATTTAATGGAGATTAGTCATGAATCACATGAGCAATGGAATAGATTTGAATATCGAATATTTACCAAAAATGCCCCAAAATAAAAATGTGGGAATTGGTTGTATTGGCGCCGGTTTCATCATGGCTGATATTCATTTGGTCGCTTATCGAGACGCCGGTTTTAGCCCTATCGCCATTTCTACTAGAGATGCCGATCGTGGCCAGGAGGTTGCCAATCGCCACGCGATCCCCAATGTTTATCAAGATTATCGTGAATTGCTCGATAATCCGGCCGTAGAAGTGGTTGATATCGCTGTGCCGCCTGATATCCAATTAAGCGTCATCCAGGAAGTCATAAAGCGTAACGATCATATTAAAGGTATCTTAGCGCAAAAACCCATCGCCCGTGATTACTCTGGCGCGAAAGAAATCGTCCGTTTGTGTAATGAGGCAGGCATCACGCTGGCCGTAAATCAAAATATGCGCTATGACCAGTCAATTCGGGCCTGTAAATTTATCCTTGACAAAGGATATCTGGGCACACCCGTATTAGCTACCATCGACATGCGTGCCATTCCCCATTGGATGCCCTGGCAGGAACGTCAAGGATTTGTGTCTCTACGCATGATGAGCATCCACCACCTGGATACATTCCGCTATCTTTTTGGCGATCCGGACAATATTTATGCCAGCTTCCGCCCTGATCCCCGTACCCAATTTGAACACGAAGATGGTATCTGTCTTTACATTCTAGAATACAGTAATCATCTACGCGCCTCTGCTTGGGATGATGTCTGGACTGGACCGGTAAGAGAGGGTTCTGAAGGAGACATCTATCTGAACTGGCGCGTTAACGGCGACCAAGGCATCGCCAAGGGTACTATCGGCTGGCCTAATTTTCCCTGCCCTACCCCAAGCACCATTGACTTCACAACAAAACTGCAACCAGGATACTGGTTCCAACCACGCTGGTCGGAAGTTTGGTTCCCGGATGCTTTTCAAGGAACTATGGCCCAACTATTATGTGCCCTGGAAGAAGGTAGAGAACCTGAAATCAGCGGTGAGGACAATCTTAAAACAATGGCTCTGATTGATGCCGGCTATCTATCTGCGAAAGAAGGACGAAAAGTTTCACCATCAGAAATCATAAAAAGTTGAGAGGTTTTGCATTAGCTTTGTCAATTTTTCTATGAGATTACTAGAGGAATAAGAAAATAAAAATTGACAAACCTTTCGATTATTTACTTTAAGAGGGATGAATTCTTCTATTTCTTCTCCACAAACGAATTTGATATTGTCTATTGTTTATTTGTTTATCTTGTAGGAGGTAAAAATGTTACAAGTTGGGATTTTTAGTGGTTATTTTCCATATTCGCTTGAAGAAAGCGCGAAGAAGATTCGTGATCTAGGCTTTAACACCGTGCAGTTAGACCTGATATTTTCCGATATGGATTTATCAACCGAAAATATTACAAAGGAAAAATGTGTCAAAATCAGAGATACATTTCGGCGCTACAATCTTCCTGTCTCCTGCATCTCCAGTTACACGAATCTGACAGATCCCATTCCGGAGCGGCGCAAGATGAACCTCGATCGCTTGAAGACGATCATTCGTCATTGTCACGATCTCGGCTCTCCATACGTACCAAGTGAAACAGGGACTTTTCATCCGGACAGCGATTGGATCCCCCATCCGAAAAACTATACGGAAGAAGGTTATGAAGAGTGTCGGGACATCATATATGAGCTTGTCCAGCTATGCCGCAAAGAAGGAGCCGTATTCGTTATTGAAGCGTATATTTACAACGTGATAGGTACAATCGAGAAGACCTTACGCCTGTTTTCGGAAATAAACGATCCACAGCACCTCGCGTTGGCTATGGACCCTGTTAACTATATAGATGAAGTCAAGTTCAAAGACATGGATGGGACATTAAACTATATGTTTGATGCCTTATCTGATACAGTCGTGTTTGCGCACGCTAAGGACATTCGCATTGTGGAAGAGGAACAAGATGTGCAGATGGCCGACGTGACCGCTACGGAAGGGCACTCATTCCGCGGTGTGGGTCTTATTGAGCAGCCCGCGGCCGGACTTGGAGATTTGAACTATGATCTGTTTATTCAACGACTATCCAAAGCCAGCCCTAACTGCCCGATTATTATTGAACATCTTGAAGAAGAAGATATTCCCAGGGCTAAAAAATGGCTGGATCAGAAGCTAATGGAAAACGGTGCCTAGTTGAGTTCGTAGTAACGGCTTTAGCCGTTGACCGCTAAAGCGGTCACTGCAAACCATCTTCTCGCCATTTGAGTTCAGCTTTTTAATTGTAACTAATCCGGGGCCGGGTCCGCGATCGATTCCTGATCGCAGCAAATTTTGATTTTGATGCCCAGCCCACTTCAAAAAACCATCACTTTTATTCTATTATCGGTTTCAACTATCAAGTATATGATAGTTTTATATAAAGGTATTTTTAATTTATAAGGAGATTTGTTATGACACTTTTTACCGAAAATCAAGTACAGGATTACGAACGGGATGGTTTTGTTATTGTAAGGAGCATGTTCGATAAAGAAGAGATCGAACTTTTACACAGAGCTGCCTTGGAAGATAGAGCGTTGGACCAAAAATCTTTCGGCCGTGATGACGGCGAAGGGGGTACGGTTCGGCTATCCCTTTGGAATCATCCCGGTGATAACGTTTATGGCATGTTTGCTCGCAGCCGTCGTTTGGTTGACTCAATGGAAATGTTGTTAGGTGGCGAAGTGTATCATTATCATTCCAAAATGATTCTCAAAGATGCCAAAGTCGGTGGTGCCTGGACATGGCATCAAGATTATGGTTATTGGTATCATTTTGGTTGCCTGTATCCTCTTATGGCCAGCGCCTCCATCGCCGTTGATAAAGCGACCGTAGAAAATGGCTGCCTGCAGATCATAAAAGGATCCCACAAAATGGGACGTATCGATCATACTTTGTCTGGTGAACAAGCCGGCGCCGATATGGAGCGGGTCAATGCAGCCCTCGATCAAATGGATCTGGTTTATTGTGAAGCGGACCCGGGTGATATTGTATTTTTCGACGGCAATGTTCTCCATCGTTCTGACCAAAATCGCTCTGATAAACCAAGATGGGCAATGGTCGTGGCCTTCAATGCTGCCCGCAATGATCCCTATAAAGAAGGACAGCATCCTAACTATACGCCACTGGATAAGGTGGATGATGATGCTATAAAGCGAGTCGGTTTGAAGCGCTTTGAAGAAAGTGACGAGGTTGATTGGTTAACTCCAGAGGGTGACAAGACAGCCAAAGAGCTTGAATCAACGCCGAAATAACACAGCATCAGGTTGCCGCTACTTCTCTATTCCAGGGAAAATGGGTAGATTATGGTGGCAACCTTATTTGTCATCTTGATTGAATTTGACTTAAAATCTAACGTAAATTGAGATTCTAGTTTTATTATTTTTGCAGGTTACAACCTTTCACATGAGGAGTCCCCAATGAAAGCCCGCCTGGTACCGCTTTATTTTGAAATCGGCCGTGATGAGGAATTTGATATCCAGCTTGAAAGATTAAAAACTTTGTTAGCTGATGAGGTAGATTTTTTACAGCCGCGCCCCTTAGGAGCCGGGCTTCCAGAAGCCGAGGCCGTTATCTTCCCCCAATTTTTAGGCCAGGCCTTCCACATGCTAGACGAATTCAAAGCCATTGACCTTCCGATTTTGGTCGTTACCTCCGAGTTCGGGACAGTGCTCATGTGGGATTGGGAGATATGCAGCTATTTGCGCAATGAGGGCGTGACCAATATAGCTCCGCACAGTTTAGAGCAGACAAAAAAAGCGTGTCGGGCGCTCAGCGTTAAACGCGAGTTGCAAGAGACCAAGTTCCTGATTTACCAGGATGATCCGGGAGATGGTATGCAATCAGAAATCTTCAAACGTTTCTATTGGTTTGAGGATGAGTGTAAGACGCGCATGGTAGAGAAATTTGGCATTCAACTGGTATATAAAAGCTTTAAAGAGCTTGGTGCTTATGCGCAAACCATTTCGGATGAAGCGGCCGATCACGTCATCGAGCAATGGGACTTTAATGTGAGTGATATTTCCCCGCGCCAACTGCGCAGCGCCGTGAAAATTTACATCGCCTTGACCGAAGAATTAGACAAAGATCCCTCCATTCGCTCGGTTGGCATCAACTGTTTGAATGAATCCTACTTTTCAGACACAACTCCCTGCCTGGCCTGGAACATGCTATACCAGGAGCGTCGCATCATCTGGGGCTGCGAAGCGGATATCATGTCTATGATCACCAAATACATTCTGCACAATTCATTGGACATGCCAATCATGATGACCAATCTCTATCCGTTCCTCATGGGGCAAGCAGCCTTAAAACACGAACGCATTCCAGATTTCCCATCCGTTGATGAAGCACCGGAGGATCATGTCCTTGTCGCCCATTGTGGCTATCTAGGGGTGCTGCCCACATCCTTCTCAACCGAGTGGGCAGTACGTAGTAAAGTGCTGGCTATCGTCGACGACAATGCTATCGCCTTGGATGCGCGCCTTCCGGAAGGGCCAATGACCCTGGCCAAATTAGAGCCTTCCATGGAACGCATGATCATTATGGAAGGAGCAATAGAAGGATACGCACAATACCCTGATTCTGATTGCCTCAACGGCGGTATATTACGCATATCCGATGGCCACAAGCTCATAAACAATGTCTCCTCTCACCATTATTTGTTGATGACCGGTCACCAAGAGAACGATATTGATATGTTGGGCAAAATATTTAATTTGAGCATTGAAGCCATTTAAAGCGCGCCCCTTCCTTAAATGGGCTGGTGGAAGACCCAGCTTTTAACACAATTTCAAGATCATCCATGCAATACACAAAATTTGCTCAATCAGATAGAAAAGTGTCCCGAATTGGTTTCGGAGCGATGGGTTTAAATTGCGCCTTTGGCCAGTTTGAAGAACGATATTTGATAAATTCAGTCCTGCACAGCCTGGAACAAGGGGTCATTTTTATTGATACAGCGCGCACATATGGCGAATCTGAGGAAATTTTAGGCAAGGCGCTCAAGGAATGGAAGGGGGAAAAACCCTTTATATCTTCCAAAGCAGCGCCCAGCGCTTCTCCAACCAATGCCGGTTGGGGTATTCCAAACCCGATTGAAATTGCCTATCCCAGGGGTTCGGTGACTCGAAGTGTGGAAACCTCCTTGCGTTTGCTGGATATTGAAACGATTGACTTAATGCAGCTCCACCAATATTGGTCTCAGTATGAGGATGGTCCGTGGCTGGAAGAACTTCATCATCTGAAAGAGCAAGGCAAAATTCGCCATATAGGAATTTCTCTGACCGACCACCGGCACGACCAGGGCATCTCGATTGTGCGTAGCGGATTGATAGACTCAGTCCAAACAATAGTCAATATATTTGATCCCCTGGCCTTTGATAGTTTGATTCCCTTATGCCATGAACGGCAGGTGGCGGTCATCGCCCGTTGTGTCTTGGATGAAGGTGGATTAACCGGCTTCCTAAAAGAAGATTCCACGTTTGATGAATTAGATATGCGTGATGATTACTTCGAGCGTGGTCCGCTTACGGAGTATATGCGCCGGGTGGCCGAATTAGAGCAGTATATCCCTGAATATGCCGACTCTCTCGCCGAGTTAGCCATAAAATTTGCTCTTTATCATCCTGGCGTAACCGTTGTCAATATTAGTATGCATATCCCTGAATATGCCGATGAAAATATTGCAACCGCTTCCAAGCCGCCTCTCCCCGATCATATCTTTGACGAAATTCGTAAACAGCATCGCTGGTTGGTCAATCTATACGAAGGCAAATACTTTCCGGCCGATGGTGAGCAGGTGTCATCCACGGGTTTCAAAACGAAGCGCACCAAAAAACAGTGAGAAGTGAAGGGTTTACCAGTGATAATCGAAGAAAAAGGACATTCATCTGTTGGAACCCTGGATCCACAAATTGCCCATATTTTGTCTGTGGTTGACGAAACAACAAAAAATGATAAGCCGCTATCTGAGACAACCCCTCATGACATTAGAACGGGATCAGATGCCATCGAATCTTTTGGAATAGAAAGTGAAGATGTTGCTGAAATTCTAGAATTGGCCGTATCCGGCCGAAGCGGCAACCGTATCCCAATAAGGGTATATAAGCCGCAAAAAGCACAAACAAAGCCGGTTTTTGTATTCTTGCACGGCGGATGTTGGGTCTTTTGCGATCTCAATACGCACGATAATATTTGTCGCTTCTTATGCAATCATGCCGACTGTGTGGTAGTTTCTGTCGATTACCGGCTTGCTCCCGAACATAAATTTCCAGCGGCCGTTGAAGATGTTTACGATGTGTTAAAATGGTTGCCTGATAACGCGGAAAAAATTGACGGTGACGCCTCCAAAGTGGCCATTGGGGGTGACAGTGCCGGAGGAAACATCGCGGCAAGTGTCGCTTTGATGGCTCGCGATCGCGGAGAATTTGATCTGAAGCTCCATCTTCTCATCTACCCCATTACCAACATCAACGATTTTGAAACAAAAAGCTACAGAACATTTCCAAGCGGTTATTTTTTATCCAAGGAAATGATGGAATGGGCGGGAAACCACTATATTTCAGATGACCCCGAGCGCCTTAATCCCTATGTTTCCCCCTTACTTGCCCCGGATTTGAGTCGTTTGCCTCCAGCGTTTATATTGACCGCGGAAATGGATATTTTGCGGGATGAAGGAGAGGCATACGCTCACCGACTTGTGGAAGCAGGAAATGAGGTGAGAGCCATTCGTTACAAAGGTATGGTCCATGCCTTTGTAGCCATGGCCGGTGGGGTTGAGATGGGCAAAACAGCCCTTATGGATTGCGCTTATGAACTCCGTCGCGCTTTCCAATAGCAGAAATACGCATTGACCGGAAATGTCACCATAAATTTTCCAGAAAAGAGGCTCAAATCCCGGCTGCTATCCAGCCAATATTGATTCGATTTGCTGCAATTCTTCTTCGCTAAATGCCAGATTATCTAAGGCAGCGACAATATCCTCAATCTGCTCCGGACGGCTGGCACCAATCAACGCCGAGGTAATGGATGGCAGACGCAAAACCCAGGCCACAGCCATTTGGGCCATATTTTGGCCGCGATTCCTGGCGATTGCGTTAAGTTTTACAACTTTTCTTACGCGCTCCTCCGTGACCTCATCTCCCCAGAAGAGTTCGCCATCAAACTTGGCCACGCGAGAATCATCAGGAATCTGATCGATATACTTATTGGTCAAAATGCCCTGACAGAGTGGGGAAAAAGGGATGCAGCCAATGCCTTCATCTTCGAGAACATCCAACAAACCATCTTCGATCCAGCGATCAAACATATTGTACCGGGGCTGGTGAATCAGACAGGGCGTGCCTAATTCTTTTAGGATACGGGAGGCTTCGCGAGTTTGCTGCGGAGAGTAAGTAGAAATACCCGCATAAAGGGCACGCCCTGAGCGAACAATCGTGTCCAGGGCACCCATCGTTTCCTCTAATGGCGTGCGGTTGTCCGGTCGATGACTGTAGAAAATATCAAAATATTCCAATCCCGTGCGTTTCAAGCTCTGGTCACAACTGGCGATGAGGTATTTACGCGATCCCCATTCCCCATATTGGCCGGGCCACATACGATAGCCGGCTTTATTAGAGATAATTAGCTCATCCCGGTAGGGTTTAAGATCATCCGCAAACACACGGCCGAATGTCTCTTCGGCCGATCCTGGCGGCGGGCCATAATTATTGGCGATATCAATATGGGTGATCCCCAAATCGAAAGCCTTGCGCAGCATAGCCCGGCTGTTTTCCAGGGGATCGATACCACCGAAATTGTACCAAATGCCCAGCGAAACGGCCGGTAGCATCAGCCCGCTTCGCCCCGTCCGGCGATAGGGCATTGTTTCATATCTTTTTCCATCAGCTAAATAAGGCATGCTTGTCTCCTTTCTAATTTCATCACCATGATTATGCCAGAAACTTGGCCAAGATGCAGATGGGAAGCAACAACCTTTTTAGGTATATACCTGTTTGACAGGTTGACCGGTTTTTGCTAAAGTTTCCTGAAGTGAGAATTCCTAAAAATTAAAATTTACCTGGTTATCGTCGAAATGGACCATCATCATGACCTTTAACCCTTACCACTCCTATTTACATGAGCGAAACTTTGGCTGCCGGTTGACTAAAATTATTATCAGTGGCTACAAGGCCATCATATTAGAAAATAATTTAGTGCGGGTCACTGTGCTTGTCGATAAAGGAACCGACATATACGAATTGTTATACAAACCCCTGGATATTGATGCCATGTAGCGGGCGCCAATCGGTTTACGGCCGCGAGCCGGCGTCACTCCTCCCCGCGAACTACCGGATGGCCAATTAGTGGACAAACTGTTTGGCGGCTGGTTTGAAATGTTTCCCAATGCCGGTTACCATTTTGAAGGTCAAGGAATGCCCTGGGGCATCCACGGGGAAGTCACACTGCAATCCTGGCTGGCAGATATCCAATTAGACACCCCAGAGAAAGTCGCTGTCCGTTTTTTCTTACGAACACCCCGCACACCCTTCAAAATTGAGAAGGTCATGCGCTTAAAATATGATTCCCCCACCCTCTTCTTCAGCGAGAAAATCACCAATGAGGGAGATCAAATGCTGCAAACCAGTTGGGGGCAGCATCCATGCTATGGATGGCCATTCGTCGATGATTCCAGTAAATTATATGTGCCTCCCTGCCGCGCTCTCACATTTGAGGAGAAATTAGCGCCTACGACCCGATTTAAACCCGGACAGGATCGGCAATGGCCCTGGCTTGAAACCGTTAACGGTGAGTTGATTGATGCGTCAAAGATCCCCGGTCCGGAAGCCCGCAGCCTGGATCATATTTACCTGACAGGATTCGACGAAGGCTGGTATGATTGACCAATGAAAACAGAGGAATAGGCTTGGCCTTGCGCTTTGATCCTGAGCTATATCCGTACCTTGTCTTTTGGCAGGTTTATCGCGGCGCATTTGACTTCCCCTGGTGGGGCAGAACCTTCAATATCGCCGTAGAGCCGCAAACGAGCTACCCCAATCACCTTCCGGACCAAATAAAAGCGGGCAATGCCCTCCAATTTGAACCCGGACAGACAATTGAAACAGAATATTTAGCCACCTTTTATACGGATACGGCTCCCGTTTCCGGCGTCACCGCTGATGGTGACATT
Organism: Anaerolineae bacterium; assembly: GCA_028277515.1. The sequence goes on from JANQGC010000179.1 coordinate 18,773, forward strand.
ATTTTTCAAAAAGGATAGAAGAGATGAATACAGCAGAACGCACGCGTATGGTTTTTACCCGAAGCGGCATCCCCGACCGTGTGCCGATTCATAGTTGGCTTGGCTTGCCTCTGATCAGGGAACGGTTCAAACCAGATAATAAAACCATGTATGAAATGCTGGAATGGTGGATTGATGATCCCGTAGGCAGTATTGTTAAGATGCAGGAAGCGTTGGGATTAGACCCGATGATCACCACCTACAGCCAGCACATTGGCGAAATTGAAATTTGGCCGCGCATGCTGCTGCCCCGTCCCATAAGTACGGACACCTGGGAAGAAACCATTGGGGAAATCGGCCGTGGCCAGGGATGGCGCGAACAGCGACACACCATCCGCACGCCGGATGGCGATCTGGATTACAGTTACCGTACCGAAGATGGGTATGGGACGGCCTCGCAAGACTACCTGCTTAAAGGAGATAATCCCCAGGAAAAACTAAAAGCCTTCCAACATTTCCCAGGTCCGGAGCTGTATGACATGAGCATTCTCAAAGGCATGGTTGAAAAAGTGGGCGACCGGGCCTGGTGGCTGCATCATGTTCCCGGCCCCTGGGACATGGCCGCCCAGGTGCGCGGGCTGGTGAATATTTCCATGGATATTTACGAGAGGCCACAATTTGTTCAGGATATCATGCGGGTTTGTACGGATTGGTTGGTTGGCTACTATAAACGCTTAGGAGAAACAGGTCTGGCCTCTATCTCTATGAATGAGACATGGGTCGGTGTTGGAATTTCGCCAGGTGCCTACAATGAATTTATTCGATCCTATGAAGAAGAATGTATCAGCGCCGCCCATGACGCGGGCTACCTGGTCAGCTTCCACAATTGCGGTCGCGGCACCCAAATCTTAGAGGACATGGTCAGCACCGGTCTTGATGCTCTAGAAACCATTACATCCAAGAAAACATCTGGTGATTTTGAACTCGCGGATGTTAAACGACGCGTCGGTGATCAGATATGTATTTTCGGCGGTTTCAACGAACATATTTTGAAGAGTGAAAACCCGCAAGATGTGATTGATGAAACCAAACGCTGCATCGATGAAGGAGGAAAAGGCGGTGGCTATATTTTGCGCACAACCGGCCAGATTTTTCATGCCCAGCCGGGGATGATTGAATTGATGTGTGAAACGGCGCGGGAATACGGCCGTTACAACTGATCCGGAATGGCGATCCTGATGCTCCAAATAACTGCATGCCGGCCAGGTTAATATGTCCAAATTAACCCTTACCTCCCGCGAGCGCGTCCTACGTGTCATTGATTTTGAGCCAACTGATGTGATCCCGGTTGGACCTCCCATGCTGGATATTGGCGCTACTATATCGGGCATTTCCGTTGGCGAATATTGTACCAACGGTAAAGCGATGGCCGATGCCCAGCTTACTCTGCATCATGAACTCGATCAAGACATCATTTTTATTGGTTCGGATAATTACTATATCGCGGAAGGATTTGGCTGCATTGCGGCTAAACCGGATGATGAGACCCCCCATTTAGAAGTTCCGGCAGTAGAAAACCTGGCTGATGTATATAATTTAGAAATGCCTAACCCGCTCACCGACGGCCGAATGCCCGTCATGCTGGAAGCAACCCGCCTTGTTCGCCAGGTGGTTGGTGACAAAGTCGCTATACGAACACCCGGCACGGGTCCTTTCGCTTTAGCCTCATATTTCATAGGAACTCAAAACTGGCTGATGGAAATCGGGTTAACCCAGGCCGGATATCCAGGCTCAAACCCGGAGGCTATCCACCACGCGCTGGACCTCTCCGCGGATGCATTAATAGCATTTGGCAAAGCCTGCTTCGATGCCGAATCGGATATATTACACTGCGGCGACTCCCTATCCTCTTGCGACATGATTTCGCCCAGGCAGTATGAAGAATGGGCTTATCCTTATCAAAAAAAGGTGATCAGCGCCTGGAAAGCGTATGGAGCCAAAACGTTGTTACATATTTGCGGTGATTCAAGTAAAGTATTAAATTTATACGCACAAACGGGGGCCGATATCATTGAGGTTGACACCAAAGTGAACCTCGCATTTGCAAAAGAAGTGGTTGGAAAACGTGCCTGCTTGATCGGCAATGTGGACACGGTCAGCGCCTTGCTTTTAGGTTCACCAGAAAAAGTGCGTAAGGATTCTGAAGCGTAATTGCGGCTGCTGCGGCTGGAGGCGGTTATATATTAGGTTCGGGCTGCATTACACCCCGCCCTTCTCCGCTTGACAATCTGAAAATGATGGTGGAGGTCGCTCGAGCGCACGACAATTCATATCTCAATTAAGGAGGAACCGTTGAGACTAGAAAACAAAGTGGCCATTATCACCGGAGCGGCATCGGGAATTGGCAAGGCAACCGCCAAACGATTTGCTAAAGAGGGGGCAAGAGTGGTCATTGCCGATATCAACCAGGATGGTGGGAAGAACTGTGTCAATCAAATCTTGGAAGCCGGTGGACAGGCCATTTTTAGCCAAACAGACGTTTCTGATGAATCCGCCCTCCAGGAAATGGTAGAATTGGCAGTCGGCACCTATGGCAAACTGGATATCCTGCATAACAATGCGTATTGGACCGACGCCAAACCCGTGTTGGAAACGACTGTCGGCAATTGGCAAAAAACGCTTGATGTTACCCTCCGGCCGGTTTATCTGGCTTCAAAATATGCCATCCCTCACCTCCGGGCTAACGGTGGCGGGGTGATCCTTAATACAGCATCAGTGCAAAGTTTGGTTGGCGTCCCCGGCTATTTAGCTTATCAGGCAGCCAAAGGGGGCATCCTCTCCCTGACCCGCGCTCTATCACTTGAGGTCCTGCCTGAAATTCGAGTTGTCGCTATCCTACCGGGCGCCATTAATACGGAAGCCGTGGATATCAGTGACGATCCCTCTTATCTGGAAGAATTACTAAACAACAAAATTCCTATGAAGCGTCTGGGGACGACGGATGAAGTAGCCAATGTAGCTCTATTCCTGGCGTCTGATGAAGCGTCTTACATCACGGGAACAGGGATTACTGTCGATGGTGGTTTCACGACTATTTAAGATTCAGGGGAACTCATTCAAAAAGTTGGCTTTCTGACCAATTATACCGTGTAAATATCGCCCTCTTTGCTAATTTGACCCTGATCCTGTAAATATTCCAGCGACCCGGAAAGGGCAAACATATAGCTCGTATCTTCACCATCAGGCCAGGTTCGGAAGGCATCGCTCAGCAATCCGACCAATTCGCCATAAGAACGGGGTTTTTCCCGGCATGCCTGCAAAATCAGGTCATGATCCCGTGCGACCCTTTCACGGCTGTCAGCTATTAACTGCTTGAATTCTTCGGCCGACAAAAATGGCCAGTGAGCGGCCAGCACCAACTGCACGGGCAAATCTTCAAATAGGTCGAGGGTCTCCAAATATTCGGTGATGTATTGGTGGGTTGAAGGCATTGAGGGATTGCCATCAAAATCCGGGGGGCCAAAACCGAGAACGGCATCTCCTAACAGTAAAATGCCGTCGGATTCATTCCATAAAGAAATGTGGCCTAAACTATGGCCAGGAACATGCAGCGCTTCCCAGGTTCTGCTCCCTATTTGAATGCTATCCCCCTCTTCAATTAACCGGTCAACTTTGAAGCTGGGTCCGCACATCTCACGCAATACTTTTAACGTGTCTTGATCATAACCAAAATCATGGGTCGGCCGAACATGGTCATATCGCTCTTTTACGATCAGATCATGATCTTCTATCCAACGCCGATCCCTTGGGTGGCAAAACACCTGAATGTTGGGATAGCGTTCTTTCAAGGCGGCCGTATCTCCAAAATGATCGGCATCCGAATGAGAGATAATAGCCCGTTTGATTCCTTCTTTCATTTCCTCCTGGTCCAGCCACCAGGTCACGACCCCAGGGACGGCCGTGTCAAACAGGGTAAATCCACCGTAATCTTCAAGCGCATAAAAACTGACAAACCGAATGCCTAAAGGCTCTCGATAACAAACAATTCCCGGCGCTGCCTGAAGTTTTTCTCTTTCCATTTTCCCTTCCCTAAGCCAAATTACTGATCTTAAACAGAAATTTGACAACTTTTCACTTGATATATCGGAAATCATTCGACAAAAGTTGTCAAATTTTGGGTAACATAATATTAACGATGCTCGTCACAATAAATCAACTTTCATTATCGAACATGGAAACGAAAGCATTGACCGCATCATTGAAATGCTCCGCCATCGCCTTTGCCGCCCGCTCTGCATCCCCTTGGGCAATTTCATCAATGATTCGTTCGTGTATATCTTGAACCCGTTCCAACTCTTTTTTAATATTTCTTCTGCGCAAGCTCTCTAAGATGGCATCACGCAGCGAGTCTCGAACCGAAGCAATAAGATGCACCATCATTTTGTTCTGTGTCGCCGCAGCAATTTGTTTGTGTAGCTGCACATCAAGATCAGCATAGGTTTCAACCTGGTGAACCTGCCCTCTCATAGCAGCGATGGTTTTCTGCAGTGCAGCAACATCCTCATCCGTTCGACGCTGGGCGGCCAGGAATGCACTTTGTACTTCTAAGGGTTGGCGAATCTCCATAATTTCAATGATAGAATCTAACTCAAATTGAATGGCCCGCTGGAAAAAAATTTGTAGAGATTCGTTATCCAATGGTTTTATGACCGCGCCCTTGCCATTGATGATTTCAATGATGCCCTGGCCGGCCAATGATTTCAGAGCTTCGCGGATCACCGGAATGCTGACCCCAAAATCTTGCGCCAATTTGGCGGTAGAAGGCAGCAAATCACCCGGCTTCAACCCTTCTACAATGATGTGGTCAGTCAGGCTTTCAGCGATTTGGTCGGGGAAAGTTTGACGGGTCAGTTCGGTACGCATAGGATCGTCCCCTGGTGTGTATCAAATCTAAGAATGATTACAAAATGGATTGTACCCCGCACGTAGAAACCTGTCAATCATTCAGGATGTTTACCTGTATGATAGGTTAATAGATTAAGAAATCATATTGGCCGGATAATAACTCACTGGTCGAAGCTTAGTTGGCCGAGGATGTTTTTGTCAGGTTCGTAGTAACGGCTTTTCAACCTTTACGAATTAATACGGTCATTAGGGTAAATGCGCATTCTCAAATGCGCGGCTTTTACTAGACCGGCATCTAAGTACCAACAAAAAAGTATTGTTGCATGTGTCATGCCGAGCTTGTCGAGGCATCTCTCGAGAGATTTCTCGCTTTGCTCGAAATGACAAGCGTTAAAACATAGTTGTTTGTACTTAGGATGCCTACTTACAGGTTGACCGTAATAATTTGTTAATTTCCAATAGCCGTTAGACCGCTGAAGCGGTCACTACAAACCATCCAGTCAGACTAATGTTTGGTTTGATAGAGAACAGTTGTTTTTTGGGATATGGACAAAAGGATTATTGGCGCATGCTGCGTGAACGGCCGTAAACAGAAATCAAGGCCAGAAGGATGATACCCAAAATTACTAGTTGGTAAGCTTCAGGTAATTGTAAAGAGCGCAGCAAACTGTTAATCAATGTCAGTACGAGCGCCCCGGAAATCGTGCCCCAATAACTGCCCACACCACCAGAAAGCAACGTGCCGCCAACGACTACAGCGGCGATGGAAGGGAACAAAAAAGGAACGCCAAGATTAAAGTAAACGGTTTGTGTAAATCCCAGCAGAACCGCACCTCCAAAGGCCGCCAGCATGCCACTGAGCGTATAAGTCAAAATGATCACCCTGGGCACTCTCACGCCGGATAATCGCGCTGTTTGCCGGTTGACACCGACCGCAAAAAGCTGCTTACCAAACACAGTTCGCTCCAACAATAACCACATACCAAAAGCCAGAAGTGCCCAAATAATTAACACGCCCGGCAAAGCCCCAATTAAAGGATCGGAGATAAACTGGCTGAGAAACGACGGTGCACGCCCTTCAAAGGTGCCCTGAGATACGATTAAGATGACCCCCTGCACAACCCCGGCCACGGCCAGCGTCATCACTAGGGGTGGGATGTTCAAGAAAGTAATCCCGACCCCGTTGATCAAGCCAATTAACGCACCAACGGATAATGCGGCCAAAAAGCCCGGAATGATCATGCTGTTTTCGCCGCTTGAAACGCGGAACAAAAGAATCGCCCCTAATGTAACGATAGCGCCAACAGACAGATCAATACCCTCCCCACCGCTGATGATAACCAATGTCTGACCGGCCGCAATAATACCCAGAAATGCGGCCAAACGGACAATGTTTACCGCCTGGTCAACGTTTAAAAAATCGGGATTGATAATTCCACCAACAAAAAAAAGCAATATCGCTAATAATAAAGCAATCAGTGGTGGTGAAAGTTTTATTCGTGTCCGTTTCTGTTCAACGACGTTTTCTGCTGTTGCCATACCAGGTTCCTAAAAGAAGAAATTCATTTACTGTGCCGGAACAGTTTCAATAATTGCACTGCGCCGCTGGCGAATAAACCGGATCAGCCCTGGGCCGGCCAATGCCGTTAATATGATCAAGGCATCAACCAACGTCTGCCACCAGGTAGGCACATTAGCAAAAGAAATGATGTTGCGGATCAAACCCAATATCAGGACGCCAAGCAGCGCACCAATCACACTTCCCCTTCCGCCGCTCAAACGAATACCGCCCAAAACCACAGCGACAATTGATGGTAATGTCATGGCATTTCCGATATTGGGGTCTCCTGTGCCGGTACTCATGGTCAAAGCAAAGGCTGACATAGCGGCAAACAGCCCGCAAAAAGCATAAGTGCTCCAACGCACCCGGCTGACAGGAACACCGGTCGCGTAAGCGGCGTCCGGATCACCACCGACGGCGAACAGGTATTGCCCATATCGAATTGAGCGAATGATTAGCCAGATTAGAATGATGCCCAGAATAACGTATACAACAAAAGGAATATTTCCCGGCGTTGAGCGATATAAACGGGGAATATCAGCGGGCAGTCGACCCCCTGGTCTCGGAAGGATCCATAAGGCAATACCAGAGAAAATGAAGCTGGTGGCGTAAGTGGTCACGATGGGCTGTAAACGCATATAAGAGATAGCAAGACCGTTGATCGACCCGGCGATAATCCCAATGAGGCAGCCGGCGAGCAGGCCGGCAACAACCATTGTTGGGCTTGATTCAGGCAGTATGATGGTCACCAGGATGGCATTAATCATAGACACCATTGCACCAACCGAAAGATCAATCCCCCCGCCGATGACGACGATTGCCTGCCCGGCTGCCAACAACATGGCCGGCAAGAAGATACGTAAATTGCTATTTAGAACCCGCAATTCAAAAAGGTTGCGCTGCAAGAAAAAATTAATCGCCAACGCGATTAAAAAAAGGATGAAAGCTGAGAGGTAGGGGCTTTTGATTATGCGCGATTTTCGCAGCCCATTCATAATGCGATTCCTTGTTCAGTCAACTGTTGGTCATTTGCTGCCCCAAGGCTGGCTGCAACCAGGTTTTTACGGTCTAAGCGGTCCCCTGCAAGTTCAGTCGTTATTGCACCATCATACATGATTAAAATACGGTCACATAAACCAAGGAGTTCATCATCATCACTGCTGTAGAAAAGGATGGCTGTGTCGGAGCGTCTTAATTCAATTAGCAGTTGGTAAAATTCCGATTTCGCTCCAACATCGACACCCTTCGTTGGGTCGTTCAAAAGCAGCAGTTTCGGTTCTCGCAGCAGCCATTTTCCGATAACTACTTTCTGGGCATTGCCGCCGCTCAAGGTGGAAACCGGGGCGTTCAACCCACTCATTTTTAATGATAAATCCGAGGCGACTTTTTCGGCCGATTGTTCGGCTTTCTTCATTTTTATCGGATGGCCGAACTTCGCCCATGATGGCAATTGTAAGTTTTCTAATATCGAACGGATCAGGAGCAATCCTTCTTGTGTCCTGTCTCCAGGAACAAAAGCGACTTCCTTGTCCATTGCCTGGCGGGGGTGGGTAAAATGAACCGACTCCCCGGAGAGGATAATGTCTCCGGCATAAGGAACAGAGCCAAAAAGGGCCAGAAGCAGTTCATTCTGCCCCTGTCCTTGCAAGCCACCGATACCGAGCAGCTCGCCATCACGTACCGCTAAATTGATGTTTTGCAGTCTGTGCGTGCGCAGGTGCTTGACTTCCAGGCGAACGGGCGCATCATCGGGAACAACATGTTTAGCTGATGTTGTTTCCTCGGCTGTCACCGCACCCTCAATCATCAAATCAACAATTTCCTGTTCATTTGTTTCGTTGATTAACATGGACCCGACCGACCGGCCATTGGTTAAAACGGTAACCCGATCGGCGACCAGGAATATCTCATTCATCCGGTGGGAAATGAAGACGATGGCCATCCCATCCTCAATCCACCGGCTAATTAATTCAAACAAACGGGAGACTTGCCGGCCGTCCAGGCTTGCCGTTGCTTCATCCAAAATGAGCAGTTGAGGCTTTAAACTGTAAGCCTTCAATATTTCGACCAACTGCCTCTCATCCGGAGGCAGATCGCTCACCGGCACATCCGGTGTTAAATCCGACTCGAAAGTGCCCTTAAAGAGTGCCAAAAGTGATTCGGTTTGTTCCCGCATGGCCCGGCGGTCGATGCCCATTCCAAACCTTAGCGGCTCATGCCCCAACCAGATATTTTCGGCCACGCTCATATCAGGAATCAAGCTCAATTCCTGGTAAACGGCACTGATGCCCAGCTTTGTTGCCTCTTGCGGGCTGGCAAAGTTCACTTGTCCGCCATTCAAGTGTAGCTGCCCTTCATCCGGGGCAACTACACCTGTTATGATTTTGCTCAGCGTACTTTTGCCGCTTCCATTGGCGCCCAGCAAAGCGACAACTTCTCCTGAATTAATCTCCAGGTTTCCATCAGCCAGGGCTGTGACGCCGCCATAATGCTTGACGACATGTTTGGCAGAAAGCGAAAAATCCGACATGAGACCTCAAACTATTTGCAGTAGGATGCTGCATCCCCTTGCGTGATAATACCGTCGAGCGTGTAAGATTCCGGAAAATCTTGGAACTCGGCCAGCAGTTCCTCAAAGTTGCTCTCATCAATCGTGTAGGGAATCGGCACATGGATCGTGCTGTCAAAGCCCCCTTCCAATTTCG
>JANQGC010000186.1 GCA_028277515.1 Anaerolineae bacterium
ATATGGGGCATATGCTGCCGGATTATACCGCGTATGAAGAACTGCTCAGCGTTTTCAAGGCGTTCACCTCCATTCCGCTGCTGCTTGATCCCGATTTCCGTTATAAGATCCCCTATGAGACCCTGAAAAAGGAAATTTTGGGCCGGGGATTGAAGGCGATGCTGGCCAGCAATCCTTGCAATCCGACGGGGCAGCTTGTGGAAGGGCGGGAACTGGATCGTTGGGTGACATTGGCCCGCCGCTACCGCACATCGCTCATCCTGGATGAATTTTATTCGCATTACATTTATACCGGCGACCCGGAAGAGGGGCCTAAACTGGTCTCGGCCGCGAAATACGTAGAAGATGTGGACACCGATCCGGTGATCCTGGTCGACGGCCTGACCAAGGGCTGGCGCTATCCCGGCTGGCGCATTAGCTGGACCATAGGGCCAAAGGAAGTGATTGAGGCCATCGCCAGCGCCGGTTCATTCCTTGATGGCGGCGCGAACAATCCGTTTCAACCGCAGGTGCTGCATCTGCTGGAACCGGACCTGGTGATGAAGGACACGGCCGCGACGCAAAAACATTTTCGCCAGAAGCGGGATTATATGTTGGAACGGCTTTACAATATGGGTATCACGGTAGAGGCGGAACCGGAAGGCACTTTTTATGTCTGGGCTAATCTTTCCTTGCTGCCCGCGCCCCTGGATGATGGAATCCAGTTTTTTAGGGAGGGATTGAAAGAAAAAGTGATCACCGTTCCGGGCGTTTTCTTTGATGTCAACCCGGAACGACGCCGGTCGTTCGCCCGCTATCGCCATTACTGCCGGGTTAGCTTTGGCCCTGACCTGCCGCAGCTTGAACGGGGGCTGGATGCGCTGGAGCGGGTCATCAGTAAGCATGGTTGAGTGGCGAGTTGGCGAGGTGGTCCTTCGACAAGCTCAGGATAAACTGAGTGGCGAGTATCATCATTTCAAATGAAGTGAGAAATCCTGGCGATTATTGTACAATTAATTTAGGAAGTGGAAACCAAGGGGCATAAGAATTTGTATTGCGACCTGCTTCATGTGGGTGAAGCTAGTCCTATAAGGAGTAACAATCATGGCATTGCATCCGGCCGGCGCATTTTCTCGCACGCTATTTCGATTCACTATTTTAGCCTTGCTCATCGTTTTCGCAGCTTTGATTTCAACCGGACTACCCCTTTCCGCACGGGAAGATGAGGCGGTCGACCAGGACCCAGATTTCAGCACGATAGATGATCCGTTAGATGGGGATTATGAACTTTATACGGTCGACGATCTTTTAATTAGCCGCACCAAAGGGGTGAACGGTAATAAAAACTCCCAGGTTACCAATTACATCCTGGAAACGGCAAATAATACGATCAGCAAACAGACCAAGCGCAATGTCAATAACCCGCCTTGTTATCTCACGAACAACCGGCGTCAGCCGCAGGTGACGCGAATCGGCCGTTTCTTCAACCTGGAATATGAGGTCATGATCACCCTGGCACCGACCACCCATGCTTCAGGCGGCAATTGCGCGGCATCCGGAAACAACCCAAATATGTCGCTGCACATCCAGGATGTGCAGTCAAATGTCAATTATGCCTCCACTTTCAAAATGTCCGCCATCCAGACCTCCTTGGTGATGGATGATTTTAACCAAGATGGCTTTGAAGATCTGTTTATACTGAGCAATGAAGAAGCCCGGGTGGCTACTGCCCATAACGTCGAAAAGCTCAGTGATGGCATGAAAATTGGCCCGTCGGCTTCGCTTGGATCAACACCGGCGGCCGAGAATGATCCGGTCAGCGGTGATTTCAACGACGATGGTTTGCTTGATGTGGCCTGGATTGCCAATGACCACATTTATTTCGCAACCATCTGCTCTGGTTCCGTCACCGACACGGTCTGTGCCGGCAAAGAGGCGCTTGATGTCATTTTAAATCCGCGAGAGCCATTGATCGTTCCGGTTATAGTGGGCATTGATGATCCTGAAGATTATCAAGTTGTCTCCCTGGCGTCAGGGGAGTTTGGCTCATTTGATGGGACTGGTTTAATGGCTTTTGCCTGGGAGTTCGGGGAAACCAATCAACAACGTTCATTTGAGGTGTATGTCGCACACTGGTACCAATTTGAAAATAATTGGGACCTAACCGGCGGCCAGGCGATTCACAGCCAGGAGATTGAGAAGCTTCCGGTTGGTGGCAATATCTTTATTGGTTTTAACAGCTATGCTATGGGCGCCAGTTTAGATTGGTTCGGCAGCGGCGACCAGGTTGTTTTTGCTCATGATGTCTCGACTATTGTTGGGGCAGGCAACCAAACCCAAACAGGTACCGCCTTGATTGTCCATGTCATTACTTTCAACCCTGCGCAAAACAGCTTTGAATCACAAAATACGGGGTACATTGATTCGCATAATACAGGACTATTGGTGCCGACGGCACCCCCCTGGTTAAATGGTCTCGCCGTCGGCCACTTTTCTGCGATCAGTGATGATGCGGAAGAGGACGCGGACTTCAATTTGCAAATTGCCGTGCTGCGCAATGATGGCGTACTGCACTTTTTCAGCGTTGATGCGAATGATAATCTAAAGCCTGTTTCGTTAGGAACCGCAAAGGTTGATAGCTCCTTGGGACTCAATCTCTTGCCCACGGCCGGGGCGCTTGATCCGCAGGAACCAACGGGGATGAACTGGCTCGTTGCCGGGGATTTGCAAGGTCGCTCAGCTCTATTAGGACAGCCGACGGTCATGCGCGTGTCCAGCCACAGCCAACCGTCGGTTATTTTAGGTGCTCCGCCGATGCATGTTGATTATATAAAACCGGATACCTCGACCGGCAGCGATTGGGAGGTGGTTAATTTTTCAGCCATTCCCGACACCTTTCATAGTAGCTACACGATGAGCCAGACGGGCAGCAACCAATCGTCCGATACCAACCGGACCAGCTACACCTTCTCTACATCTACTGAAAGTGGTGGGAAAATCAGCTTTAAGTCGCCTTATCTGCCGTCGATTTCAGCCTCGATTTCAAAAACCAGCGAAAATAAGAACGAGGATGTCAGCGAGACATACACCTTCACCCAGAATGAGTTTGCCTATGACGCCTCAACAATCACCGGTTTTGGCGACGAGATCTGGTATGACGAGAGTTCTTTTAATGTCTATTTTTATCCCGTCATCGGTGAGACTGTTTGTCCGGCCGATAACAGTGACTGCACGGGCGAAGAGGAACAGCCGCTATATGTGACCTTTTCAGGTCCGAACAGCGGCGGCACGGGTCCGGGTCCCGGGGCCAATACGGAATGGTACCAACCGGTTCATGAGCCGGGGAATATCTTTTCCTACCCCTGGAATGAAACGCAATTAGCAGCCCAAATTGAGGGCGGGATCGATTTACTCACCGGACCGCAAAGCTTCTTCACCGATGATTCCGACCAGGCGCAGCGCTTGCAATGGAGCAGCGGATCAGGCTCGAACCAGACGGCTGGAACGACCAACTCGCACTCCTATGAAAAGGCTTACAGCCTGACAAGTGGCAAGGTCATTTTTCAATCCTTGGGGGCAAATATATCGGGCAACCAGGATTATAACAGCAGCACAGCGGTCTCAACGTTGAATAAATCCAGTTCCAGCGTGGGGGCTTCACAGGGGGTAGTGATTGCCAAACCGGGCACATTCCTGGATAGCGGTTTATATCAGTACCGCGTCCAGCCTTATATATTCGGCCGTGCTAAACCATCAGGCCAGGTGGACAATGTCTTACTGCCACAGGATATTCAAACCACCGGCCCGCTGCAGGCGGCATATGCCGTCAACCCCTTGGACCCCCAGGCCGGTTCATGGTGGGGTTCGGATGAAAGTCCTTATACCAAAGATTTTGACGTCGCGCTCAACCATCCCAAGCGGTGGACAAAGAGTACCCGATCCGGTACACAGGATACGCTCAATTGCCTGGAAGCGGGATCGCGCAATAATTGCATGACGATTAATGACCCTGATCCTTCCGACTTATGGAATAGTGAGTTTTACTGGATGCGCGGTTTGTTTTTAACCGTCGGCGGTGTGGATGGACCACAGCGGGCACAAGCGGATGAGGGGGACGATGTGGTGTTACAGGCGCGAGTATACAATTACAGTTTCAAAGATATGCCGGCCGATTCAACGATCAAAGTCCGTTTTTATCGCCAGGAAATAAACGGTACCACGCCCGTCGGCAATTCGGTGCTGATCGCTGAAAAGAACGTCGACCCGCTGCCCGGTTTCAACTCTGATAACAGTCCGAACGCGCCGAATTGGACCACAGCCACGGCCACCCTGGACACCACTGGTTTAGGCGATACTCTCCAGATTTTCTGGGTGTTGGTTTGGGTTGAAGATGGATCAGGGAACATGGTGGAAGAACTGCAAGGGCATGGCCTGAGCGCAAAGCCGGGCACATTACAAAGCATCGGCGATGTACCTTTGGAAATGGTGATGGTCGGCGGCCAGGAAAAAACGTTTAGTAACAATGTGGGCTATCTGCACCGCAAATTCCACATCGTCGAAGAAAGTCTGACAGCCATTGCGGGGGGCGATCCCCGGTTAGAAATTATCGGCGCTAAAGTGACGCCGGACATATCGCAGCCGGGTGAGCGGGTGATCGTTTCCGCCCATATATTGAGCGAGGGTGCGCCTGCGGATGGCGTACACGTGCAACTCTATCCCGACGCTGCGGCCTGGGAGGCTTATCAGCAAGACCCATCTCTGCCGGCGCCACGGCCGTTTGATGTGGAAATGCTGCCTCATATTGATGTGGGCAGGACGGACCAACTATCTGTTCCCTATCGCTCGCTTACTTGCGGCACCCAGGAGATTTTGATCACGGCACGCAGTGGGGTGCTGGGGGAACAAGTGACGGCTAAGGTCGCTTATGATAATGGACCTTGCCAGGTTTATATGCCGGTGATGCCGATCGCGGGTGTTACGGCCGACCGGCCGTAGGGGCAGGGGTCGGTGGGCTGGGATCTGCGGGAATAACTCAAACGATCTCAACCACCGGCCTCGCCCTATCCCCACCAATCAAATGCGGTAGGGCAGGGGCCGGCGGGCCAGGATTTGCGAGGATCACCAGGACCTCCCCTACCGGCAAACCTGTCCTGAACCTGCTGTAGGGTCTCGCCCTATACATCTAAACCTTCAGGGCGAGATGGCGCGGATATAACGTTTGTGGTTTCCTCCATAATCATACCGCGCCAACTTGTGCTGAGCCTGCCGAAGTATCCCGCCCCTACCGAACAGCCACCGAACTCACACCCTGCGGATTTACACAATTTATAACTACACCCCCAGGTGCGAGAAGCAGTCAGGGTAGTTCCAAAGTCAGATTCGTAACCGCGATTTCACAATCGCGTTCTTGTGCATACGCCAGAGCGCGAAAATGATTTCGCGGTTACGGTACGATAATTGGC
>JANQGC010000206.1 GCA_028277515.1 Anaerolineae bacterium
ATTGCCGTTGACTTCAACGGCCGCGCGCTTGATCATGGTCATGGACCAGACGAAAGCGGGATAAGGTTTCAAGCCGGTGATGGGAAAATTGTGGATGGCACGCTGGGTTTGCGCTCCCCAATAAGCGTTTGTTGGAACTCTGATGGTTCCTAAAGAATCTTTTTCTTCACGATAATCGTTCACAGTTCACCTTTATTATATGTTAAATTTCCAGATTAATTGCAAACCATTGGAATTAAAACGAACCAGCCAGGCTATTCATAAAGAACGGCTAGCTGGTCCGGTTTATTAATGTAATTGGCCCCAATTTTTTGAGTTGAGGGCCGGATAGGCTGTTAGATTAATCCAGAGCGTCGTACCCCGGTCCGACTGAGAAGAAATCGTAGTTGGGTGGAATGTCCTCGGTCAAGTCCAGTTCCTCTCCGCCGGCAAGCTGTTTGGCGTTTAACAATTTCACCTGGTGACCATCGATCTCGCCCTCAAAAGGCTGGCCATCAGGCAGCAACTCTTTGGTATCAGTGATCCAGACGCCCTCTGGTGCGACATAATCAAACGGTACTTCCTCTTCAGGGAATATAGCTTCGTAGGGGCATTCCGGAATACAAGCGCCGCAGTCGATGCATGTATCCGGGTCGATGTAAAGCCAGGGCCATTCCTCTTCCGGAATTCCAAGGACCATGCATTCTACAGGGCATACTTCTACACATGCCGTATCACGCAGGCATAGCCTGGTTACAATGTGAGTCATGGAGATTCTCCTTTCAGTTAAAAATAATCCAGCATCTTGGTCTCGGAGCAGATTTTTGAAACTGTTCTTCTCCTCTTCTCGGAATAGATTAATCCAAGAATGCTTTCTTTCTAATTCTGCACATCATTATATGACATTTGGGAAAAATTGCACGATTAAAGTTGATAAAAAACTTCACCTTGATTGTTGCCGGAGTTGATTAAACCGGCTAACACCTGGGTCATGGTTGGGGAGTAAAAATAATTTGGCAGCCTCTTTATGCATTGTTAAGATCGCTGCTAATAATCAAATTTTCTTATGCCGTCATTCCGAACGAAGTGAGGAATCTTTTGCTGGTCGAGAACTAGATCCCTCATTCAATCGGGATGACATATACAGTATTGAGAACCGGATCAACAAGGATATGAATGGCTTCATCATCTAAACAGCCCCCACGATCAGCCCAATACCTGGTTTTAACTCTAGGCATATTTGCTATCTCGGCAGGATCTATCCTGATCCGCCTCGCTCAAGATGAGGCTGTGCCCTCCCTGGTAATCGCTTTATGGCGGTTGCTGCTGTCAACGTTGATATTGCTACCGTTTACAATCGCTGGGAGAAGGGATGAGTTAGTAGGTATGGGCGGCAGGAAATGGCAGTTGGCGGCGTTGTCCGGTTTGCTGCTCGGTATACATTTTGCTACCTGGACCAGTTCCCTGGCCTTTACTTCGATTACAAACTCGACGGTCCTGGTGGCAACTGCTCCATTGTGGGTGGGTCTCGCTTCCCCATTTTTTTTGCATGAACCACTGAACAGGGGATTGAAGGTGGGTATTGGTCTGGCTATTTTGGGCACGCTTATTGTCAGTCTTGGCGGGGCAATTAGCCTGGATGGTGGGGGGCTGGCTATTAATGTGAGTCCATCCGGCCAGGGCAGCAACCCTTTGCTGGGCAATGCTTTAGCCCTGGTGGGGGGGATTACCGTGGCCGGATATATGATCATCGGCCGTCGCCTGCGCCCCCATCTTTCCTTGTTGAGCTATACATTCGTTGTCTATGGCATGGCTGCTGTGACCCTGCTGCTCTTCAATCTGATTGCCGGCGAAGCGATTATCGGTTACGGTTGGACCGCTTTTCTCTTGTTTTTGGTGATGGCGCTCCTACCCCAACTTACCGGCCACAGCTCCTTCAATTGGGCGCTGAGCTTCTTGCCTGCCGCTTTTGTTTCCCTGGCAGCGATTAGTGAACCGGTTGGAGCCACCCTGTTGGCTATGTTAATCTTTAGAGAATTTCCAGGTCCGGCAGTTATTTTGGGCAGTGTTTTTATCCTGGCCGGCGTTTATTTGGGCAGCCGCAGCCAGGAATAATTAACCAAATTTACTGGTTACTTTTCCTTGAATGAAACAGGGGTCTACAGGGCCAAATGAGCGACTGTCCGTGCTTTGGCCCGGATTATCGCCCAGTAGAATGATCGATCCGTCTTCCCGGATAGAAGAGATGCGCTTGATCATGGTCACATCCGGTTTGTCCGGCCGTTTGGCGAGGACAATATCTCCTATCTTGGGATGATTCTCATAGTAGGCGCGAGGGTCAACCAATACCTCATCGCCAGACATCAGGACAGGGATCATAGAGGCTCCGGTGACAGCAAAGCGCCTCCGGAGCCTTAATAACCAGGAAAGCAGCTCAACGGTGCTACTTTCCGGCAGTTCTTCAGACATACGTCTGTTCGTGTAATTTTTAAGTACACTGTTACTAAAATTTATTTATAAAGAAATTTGACAACTTTTCACTTGAACATTGGCGAAAACCATTTTATAAAAAGTTGTCAAATTTTAGGTAACACAAAAATTAAGTTTGCTTTCCAAATAGCTTTTGGAAAAAAGCACCTGGTATTTGGGTTTACAAATTAGCTGGCGGTGTAATATTCGACGTCTCTACCTTTGGTTGCCCAGAAAATGTTGTGTATCTTTTCAATATGGGCCATCAAGGCATTGGCGGCATCCAGGTCCACATTTTGCTTTGCCTCGGAGCACAGTTTCGTGGTTTTCCAGATAATGTCGTGCAGATCCGGATAAGATTCCAGGTGAGCAGGTTTGAAATAATCGGTCCACAGCACAAGCACTTCCTCTTTGGCCAGATGTGCCTGCTCTTCTTTAATTTGCACAAAACGGGCGACGGTATTGGAATAGTCGGCCAGGGACTTGGCATCCTTACCATCAGGTACGGGCTGAGCCAGGATCTTATTGGTCATGGAGAGCACCGCTTCGGCGGCGATGCGCGCTGAGGCCGGATCGTAAACGCCGCAGGGGCCGTCGCAGTGGGCTTCAACTATTTCTTTAGCAGGAGACAGCTTTTTGATCATTTGGGTAATTTTCATTCGGTACCTTCCTTTTTTGGGTTATTAATTTGGGAAATTTGTAATCTGCAAAATCGCACGGTGCAATGCATGTACGATAAGTGACTCTTCTATTTTCTGCAAATTGTCTTATCTCGTCAACTGTACTAAAGGTCAGTCAAAAGAATGGACCAATCTCCCAGATTGGTCCATTCTGTTATAATTTTCACATGGCCAATCGTTACCCTATCCCCGCTCAGGAAACCCGTGTAGAAGTACGTGTCTCAAATTCGCGCTTTATCGCCACGGCCGCTCCAGCCTTCACCATCGAAGAAGCCAGGGCCTTTATTTCGCGAATCAAAGATGAATTCAGCGACGCTTCCCACAATGTACCCGCCTATGCTATCGGCTATGGACCTTCAGTCACCGCTCACTGCAATGATGATGGCGAACCGTCCGGGACGGCCGGGCGGCCGGTGCTGGCTGTGCTGCAAGGCAGCGGCCTGGGTGATATTGTTGTCGTTGTCACCCGATATTTTGGCGGCACAAAATTGGGCACCGGTGGCCTGGTGCGCGCTTACAGTGGGGCGGCGCAAGAAGTGTTGGCTGAATTGCCCCGCGCGGAAAAGGTGGAAACACATACAGTGATGGTGGTTTTACCCTACAATTTGTATGAACAGTTTAAGCTGCTGGTTGAAGCCCATCATGGCCGAATCCTGGACGAAGAATTCGCCGCTGATATCACGATCAGCATCCAGTTTGCTGTAGAACATTTCTCCGAATTCCAGGAAGCTCTGCGCGAATTGAGCCGCGGCAGAGTGGAGGCGGAGATAATCGAGACGAAGCCCGACACGATTATGCCCTTAAAATAAAATGCCAACTTTATTTAGAATCTTGTAACCGCGGCATCCATGTCGCGCCCCTCCGGCGAGGATGTGAATCCTCGGTTACGTTAGCTGACGTCTCGTTTAATGAAGTACGCGGTTCAGCGCATCCAGCAGCAGAACCACATTTTCGCGGCGGCTGTTGAAGCCCATCAGCCCGACGCGCCATACCTTGCCGGCCAGCTTGCTGAAACCACCGGCGATCTCGATGTTGTATTCGTTGAGCAGTTGGCGAGAGACGGCCGCGGCATCGACACCTTCCGGCACACGCACCGTTGTTAAAGCGGGCAGGCGCAGATGTTCGGGCGCATGCGGCTGCAAGCCGATTTCCTCCAGGCCTTGCCAAAATAATTCGGCATTGCTGCGATGGCGCTCCCAACGCGCCGGCAACCCTTCTTCGGCGACCAGGCGCAAGCCCTCGCGAATGGCGTAATTCATATTAATCGGGGCAGTGTGATGGTATGAACGCGACTCGCCATCCCAATAGTTGGACAATAACGTCAAATCCAAATACCAGTTGCGCACCGGCCGGCTGCGGTTGTGAATCTTGTCCAACGCGCGTGGGCTGAAGGTGATCGGTCCCAGACCGGGCGGACAGCTTAGCCCTTTTTGCGAGCAGCTAAAAGCCACGTCGATGCGCCATTCGTCGACGAATAGAGGAGCAGTGGCGAAGCTGGTCACGGCATCAACCATGAGCAAACAGTCAAATTCGTGGCAAAGCGCCCCCACGTCTTCCAGGGGCTGCATCACGCCGGTGGAAGTTTCGCCATGGGTCAGGGCTAAAATGCGCGGGCGGTGTTCTTCAAGGGCATTGTAAAGTTCGGCCGTGCTGAAAGCATCACCCCAATCCTTTTCGATCACCCGCACATCAGCACCATAGCGCCGGGCCATTTCCACGACTCGCTCGCCAAAATAGCCGATGACGCCGACCAGGACCACATCACCTTCTTCGACAGTGTTGGTGATGGCTGCCTCCATAGCCGCGCTGCCCGTGCCGCTGACGGGCAGGGTAAAGGCATTATCCGTCTGCCAGGCATAGCGCAGCAGTTCCTGGACCTCGTTCATCACCTGGATGAAGGTCGGATCAAGATGCCCCACCTGGCGCATGGCAATGGCTTGCAGGACGCGTGGATGGGCGTTGGATGGACCAGGTCCCAGCAGCAGGCGCGGCGGCATATCTAACTGGGGCAGTTCTACCCGATGGCTCTCGTTAATACTCAAGGTTTTTGTTTCCATGTGCTCATTTCCTTTTTGTGAAAGTAAGTACAAAGGATGATAAGCCGCATGAGAAAAAAACTCAAGTATTATCTCTTTAGCTGAATCAACCGACCATCAGGAATTAAAGGTCTAGTTTCAATAAGGTTAGGAAAGTAGCAGGGGAAACGATCCGAATTCCCTGATACTCACCAATGGGAAGCAAATGTTGTTTGTCGCCGGTAACTAAATAGTCGGCCATTCCAGCGATGGCGCATTCAATATAGTGGTTGTCTTCCTCATCAATGCTTATTTGAAGATTCTGAGTAGGAGTAATAAGGATGGACTCTTCCCGCAAGAGGGCGAAAAACTCTTGTAGTTTTTGTTCGGTTAGTTTGTGTAGCTGGACAATCTTGGGATATCTTAACACCCGACCAATCTCCACTAATATTGGCTCAGAAACTAGGAGTTCAAAGACCTCAGCACGCCATAAGTTTATAATTTGACTTGGTGTGCCTTGAGAATTTATTAAGGCGCTGACAAAAACATTGGCATCAAGAACAACCTTCATTGGGTTTAATTATCTTGCGATTCTGTTCTTACAGCTTGCTGAGCTTCTAATACCAGATCCATAATTTCATCTGGATCATTGGTGCCGCCAGCCTCTTGCATTTCTTCGATAAGCTCAAAAAGGCGCTTTCTACCCGACTTCCAATTTTCATAGATTTGCAGAGGTACGATGGCAACAGCCGGTTTGCCATGCCTGACAATAATGTATTTGCTGTTTTGATATTGGACATCGTCAACCAGGCTGCCCAGAGAGTCTCGAACCTGGGTAATATTCATTTTCTTTTCCAAAATATTAATATCTCCATTATGAACTTTAACTACATTTCGTTCATATACCCTAATATGTACATTTTAACATTCTTCGACATAAAGTAAAAGGGGTTGTAGTAAACGATCATTGCTGCCAATGTTGACTTTCCGGCCGCCGGCCGTCCTGTCACAATTATCAGCCAAGACATTGCAATTTCATAACTGTGAGAAAAAAGGATTAATGAACGGAGCTTGCGGAGTGAAGGATCTTTGAGTACTCACCATAATGATGTATAAGATTCCTCGCCTCGCGTCGGAATGACAATTGGATGGCTTATTTCTTAGCAGCAGTGAGGAACGAGCGAAGAATCCTTCTTAGAGTCTGAGATCGACACCAAATATAATCAAAGAAAGATTCTGAGGCGATAGCCTCGGAATGACAATTTCAAAAGTGATAGGTAAGTAGATGAGTGGATAAATACAAGTAGGATGGATCCATTACCCCTTGTAATGCTGTAAACAACTCAAAACCGGCTTGCTGCGAGAAGTAGTTCAATCCATAAATAATGGCAATAGTTAGTAGCAGGATAATGATCAAGAGAAACAGCAGTAACCAGAGGGAAATGGTCGGTTTGATCAACAGTTCTCCAGCCAGGGTTTCCCACTCCTTGTGGCTGGTATGCACGTGCATGGTAAAGGGGGCGGGGCGGCGCAGGCCAAGGAACGGCCGTCGAATGGCCTCCACGTAAAAATCAACCACGCCTTTCTGTCCAGGCGAGAGAGTCACCTGTTTGGTAGGCGTATCGAAACGGATGCGTCCGGAAGCATCATTGGCGGCCACCGTCACTGTTGAATGCAGTCCCCCTTTATTGAGCAGTAAAACGCGGCAAATGCCCGACCCTTTGACCTGCCGCGGACGCATATCGGCCGTGATCTGCTCCCTGGGCGATTGCAGCGGTTGTGCCGCAGGAAGGGGAGCCGCCTGGGCAGGAGGTGGGGAAGCTACAGCAGGGATTGGAGCGGGATTCTGAGCCAGGCCAGGAATTTCCAGGCGTAAATGGAAGGGTCCAATACGCACGCTCTGGTCTTCCGGCCAGGGGACCTCCAAACCAGGTCGCAGTTTTACGCCGTTCAAGAGGGTGCCGTTCGTGCTGTCGGCATCAGCGATGTGCCACTGCCCCTCTTTAAACTTGATGCGGGCGTGCCAGCGGGAGACATTGCTGCCTACAAGCACGATGTCATTATTTTCGCTGCGGCCGATGCTGAAACTGCTTTTATATAAACTATAAATTTCCGGTTTTTCTTCTGCGCGGCTGATCAACAGCCGGTCATAGCTCTGCGCTCGCACCCGCTTTTCGCCTAGCCAGCGCGAGGTGTTGGCCAGGTTGGGATCGCTGTCCAGTTCGATCACCATACTGGCCACGCTGCTCTGCGTTGAATCCAACAGAGGCGCACTGTCTTCATTATCCAGGTCTCCGGCCGCCTCGCGCAACTCGGCGGCAAGGTCTTCACCAGTCTGGTAGCGATCTTCCGGTTTTTTGGCCAGGGCTTTTAAAATGACCTGCTCCAGGGCCAGCGGTAGACCGGGCTGGATGACATGGGGGATGGGTGGGGGCTGCTGAATATGCTTGAGGACCGCTTCGGAAGGTGTGCGCACGCGAAAAGGAAGCTGTCCTGTGGCCAGTTGAAAGAGCACGACGCCCAGGGAGTAGATGTCGGAACGGCCGTCCAACGGCTGCTCCAACAGTTGTTCCGGGGAAATATAAGGCAGGGTGCCCATCAATTCTCCAGGCGCGGTGTCTAAACCTCCTTCGGCCAGCTTGGCCAGTCCAAAGTCGGTCATCACTGCGCGTAGCGGGGATTCATCCGGCCGTTCGGCCTGATCGAGCTGCTTGACTAAAATATTGTCCGGTTTGACATCGCGATGAATGACCCCTTTGCGGTGGGCATAACCCAGGGCGTCGGCCACCTGGGCAATGAGCAGAACGGTTTCATCAAGTTGAATAATCTGCTTACGGGCTGCTAACTGCTTCATATAGGTTCCCAGGCTTAGGCCAGGGACCAGCGACATCACAATATAGAGATAGCCTCCCTCACGGCCGAAGTGGTACACGCGCACGATGGAAGGATGCTCCAACCGGGCAGCGGCCTGGGCTTCTTGCTGGAATCGGCGCTGGAATTCATCCTGAGCGGCATATTGCGGGTGCATCACTTTGATAGCCACCGGGCGGGCCAGGTTGATATCCACCGCGCGGTAAACCGTGCCCATTCCTCCTTCACCAATCACGGCTTCGATGCGGTAATGTTCAATTCGCTGACCAACTAAATTGGGCATATTTACTCCGTTTGCGGATCGGCGGCAAACACGGTTACAGTGCCATCTTCGGTGACTCGCAGCCATTGGCCTTCTTGCAGTTGATTATAATCGGCCTTCTTGAGAACAACCACCGGCGGCGACTGGGCATAGAGTTCGCGAGCCACTGTGGCTCCCAGGGCCAGGATAGCATCTGTCTCAGCGGTGATAATCGCCTCCGGCGCGGTTCCCTGGCGCACCGCTTCCAGGAGAATACTGCTGGCACTGCTGGAACCGCGCCCAACAGGAAGGACCAACACGCTGTTTCGTACATTTTGCCCGGAGGCAGGGTGGCGGCGGTCGATAATCTCCCCGCTATCCGGGTCCAGACCGCCCCACAAACTAAGCGGTTCAGCCAATACGAGCGCGGGTCCTTCTCCTGCGCCGGAGACCAGGACATAAGCCTGAAAGGTGTGCTGCTTTAGCGCTGCCATAATGCTTCATCCCGCCAGACCCGGCCGAGAGCGGCCGAGCGGACACATTCTTTCAGACTACCGAAAATGACCTGCAAACCGATATTGCCCGGCGTGTAATGGGCGAACTTGCCGGAATTGGTCATCAAAGCTCCTTGTCGCGCCCGCACGATAGGCGTGACCACGACGCAAGTATCCACGACGACCTGCACCCCGGCATCTTGCAGCCTGGTTAGCCACCCTCGATTTTGCAAAGCGGCCAGTACCAGCCGGTGGGTGCAGACGATGAATTCAATTTCAGGGTGAGGCGGAAATTCCTCTAGCAGGGGCATAAGTGAGGCGAATTCATCCAGGGAAAAGTGCGGGCTGCCCAAAGCCACAACACCAACCTTGCCGTCAGGAACCGTACCCAGGTAGCTTAAAGTATTCCTAAGGACATCTATGGTAACATGGATACTCTTTTCCGGGGCTAGACCCTGAAAAGCATCGTCAAAAGTTTCTGCTTCAGGAGTGACGCCGATGGCGTGAAAAATAGCCACGGCTCCCGACGAAGCGGCGGCCGCTCCCAAGGCTTTTAACTGGTCTTCGGTTGTTTCCGGCGGCAATCCTGCAATGACCGGAATTTTCGTTCCTGTGTTGGCGCCAACGAGATAACCCAGGACGGGAAACAAGATGTCTTCTTCCAGCAAACCTTTGGGCAGGTCTTGCAGTTGAAAAAGGATTTGCCCACGACGGTTTTCT
>JANQGC010000208.1 GCA_028277515.1 Anaerolineae bacterium
TTCGCTAGCTTTTCACTCTGGACTCTCTTGACGATCATGTCAACGGCCGTATTGACAATGCCCAAAGGCGTATTTAGCTCATGGGCCACTCCCGCCACCATTTGCGCCAGTAACCGGTGCCGCGCGGCCTCCATTTCTGCTGCTAAGGTTCGCCGGCCCAATTCCTCAGCTGCGGAGCAACTGGACACAATCTTATATTTATAAGGCTATGTTTCTCCAAGATCGGCAGCCAAGGCTAAGTTAATGGCTTGATCTAATTCGAGGGCCAGACCAATTTTTATGGCTGCCCTTGCCGTTTCCTCGCCCAATGCCTGCCGCGCCGGGAGTAAACCCTTTTCCAGTATTTCATCATAAGCCGGCGGCCGTGGCGCACCGATTTCCTCGCGCAAAGCAGTCGCTGCACCTATCAATTGCAAAGCACGCTCCCTGCGGTCCAGCCGCAACTGTAGCAGTGCGGTATCCTCCAGCCAATAAGACATACCCCACCGATCATCCAAATCCCGCCAGCCGCCGATACTTTCGGCATAAAGGGCTTTCGCTTGCTGAAAACCTCCTTCTTCGCGGGCGACATTGGCCAGATTATGGATGGTATTGGTCGTCGCCCACCGTTCACCAATTTCCCGCCAGATGACTAAGGCACGTTCGAAGAGGCTACGGGCATTGACGTAGTCTGCGGTATCGATGGCCAGGTTTCCTAAGTTGTTTAATGAAGCAGCGATGGCCCACCGGTCGCCTAGGTTTTCACGAATGGCCAAGCTATCTTCGTAATAGCGTCGCGCTGCCTCTCGGTTTCCCAGGTCACGGGCCACAATACCCAAGTTATTCAGGGAACTGGCCTCGTTTTCTCGGTCGTTCAACTCTCTGCGCAGGATGAGGCTTTCGTTATAGCGTTGATTTGCCAGAACCTTATCGCCTTGCTGAGATGCCAGGGTACCTGCGTAGTGTAAGACTTGGCTGATGCCAGGCTTATTGTTTAGCGCCTCAAATGTCTCCTGGGCTTGTGCAAACCAGTTAGCCGCAACTTCGTATTCATTCTGCTTACGCGAAAGTTCACCCATTGAGGTCTGGCACCAGGCTACAGCCTCCTGATCGGCCAGTGCTTCGGCCTCAGACAGGGCGATTTTGTATTGGTGTCCTGCACCGTCATACTGGCCGGCCAGCTCTAAAACCCGACCTAGTTTGAGACGGGTATCGACTAGTGTGCGACCCCCCAAAAGGGGTAGGGTCTTTTCAAAATAGGTAATCGCCGCGCTGTTGGCGTAATCCTTTTGGGCCATTTCCCCAGCTTTGAGTAAGTATTTGCGCTTTTTGGCTTCGTTTTCACTGTACTCGAAATGGAAGGCCAGCAGGTTAGTGTATTCCTCCAAGGTGTCTGGATAGGAGCGCTCGATAAAGAAGCCGATCTGTTCGTGCAGCATGGCGCGGGTGGAGTGGAGCAGACTTTCATAGGCCACCTGCTGGGTGATGATATGTTTAAAGAGGTAGGTCAGCTCCGGCGATGGGCTATCCAGCAAGGTCAATTCGAGGTGGCTCAAAACATCCAAATTACGGTGCACTTCATCCAGGGACAGGTCCGGGTAAACGCCCCAGAGCATTGCCGCGCGGAAAAGGCGGCCGATCACGCTGGCGATCTTGAGTGTCAACTGTTCCGATTCCTCCAACTGGTCAATGCGACTCAGGACGAGAGAATAGAGGCTGGTGGGCAGATCGACACTCTCCAGCGCTTCTATATCTTGCAGATCAACCCCGACATCCTGGAAATAGTTCAATAATTCCTCGACATAAAAGGGATTGCCCGCTGCCTGGCCAGTGATCCGTTCTAGCAGCGCCGGTGGCACCTCTGTTTCCTCACCCAACATTTGCGCCAGCTTCAATTCCACCAGGCGGAGCGTTTCCTCATCGGAAAACTCGGTCAAGGTGATTAGCGTAAAATGCGGTAAATGTTCAACAGGCGGTGCTTGCTCTCGTAGGGTGTCGGGTGGGCGATAGACCAGCAATAAAAGAACGGGCATTTTCGCCAGACCTCGACCAATGTACCCAATCAATTCCCGCGATAAATCATCCAACCATTGGGAATCTTCCAGCACCAGCAGCATTGGCTCGACCCTTGACCGTACCTCCAAAAGACGAAGCAGTAGATCTTCCAATGAGGATTTACGCACTTTAGCGTCCAAGGAACGGGTGAGATCATTATCAGGAATGGATAGGTTGAGCACTGCGCCTAATAAAGGTAGACGGGGTAGCAGCGAGGGATCTAACCGCTGTAGCTGCATCTCCAGGCTGGCTATCTGAGCATCTAAGGAAAGCGCTGGATCGAGATCAAAGAAACTGCGCCAGATCCCTTGCCAGACCAGGTAGCTGGTGGTGGTACCATAGGACTGGCATTCACCGGCGTGGCAAACCAGCCCACTTTCGCGCGCCGCGCGAATCCCTTCAGCAGCGAGACGGGTTTTGCCCATGCCGGCCTCGCCGACGATAGAAATGACCTGCCCGTGACCCCAACGTGTCGCATCCAGTTTTTCCTGAAAAAGGGCCAGCTCTTTGACACGGCCAACCATAGGCAGCTGATATTGGGGTTCGAGGCGGCTGCTGGTTCGCGATTTTTTGTGCGCCACCAATCGAGAAACGGCAACAAGATCGCGTTTGCCTTTGACGCGCACGCTGGGCAAGCTTTCCCAGAGGAAACGATCGCCGGTGGCCGCTTTGACAACCTCTTCGGCCAGGCTCTGCCCCGGTTTGGCGGCGGCCATAAGCCGGGCGGAAAGGTTGACCGGATCGCCGATGACACTGTAAGTGCGGCGGGTGGTGCTGCCATAGGCACCGGAGCGCACACGGCCACTGGTGATACCGATCTGCACCGCTTCCAGGTAGGATAAGCTGTTGGCCAGGTCGTGCAGGGCTAGAGCGGTTGCTGCGGCACGCACGGCATCATCCTCATGAGCCACGGGGGCGCCGAAAGCGACGGAGAAATAGCTGCCTTTGTCGCCAATGGTCATGCTGGTCATGCTGCCATCGAGGCGGGTGAATATCCGTTGTGCTCCGCGGATGAAGCTGTCCAACTTTTCAGGTGCGTTGGGGTCGGCATCATAGTCAATGCCGGCGAAACTCAGGAACAGGGAGTATACGGGCCGAATCTCGGCCAGGAACTCGCCCAAACCACTGTTCAAGCGATCATAGACGCGAGGCAGCAGCCAGGCCGCTTTGATCTCCTCGTCCAGGACCAGATCGCCGCTGTCCGGCCAGGGAGTTGGGGATACATTCAAGGCGAGATTGTCGATAACAGCAAAACGCCGTCCCGATTCCTGATCGAGTCGCCATTCTCTGACCGTTATGGCATCACGA
The DNA here is from genome assembly GCA_028277515.1 of Anaerolineae bacterium. The sequence goes on from JANQGC010000208.1 coordinate 3,343, forward strand.
AACCGGTTAGCCGTTCCTTCATCGACGGCAATTTCGCCGCGCCCGATCTGATGTTCGGCCGTGGCCAGGCGCTCCAAGGTTTCACCGGCCATGATGTCGATACGAAAGTAAGCCGGATCGCCGACAACGAAGCGGCGCACGGGACCGGTGATCACTGCTACTTTCATGGCCAGGGAGACTACGCGGCCAAAGTGGGTGCGCACTTCTGCAAACTGGGC
>JANQGC010000231.1 GCA_028277515.1 Anaerolineae bacterium
CACCTCTGCTGAAGCGCAGCTTGAACTGGTCCGCTCCGGCGCGACGCCGGAAGAGCTGGCCGCCGCCGAAAGAAGTCTGGCCGCCGCCGAGGCCTCGATCGTCGCCGCCGCGGGCAATCGTGATTCTTCCGTGCGCGTCAGCGATGCTGCTGTGCAGTCGGCGCAAGCCCAGGTGGCGCAGGCCCAGGCGGAACTGGACCAGATCCAGACCGCCTATGACAATATCATCGACGCCTGCTTTGAGAAGCCGGGCGGCGGTGAAGTTTGCCCCCTGTATGGACCGGTGGAAGAACAAACCCGCGCCCAGTTAGAAGCGGCTAAACTCAACTTGGCCTCTGCCCAGGCTGCTGAAGCAGAAGCCCGTGCTGGCGCAACAACGGCCGAACGGGTCCTGGCCAACTCCGAAGTGGGTGTGGCCCAGGCCGGCCGCGACCAGGCCCAGGCCCAGCTTGACCTGCTGACGGCTGGCGCGCGGGATGAGCAGATCCAGCAGGCTGAAGTTGGGGTCTCCCAGGCCGAACTGGGCGTCGAGCAGGCGCTCGTACAGGTAGCCCTAGCCGATGCGGCCGTCACCCAGAGTGAAGCGGCCGTCACCCAGGCCGAAGCTGATGTGCAAGCCGCCCAAACCGCCCTGGACCGCATGACCTTGACCGCCCCCTTCCCCGGACAGGTCAGCGAAATCCTGACCGAGGTTGGTGAACTGGTCGCCCCTGGCGCGCCGGTAGCCCGCTTTGCCGACTTTGCCGGCTGGCAGGTTAGGACCACCGATCTGACTGAGCTGGATGTGGTTGCTGTCAAGAACGGCCTGCCCGCCGAAGTGCGTGTCGACGCGCTGCCCGGCGAAGTGATCAATGGCACCGTGGTCGATATCGGCACCGTCGCCGCCGTCGTACGTGGTGATGTGACCTATGAAGTGACGATTGAACTGGAAGAGACCGATTTGCCCCTACGCTGGGGGATGACCGCCACGGTCGATATTATGACTGAGTAACGCAATCAACGACACAAATTAGGCAATTTGTGCTACGAATTGCGATACAAGTGCCAGGCATTTTCAAAATGCCTGGCACTTTTAATTTCTCCAAACACCCTACATCCACATAATTAATTGACATTCTCGCCATATTCGTGATATGATTCATATCATGAATACAAACGCAACACGCCCTTACAGCAGTGAGATTCGAGAACGGCAAAAGCAGCAAACCCGCACACGTATCCTGGAAGGGTTAATCAGAGTGATGGCCGATGGCATCGCCGAGGCATCAATTCCTGCCGTCTCAGAAGTGTCAGGAGTATCTATTCCAACCATCTACCGCTACTTTCCAACCAAACAGGCACTTTTCAATGCATTACCCAATTACATTGCCGGGAAAATCGGAGCGCCTGCATTGGATGAGCAGCCCAATTTGGAACATTATTTGCAGATGATCGCGGCGTTTTATGCTAATGCTGACAGCATGGATGAAACGATGCGCGCCGCGGCCATCAGCGAAGCAGCGGCCAACATACGGCGCACCACGCGGCCGGAACGGCTGCGGATGATTGAAAAAATTTTAATGCCGCTTGCGTCTGATTTAGCGCCAGATGAACAAGAACGCTTGCGAAATGTTGTTCTTGTTTTAGCAACATCGGCCGTTATCCGGGCCTTTACTGATTACCTGGACCTGACCTGGCAAGAAGCGGCCGATCATGCCACCTGGGCTATCCGGATGGTGGTAAAGGGAGCCACAATGTAGAACAACCTGGAAAGCGCGCGCTACCGTAGAACAAACATTCCTGTTTGTTTCCTTCCGCAAACAAGAATGTTTACGTTACAGGACGCAAGCTGGAAAGCTCACGCTACCGTAGAACAAATTGCCTAATTTGTTCAGTCGCAAGCTGGAAAGCTCGCGCAACAGTGTCTTAGGAGAATGGGAATAATGATTGTGACGTTACCGGTAGAACAGAGCCAATCTTCAACTGCCCTGCTTGGGGGCAAAGCGGCCAATCTAAATCGTCTATTGTTAGCCGGATATCCAGTCCCGTCCAGCGTAGTAATTGCCACTGAAGCGTACCAGGCTTTTATCAGAGCAAATAATCTTGATGGTTCAATTCAATCCTGGACCAACAGTTCCATTTCAGATGGGGAAATATTAAGACAATTTGTCGCTGCACAAATGCCGGGTTCTATGGCTGATTCAATTCGGAAGGCGTATCGGAGCCTGGGGAGCAAGCCGGTGGCGGTGCGTTCTTCAGCAACGACAGAAGATTTGAGAGAGGCCAGCTTTGCCGGCCAACAAGACAGTTTTTTGCATGTGCAGGGGGAAACGGCCGTGCTCGAAGCCATCAAAAAATGTTGGGCCAGTTTGTGGATGGGTCGGGCGGTTGCCTATCGGGGTGAGCATACTATCAAAACCCATCACGTCCACATGGCAGTATTGCTGCAACCAATGGTGCCGGCCGATTGTGCCGGGGTGCTTTTCACGCAAGATCCGGTCAGTCCCAACCAGGAAACTATCATCATTGAAGCCGTGCCAGGACTGGCAGATGCATTGGTCAGCGGGGTGGCTACCCCCGATCATTACCGCGTCAACCGGCATAGCAAAGATATCGAAGCGGCCAAGACCCAGGGCGACATCTCCATTCTGACAGATAACCAGGTCAGGCAGCTTGCCGATACAGGGTTGGCCATTGCCGACCTGTTTAGAATGCCCCAGGATATTGAATGGGCGATTGCCGGTGAACAACTCTATATTCTACAAAGCAGGGCCGTCACAACAGAGGCGCCTCAAGTAGCATCGCTGCCGGCAGATGAAGTCCATGCGCCAGGAGATGACCAGTGGCTGCCGGAAGAGAATATGTCACACCCCTTTGATTTGTGGACGCGAGCTAATTTTGGCGAAGTCCTGCCCAACCCGGTCACCCCATTGACTCTTTCCAGTTTTCAGTTGATGGGTGATGCTGCTGAGGTTCAACTCTCTTCCGGCGAAAAGATACAGATGGCTCGTCGAATATATGGACGCATTTATGCCAATGAAGGGGGCATGCGGCAGTTTGCGGCCGATTTGGGATTGCCGACCTCGTTTATCAACGCCACCTGGGGCAGCCGCCGCCCGGACTTGCTGCCAAAAGCTGGATTTCGGCCCTGGCGCTTGCTGGTCCGGCTTCCGCAGCTCCTCCGGCAAAGCATGAACAGCCGCTCTCAATCTTCTCCAAAGGAGCCACAACTGCCAAAGGATGAAGCCGAACTGTTTAAGCAAATTGATGCCTGGACGGCCGCGTTGCAAAACAGCGATCTCGCAGCCATGAGTGAAGCAGAATTATGGCATGCTATTCGGATGGTTTGGGAGCCGCGCCGCATTCAGGTCTACCAGCGACATACAACCGTCAGCACGGGCGCATTCCTTTCATTCGCGCCCTTGGAATGGATGGCCAAAAAATGGGCCAATGATGCCCGTCTCGCACAGACTTTGATCACGGGTTTGACCGGCGTGTATGCAGCGCAAATGGGTCCTGCCTTGCAGCGGATTGCCCAGGCGCTGCGCGAGGCCGACCTGGTTCAGGTCGTGAGAGAAAATCCACCACAAGCCGCCTGGAATAAACTGCAAGTTCTGCCGCAAGTGGCCGTTGTGCGAGAGGCTCTGGGGCAGTTTATGGATGAATTTGGCCATCGCTGCCCGGCCGAACCTGAAATTTCGCTGCCTCGTTGGGTCGAAGCGCCGGAACAGATCATTGCCCTGGCTGCGGGTTATTTATCGGCTGCTCCGGCCGAACAAGAGAATCCGCGGCAACCCTCTGCACAAGCGGCCCGGCGGGCATTTGAGAAACAACTGGATCCCTTCCGGCGATCCCTCTTTCGCCGGGTTTTGCTGCTGGCGCAAAACCAGGTGCGACGCCGTGATAACAGCCGCCATTTTATGGCCAAAGTGGAATTGTCACGCCGCCTGCTTTTTGTAGAGCTGGGAAAACGTTGGCACGAACGAGGCATCCTGTCTGCAGTTGAGGATATTTTCTTTCTCACGCATGGCGAGATCGGCCTCGTCATCGAAAATGGGGATGCAACAGGGTTGCCCCGGTCCATTCCGGCGCTCACGGCCGAACGGCGGCAGGCTTATGATTTCTGGTGTTCTTATCCCTTTCCGGAGGCGGTCGACGCTGGCGGGAATCTTTTGCCCAATCCACAATTGTCCCCCGCCGAAGGCCTGCAGGGCGTGCCGGCGAGCGGCGGCAAGGCTACAGGTCCCGTCCGCATTATTCGCAGTCCCCTTGAGGCCGGCCGGCTGCAACCCGGCGACATTCTAGTGACCCTGGCCACAGACCCTGGCTGGACCCCTGTGTTTCCCCTCGCTGCCGGGCTGATCCTGGTTTATGGCGGACAACTGTCTCATGGAGCCATTGTGGCCCGTGAGTATGGTGTGCCGGCGGTTGTCAATGTTGCTGAAGCGATGACCCGGCTGCAAGAAGGGATGGTTGTAACCGTTGACGGCAGCAGCGGCCGTGTTTATTGGTAGGTAAAAACATTTCTAATAACCAGGCGCGTTCATCTGGCGACAAAATGCAACCAGGTCGGGATGAATATAACGGCCGTTCTCCTCAATTTGCATATCGTCTAGCCATATGGAAGGGTTGAGCACCACACCATCCGTGTGTGATGGCGATCCATAATCCGTAGCCCCAACGCCAAACTGCATACAGCCAAACACCCGTTCATCTTCCAGGATGCGCCCCGTGGCGCGCGGCACACCGGGATTGAAGCCATAACACGCGTGGTCCATGCGATACGATTCCCGGTGCTCGAAACCGGCCAGCCAGCGTTCAAAGATCCGCGCGTCCGGGCCGCCCTCAATCTTTTGGATGAGTCCTCTCTCCAGAGTCAACTTGACCGGGGAACGCAGCAGACCCAAATCTGATGGCGGCCATATGGCCGCATCAAACACCAGGACCCCTTCATAGCTCTCCCGGTGCGCCATAAAGCCGGATTGTCCCCCCAGCATTTGGGGAAATCCCCCCCGCTCCGGCGGATCTTCCCAGAAATGGTCCCCGGCTTTGTCCACGGCCATGCGTAAATCGGTGCCGGCTGTGGTGGTCAGGCGAATGCTATCTGCCTCCTGCGACGTTTGATAAAGCCAGCGTTTCATCTCCTGCAACGAGTGGTACGGCACACGGCCGATCGTCCGCACCATCATGTCCACATCCATCCCCGTCAGCTCCACATAAATGCAGCCGTTCCCTACAGCGGCGTGATAAGCGGGGCTATACAACTGGTAGGCCACAGAGAAATTGAACCAAATCTCAGCCTGTTGTGAGGCGCCAAGAACCGGTTTGGGCGGCTCAACCATCGGTTCATCCAGGGTATGGTAGCTGATTAATGTGGGCACGCCGCCGGCGGCATAAACCGCCGCCGCCGTCGCCTGGGCAACGCGCCAATCGGCCGCGCTGTCGGCCGTGATCATGACTTCCTTTCCGGCTACCGGCCGCATCTCCGTCACCAGTTTATGGGCAGCTTTGTTCAATTCCAGGTAATAAAATTCATCACGCGGTTCAACGCCCAGCTTGTACACCATTTGATTTATTCCTTAGCCCCTGGCCATGATTTCTTCAATCGGCACATACTCAATATCAAAGCCAAAATAGCGCGGACCGGCGGCCTCATTTAGACCAAATTCTGTGCGAAAAGATTCCAACCCTTTGATGCCCACGGCTACAATCTCATCCCCTTCTCGGATCAGGTCATTGGTTGTTCCCAGACCGTTTTCTTTATAGGCCAGGGTAACCAGGTCCGGGCTGCAAATCCAGGGTTGGCCATTCAACCAGGTGATATGGTTTTCATTCTTAAACCAGACCTCAAGGGTTTGTCCTTCATAATCTCCACGGCCGCGGAGATAGATGGTTCCGAACATATACCCATCCCGATCCTCCCAATCTTTTCCGGTCACGGTCCCTTCAAAAAGTCGCCAACCCCCTGTGCAGGCAATCGCGGCAGCAATGGGGTCTGCGTCCCTATCCCGCGCTTCACGCATCGCGCGACCCAGGGCAAAACTTTTGCTGAGCGTGCCCGGCACCACAACCTCCTTCATCTCCCGGCCCTTTAAGGGAGTTGAAGCGATGGTCGTGCCATCATAGGCGGCAACGGCTAACATTTTTCCGATGCGTTCTAACAGGTGTGGGTTGGCCGTGTATTTGACGATGGCCACATTGCCCCATCTATCCACGCTGGCAAAAGGCCAGCTATTCTTGCCATGCAGGTAGGGGGTTCCTTGCATTTCGTCGGGGATCGCCCGCCCGGCATAATCCCCGTCAACAACCGGGATGCCCAGGCGTGCGCCGCAAACCAGGGGCGCAGGAGTGTTGCCGGCTCCTAATTCGGCGGCGACGACACAGCCAATGGGCTGCTTTAGTTCCTCCTGGATCTGTTTGATCGCTTCCTCCATCGAGCGTTCGCCATACTTATCGACGAGTTCCAGGCGCTCTATTTCAGCCACTGTTTCCGGGGCAAGGGGGGCGATGGAACCCATGCTGTAAGGGGTAATGGTCCAGGCATCGTCGGGGATGTCCGCGACATCGACCCATTCTAGTGGAATGCCGTCGGCCAGGGCCTCCCGCAGCATACTCAAGCCTATTTCAGCCTTCCCGCCGCCTCCGGTGCCCATAAATTGGCAGCCTTCAACGAAGTCTCGGCAATCTTGCATGGTTTCTAATTTTCCGTAGGGCATTGATTTACTCCTTTTTGGGTTCATTCACCAGGTGGCAGGCGACCGGGTGGCCGGCCACGCGATCATCCAGCGCCGGTTCGACCTGGCTGCAAACGGGTATAGCTGCGGGGCAGCGCGGGTGAAAGGTGCATCCTGACGGGGGGTCGGCCGCATTCGGCACGTTGCCTCTTAAAATGATGCGCTCCTGTCGCTGCTCCTTGGCGACTGTCGGCATGGCGCTGAGCAGCGCCTGGGTATAGGGGTGGCGTGCACGGCCGTCAAAGATAGCCTGGGCATCGTTCAATTCCACGACCTTGCCCAAATACATCACCGCTACGCGGTCGCTAATATGCTGCACAACGCTTAAATCATGGGAGATGAACAGATAAGTCAACTTTAATTGACGCTGTAACACCTGCAATAAATTCAAAATCTGGGCCTGGACTGATACATCTAACGCCGATGTGGGTTCATCCAGGATGATAAAGCGCGGATTCGTGGCCAGGGCGCGGGCGATAGCAATGCGCTGTAACTGCCCGCCGCTAAATTCATGGGCATAACGGTGCATGATCTCGCCGGGCATGCCCACCTGTTGCAATAATTCATAAATGCGTTGGCGCAAAGCATCGCCACGCAGCCGGGTATGGGTCACCAAAGGTTCGGCCACGCATTTAAGGACTGTGAAGCGCGGATCAAACGACGTGTAAGGATTCTGGAAAACCATCTGCATCTCATGGAAAAGACGCTTCTGCGTCTGTTTATCGGCCGTTGCTAAATCCTGGCCCGCAAACACCACCTGCCCGGCCGTTGGCTCAGTCAACCACATGATGGCGCGCCCTAAGGTCGTCTTGCCACAACCCGATTCGCCCACGACCCCTAATGTCTCTTGTTCATGAATAGACAGATCGACGCTGTCCAGGGCATACACGTGCCGCTCCTGGCGGCTCAACCATCCTTTGCGTGAAGTGAAGACCTTGGTTAAAGATCTGGTTTCCAGGAGTGGGGCTTGCCTGGCCCCGACTTCGCCATCGGCCGGCCTTGGCAGGGACGGATTGTTATCGTTCATGACCCCTCCTCATATAAATGGCAGGCCACCCAATGCCCCTCGCTTTGTAGTTGGATCAAAGGGGGGTCTTTTTCACGGCATATATCCATCACTTCCGGACAGCGGGGGTGAAAAGGACATCCTGGCACCGGGTTCAGTCCATCCGGCACATTACCCTTAATTACCCGCAAAGGGACCCCCTGCTCGGCCGAATCCGGCAACGAAGCCAACAATCCTTGCGTATAAGGATGCTTGGTCTGGTAAAGCACATTTTCGACCGGCCCACTTTCCACGATACGCCCGGCATAAGCCACAGCAACGCGCTCGCAGGTTTCGGCCACAACACCCAGGTCATGGGTGATCAATAGAATGGATAATCCTTCCTTTTGCCGCAGCTCGGAAAGCAGGGAGAGGATTTGCGCCTGGATGGTCACATCCAGGGCTGTTGTCGGTTCGTCAGCGATCAGTAGTTCGGCCCCGCAGGCCAGGGCCATGGCGATCATCACCCGCTGCTTCATGCCCCCGCTCAATTCGTGCGGGTAAGCGGTATAAATTCTTTGTGGATCAGGCAAGCCTACTTCATTGAACATCTGCAACGCGCGTTCTTTGGCGGCCTGTTTGCTGAGATTATGATGCTGCCGGATTTGCCGCGTGATCTGGTTGCCGGCCGTAAAGAGCGGATTGAGCGAAGCGGTGGGATCTTGGAAAATCATGGCGATACGGCCGCCGCGCAGTTGCTGCATATCACTTTCGCTCTTTTGCATGATATCCTCCCCTTTGAAGAGGACGCGCCCGTTTTCAATGCGGCCAGGGGCAGGAACGGCGCGCAGAGCGGCCAGGCCGGTCACCGATTTGCCACAGCCGGATTCGCCCACAAGCCCAAACATTTCACCGGGGACCACGTGCAGCGACATGCCATTGACCGCATGTACCGTCCCGGCGTATGTGTCAAAGTGTACGTGCAGATCTTCGATGGCTAATATGGTGATATCCATAATCTTCCTCTGCAAATTAACGTCCGACGTCCACTGCGCGGCGTGTTCGCGGATCGGCGGCATCGCGCACGGCATCGCCCAGCAAATTGAAAGCCAGCACGACCAGGAAAATGGCTAGGCCGGCCGAACCGGCGAACCAGGGGCGTTCCAAAAAATAGATGCGGCCGACGCTGATCATCGTGCCCCAATCGGCTGTGGGCGGCTGCACACCCAGGCCGATAAAGCTGATCGCCGCGCCGATCAGGATCGCCGAACCGAGATCCATCGTGGCCTGAACCATGACCGGCGTCATCACATTGGGCAGCACATGCGAAGTGATAATCTTCCAATTAGGCACGCCGATGCTGCGCGCCGCCTCAATATAATTCCTTTCGCGCAACGAGAGCGTCTGGGCGCGAACCAGGCGCGCATACCAGGGCCACCAGGTGAAGGAAATGGCGAGCATGGTATTGACGAAGCTCGATCCCAGGGCAGCAGCCAGGGCAATAGCCAACAACAAAGGCGGGAAGGCCAGGAAGATGTCCGTGATGCGCATCAGCAGATTGTCCAGCCGGCCGCCATAAAAACCGGCGACAGCGCCCAAAGGCACGCCGATGATCACGGCCAGAAAAACGACCAAAAACCCAATGGCCAGCGAACTACGCCCGCCGAATAAGACACGTGCCAGCACATCCCGCCCCAGATAATCCGTGCCTAAAGGGTGCGTCAGGTTGGGCGGGCTGAATTTCTCCAAAATATTGGGATCCCCCAAACCTTGTCCGGCATACGGGGTCAGGAAAGGGGCAAAAACGGCGCCCAGAATGAAGACCAGCAAAATCACCAGGCTGATCACGGCCAGGGGATCGCGCCGGAAGGCGCGCCACATCAGACTAAACTCGGAAATACGCCTGGCTTCCGGGAGATCTTCTACGCTTACTGCCAGGTCGGCAACGGTCGTGGCCATAATTGCAAATCCTCCCTACTGCAAGGTTACCCGCGGGTCGATCAAGGCTTGGGCGATATCAAGAAACAGGTTGATGAAAATGTAGAAAACGGTCATGATCAACGTTACGGAGACAATAACCGGGAAATCAACGCTTAAAACGGCATTGGTTATATAGGTTCCCAGGCCGGGCCAGGAAAAGATGATTTCGATCAGAATCGCCCCGGTTAAAGAGTACACAAACGCCAAACCTAAGGCATTCAAGGTAGGCACAATAGCGTTCTTGAGCGCCAGAACAAAAAGAATGGTCCGTTCGTGAATGCCACTGATGCGCGCGGCCATGATGTACTTTTCATTTAATACTTCGATCATCGTGGAGCGCGTCATGCGGATCGCCAGCCCGATGGGATAAGTGGCCAGGGCAATAGCGGGCAGGATGATGTGCAAGGAGGCATCTTCAAAGGCCACCCAGTTGCCGGTGAGCAGGGTGTCGATCAGATACATGCCGGTAATGACTTCAACCGGGTTCGATAAGGAGACCTCTGTAGAGATTCTGGCTCCCAGGGGCAGGATGCCTAATTGCCGGAAGAAGAGAAACTGCAACAACAGGCCAAGCAAAAAGGCGGGCATGGAAACGCCGGCGATGGAAATAAGGCGGGTCAAATGGTCTAACCAGCTCCCTTTATTGGCCCCAGAAAGAACGCCCAGAGGGATGCCGATGACCACGGCGATGAACATGCCGGCCAGAACAAGCTCTAATGTAGCCGGCAAGAAGGTCTGGACATCGGTCAAAATCGGCTGGCGGGTTGTCACTGATGTGCCCAAATCACCCTGCAGGATGCCTGTTATATAGCGCCAATATTGGACATATAGCGGCTGGTCTAATCCAAGTTCAATGGTAGCTTTCTCGATTTGTTCGGCCGTCGGGCGGGGGCCGACCCAGGCTGCGGCCGGATCGGAGGGCACAACACGGGCGATTAAGAAAGTAAAAATTGAGACGCTGATTAAGACAAATACAGCCATCAACAATCGTTTTAGAATATAATCCAGGCGCTGCATGATTATTGTCCTTGTTTTTCCCCAAATCGTTCCCAATCGGTCAAGCTTTGCCAGGTCACTTTTTTCTTTTTGCCGCGTACACTGCTCTGCATCGGCAGTTGTTTCTTGGGTGCAGCATAGCCCAGGGTGACCATTAAGGCGGGTTCCAGGTTGGCCGGCATGTTGAGAATGACGCGCACGGCCGTGCGGGAAAATGAAGTGACCGGACCCGATCCCACGCCCAGGGAATGGGCGGCCAACATCATTGTTTGCATCAACGAACCGAGGTCAATATAAGGAGCTTTATCCATATCGGAGAAATTTTCAGCCTGCACCGCGTCCCAGTCGATACACAGCAGGATAATAGCTTGTGGCTTTTGGAACATACCGGGCGAAACCATGCGCAGCAGCTGTATTAATAGAGGGTCATGAACCGCCACAAAGCGGTGTACGCGTTGGTTGCCTCCGACAGGCGCCCAGCGCCCGGCTTCCAGAATCTTTTCCAACTTCTCACGCTCGACGGGCTGATCGGTCATATTGCGAATGACACGCCGAGTTTTGATGACATCCAGTGTATGTGTGCTCATGAAAACCTCTCTTCCAGACCGTTTTGCTCCACCCAATATTGGGCGACCATGGCGCATAAGTGATCCAATGCGCTGACAAAAGCCTCTTTATCATTCATGATAATATGCGCCTGCTCGGTTTTATCGACGCTGGCAGCCAGCAGATGCTGCGCATCAGGCGAGACACGCTCGGATACAAAATCGCGAATCATTTCCGCAGCGGTTAGAAAGCGCATGGATGCATAATGATGAGGATCTTCTAACTGTGTACGGGCGCAAACCAGGAAAAAAGTAAACAATTCCATAACCTGGTCTTCAGTACGCACCATCTTTTCGGCCATTAACTCTTCTCCTTAATAAGTGGTTTGTTCGCTAAATCCTTTATAAATGCCAGGCACTTTTTTTGCTGTATAACCTCAAGAAGGTAGGTTGAAGTGCCGGGCATTTTTCTTATGGCCAAAGTGACTGTCACATTCCTTAAATGCTGGCTATTTGCTGAGATCGTAGACGAACACCACGTGGGGATAAGCGGGATTATCCGTAAAGCCCTGCAGCTCAACCCGGCCCAGGTGGGTGTTGGCTACGTCGTAGAAGAACATGGCTACCGCATCCTCGACCAATATTTCCTGGGCGTCGATGAATAATTGCGTGGCCTGCTCACGATCGCTGCCAGTAATGGAATCGGCCGTATCGATCAACTCGTCAAACTCCGGGTTATTGTAGTAGCCCAGGTTGAACAGCGTTTCCTCCTCGGAACGGAACATGCCGTACAGCCAGCTAATGGGCGAGACAAAATCCGGCCACCAGTACATGGCAAAAATATCCTGCGCATTTTGCGGATCGGACTTGCCCAGATCCCATTGCGCCTCCCAGGTCATGGGTTGCACTTCCAGGTTGATACCCAGTTTGGCCAGTTCCGCCTTCCACAGTTCGCCAACCTGTTGTTCATCCAGGTCCCCGGTGGCGTAAGTGTAAAGCAGGTCGAATCCACCATCAGGATAACCCGCTTCAGCCAGCAGTTCAGCCGCCTTTTCCAGATCGTAGCTATACTGTTTTAAATCCGAACTGTGCGCCCACAAGCCGGCCGGGATTGGGCCATAAGCCTGGGTGGCCCGTTGGCCCATGACACCCTCAATAAACTGCTGATAGGGGAAAGCATAGGAGATGGCCTGTCTGACCAGTGGATCATCCAGAGGTGGTTTCCGGGTGTTCAGCAAACCCAGCAGGTTTTGGAAGCCGGGGTTAATATAGACCACCACATCCTCACGGGCATCAAGCGCTTCCAGGTTATCGGCCGGAATATCATAGGTAAAGTCGGCCGTGCCCGCTTCCATCATCTGCTGCCGCACCACCGGGTCTTCGACAATTTGGAAGACGGCTGTGTCAAACTGCTCATCCGACCAATCACCCCAATAATCTTCATTGCGGCTCATGACGATGCGTGACCCCCGTTCGTAACTATCAATGGTATAAGGACCCGTCCCGGCGCAGTTACCTTCATTGAACCATTCGTGCCCCAGTTCCGTATATGCCTGGGGGCTGTAGATCCAGGCGGCATAGCCGGCGGAAGCAATCAAATCCAGGGGAGCCGGATAGCTCAAATTAAATTTGACGGTGTACTCATCAACGACTTCAATGGACTCCACCGGCGCCCAAATATAAGAAGCGCCTGCGCCGAGTTCAATCGTGTTGTCGATAGCTGCTTTGACTGCTTCGGCATTGAATGGTTCGCCATCATGGAAAGTAATTCCTTGGCGCAGATTAAAGGTCCACTCGGTGCTATCCTCGTTGGTCTCCCAGCTTGTGGCCAGTTTAGGGCTGAGTACATCACTGCTGCCCGGTGGATTATAGAATGTCAGGGTTTCATAACAGTTAGCCATGATCGCTAAATCGTTGGAAAAACTGCTGGCCGGATTTAAGTCCGGGAAAGTGGTTGGATGGGCATAAATAAACACATTTTCTCCGGCAGTTTCTTCCTCCGCGGGCGCGCTTTCTTCTTCAGGCGCGGCTTCTTCCTCCGCTGCCGGCGCAGACTCTTCTTCAACAGGCGCCTGGCTGCCACCACAGGCAGCCATAAACAGCGCGATTAACAACAGGGTAACAATCATCAAGAACCAATTTTGTCTCTTATTCATCATCTGCTCCTTTCCTTTTACAAAAGATTTTTAGAATTGTGTTACCTATTCTTGCTCACGATAAGGTACCGTCATCACGTACAAATCCTGTCCCATAAACACCTCCTCACCGGTGATGGGCGTTCCACGAATGCCCAGGGTGCTAATTAAGTCAGGAAATGCGGCCGCTGGTTGGCCATTAACCCTTAATTCTCGATAGCGATGGCTGTAGATTAATTGCAGATGCCGGTTATCAACATCGCGCAGATCGATCTGGCCGTAGGCAGACCGGCTCTGACCATGCCAGCGCATCCCTGTGACCGTCGCGAAGGTAGAAAACTGCCACGAAAACAGTTCTTGCAAGGCAGCGACCGTCGCTTCCCCATCCAGTTCATTGACGGAGAGCATGACCTGGCCGACCTGCAAGGTGTGACTGATCTGCGAAAGCTGCATCCCCTCCTGCGAGTTCCTTGGCGGCAAGGGGCCGGCTGCGGCCACATAACTTTCCTTTTCGGAAAGCGGCACTTGGCATAATAAGCGTTGCAACTCGGCCGGATATCCTTCCAGGAGATGCTCCTGACCCGTACCATTCCGGCCAACCAGGCTGAGAATAAAAGAATCCTGGGGAGCCAATTCCTGCCAATGGGCGATGAGATTACGCAAGGAGACGGGATGGTGGGTCGCCGCAATGCCGCAATTTAATAGTGGCACACCCAAAAATCCGCCTAATTCCCAACCGATGATGCTGTCAACGGCGCCCAGCCCCCCATTCATCAGCGCCTGCACCTCCATCCCTAAAGCGTCTTGCAGCATTTGTATAGCGCGGTGGGCCTGGTAAGGTCGGATCGTTTGAGTGTCCGTTCCTGAGCTATGGACGGGCATGATGGCGGCGACAAGCGCCGGCTCAGGTAAGGAAGCTAACTGGTTGATACCTGCCGCATTTTGATTGATAGCCTGTTCACCCAGGTATAGACCATCTTCCAGCTTGCCGCCGCCGCCACATCCCAAAACGGCACCGCCGAGGACGGCCGCTTCCATCGTCAGCGCATCTAAGCCGCTTTTCAGGTGCATGGTTCACTCCAGATTTCTTAATAAGTGACAGGTACTTTACACCCTTTGTTGTCGCTCAAATAATGAGCAAAGTGACTGTCACCTGACTTAAACAAACCACTATATTTAAGTTTAAATGATCTGATTTTTGCCGTCTATGGGGAACAGAGATGAAATAGAGAGCGCCTATTTATCCCGATTGGATAAATGAACGAAAGTAACCGCGAAATCCATTTCGCGTCCCTCTGGCGAGGATATGAATCCTCGGTTACGTTTAACCATAAATGGCTGCTAAGCAGTTGGTTCGGAATGAGCCAACCGGAGACGCAGCAGCTTGGTTGCCAGGTAATAGGCCAGTTGGCGCTCGCCGGCAAAGGGGTCGATGCCCAGGATTTCCTCGATACGGCGCAGGCGGTATTTCAATGTTTTGGGATGCACGAATAAGCGCGTCGCTGCCTGTTGGTTGACCTGGTTGGCGTCAAAGTAAAACTCTAATGTTTTTACCAGTTCCGTGTCATTCCTTTGATCGTAGGTAATCAGCCGGCCTAAGGTCTGATCCAGCCAATGGCTGACTTCTGCCTGGTCCGCAAACCGCCTGAATAAGACGTAGTGGCCTACATCTTCATACCATACAATGGGCGGTTTATGTGACAGGCGGGTGATGACATCCAGGGCGGCCGTCGCTTCCTGGTAACTGGCACGTAGCCCGGACACGTGCTCATAAAAACTGCCGATAGCAATAGAGATAGATAATTCATCCAACGTTTCCGGCACGCCGGCGCAGATGATTTCGGCCAGGGAATGAGTGGCTCTTTGGGCCTGGGTCAAGGGCATCTCCGCCGCAAAATGAGGCATGACCACTACGCTGTCGCTCCTCTCCACGACGATTGCCAGAGGATTCTCGCTCTGCACAACCCGCAAAACCCCTTGCAAAAATCTTCTTTTAATCTGTTGGAAGTGCTCTTCGCTCTGGTCGATATGGCGTAAATAATATGCTTCAAACTGATTCAGGTCGACGACCATAACCACCCGTTTGTTAATCAAATCCCAACCCAGCGAACGGCCGCGTGCCAGGAGCGCATCAACAGAATGGTATTCACCGGCCAACATGTCATCCAGGAAGTCCCGCTTGAGTCGTCGTTCAGTTTCTAATACGGCCCGCCGCTTAGCCAATTCCAGGGAAGCCACGATTGCCGCTTGTTCGATAGCCGTCAGATCGAGCGGATTGGCCGCCTTCTGCGCATCCCAGACTAGCAGAAACCCCTCCATCTGTCCTTGTTCACCAGATACCAGGGGGGTCAGCCAGCAGCCGCTTTCTTTGTGCCAGGCCAATCTCGAACTGGCCGAATGCATGATCTCGCGCAGGAATTTTTTACTTTTAATTTGGTCTTCGGTCTCTTGTGAAAACGATTGGCCGGCCAAAACTTCCCCCCAGGTGGAGATGATGCCCACCGGCCGTTTGATGAGTTCCTGTAGCGCATCCACAACAGCCGGCAGGCCATCTCCACTCAAAATGAGGCCTGTCAACCGGTTGTGGATCTCCTGTGAACGTTGCAGTAGAAACGACTTCTCCTGCGAAATCGCCTGAATAAGCGGGGTAATGATCTCCGGATAAGCGACCTCTTCCTCAATTTCAATCAGCGGCAAATCCACAGCTTCCGCGGCCTGGATGACCCGCGGGTCCAGGGCATCCTGCACACCTTTCTGAAATACCAGGGCCGTGCATCCATTCTTGTTCAGGCCGATGATATTTTCAATTTGCATTTGTACGTTATTGCTTAGCGCGTAGAAACTGGTCAGGAATAATTGATCTTTCGTTTCCCAGTTCGGCTCCCAGGGGGCTTCCAAAATATTGACATCTTGAATGACCCGGTTCAGCCCGCGACTTCCGGCGAGTAAGCGCCCCTTCCGTAAACCGCCGATATTCAAAGCCTGCCTGACAGTAATTGACATAATGGTTTTTTTGAACTTACTAATACATTGTAGCGTGAGCTTTCCAGCTTGCGCTGAAACAACCCTTCAATGAACTCAGGACAGGCCTGGAAAGGTTGTTCTACGGTAGCGCGAGCTTTCTAGCTTGCGCATGAAACAACCTGGAAAGTTTGTTCTACAGTAGGGCATTTATTGAACTAAACTGTAAACGTAACCGAGGATTCCATTCCTCGCCGGAGGGGCGCGAAATGGATTTCGCGGTTACAAGTCTACCTCTTTAAAATACAAGATTCATAAATAGTAAGTGATCAGGATATCGTTGTAAAGTATAAGATGAGGCCTGCTTGTGTAATAAAGGATGTCAAGTGTCGCCTCTGCGGGTATGATTAGAAGCAGCAAAACCTGTCAAGGTTGAGCGATCACGCTTTAGTTCATTATAACCACAGGGAGGCCATCATGATATACGAACAGCGGGAAAATAAGTGGGTCTATCTATTCAGCGAAGGGCAGGCGAGCATGAAGGACCTGTTGGGCGGAAAAGGGGCCAATGTCGCCGAGATGACCCGCGCCGGGCTGCCCGTGCCCCCGGGATTCACGATCACCACAGAAGCATGTAACGCCTATATTCAATATGAAAATCAATTCCCGGAAGGGATGTGGTCCCAGGCTCAGGCCGCCTTGAAGGAGATTGAAGCGGCCACTGAAAAAATCTTTGGCCGGCCGGATAACCCGCTGCTGGTCTCAGTACGCTCCGGGGCGGCTATTTCCATGCCCGGCATGATGGACACCGTGCTCAACCTGGGTCTCAACGATGAAACGGTCGAGGGGTTAGCCACGCTGACCGGCAACCGTCGCTTTGCCCTCGACGCTTATCGTCGCTTCATCTCTATGTTCGGCCACATCGTCATGAAAGTACCAGCAGATAAGTTTGACCGCGTTCTGGAACGTTACAAGCGGTTGACAGCCGGCGGAAACGTTATTGACCTGATGGCGGACCAACTGGGCGAACTTATTGCCGCTTACAAGCGAATCATTTTCACCGACCGGCACGGGGATAGTTTTCCCCAGGACCCTTATGAGCAGTTACGGATGGGCATTGCCGCCGTGTTTGATTCCTGGAACGGCCGGCGCGCCATTGATTACCGCCGCGTGCACCGGATCCCTGATGACCTGGGCACGGCCGTCACCGTACAGGCCATGGTCTTCGGCAACCTGGGAGATGATAGCGGCACGGGCGTGGCCTTCACGCGCAACCCGGCTACCGGTGAAAAGACATTTTTTGGCGAATATCTGCTGAACGCCCAGGGCGAAGACGTGGTCGCCGGCATTCGCACCCCCCAACCCATCCAAACGCTGGCCGAAGCGATGCCCCAGGCCTTTGAACAGCTATTGTCGATCAAAGAGCTGTTGGAAAACCATTATAGGGACATGCAGGATGTTGAATTCACCGTTGAACGGGGGCGTTTATGGATGCTGCAAACGCGCACGGGTAAACGCACCGGCGCCGCGGCCGTGCGCATCGCCGTGGACATGGTTGGTGAGGGTTTGATTGACCGGGAGACGGCCGTGCTGCGCGTCGATCCCAATGCCCTGGACCAGCTTTTGCATCCCACAGTCGATCCCGACGTGCAGGCCACCCTGCTGACGACAGGGCTGCCGGCCAGTCCTGGCGCGGCGGCCGGACGGGTCGTTTTCAATCCCGACGACGCTGTGGCTCGGGCTGAGGAAGGGGCGTCGGTGATCCTGGTTCGCCTGGAAACCAGTCCGGATGATTTTCATGGTATGGTTGCTGCAAAGGCGATTTTGACCGCGCGCGGCGGCATGACCTCGCACGCCGCTGTAGTGGCCCGTGGCATGGGCACGCCCTGCATCGTCGGCGCATCGGACATCATTATTGATGAAGAAGCTGGTTATTGTTACGTCGGCGAACAACAGGTGCGGCGCGGCGAATGGATTACCCTGGATGGTTCAACCGGCCGCGTGCTGCTAGGCGAGGTGGCTACCAAACAGCCGGAACTGGGAGAACACTTTCAGCGCCTGATGGGTTGGGCCGATCAGATCCGCCGCCTGCGCGTCCGGGCCAATGCCGAAACAGGGCACGATGCCGGCATCGCCCGCCAGTTTGGCGCCGAGGGTATCGGCCTCTGCCGGACGGAGCATATGTTTTTCGTTGACGAACGCCTGGCCGTCATGCGCGAGATGATTTTGGCCGCCGACCGGGCCAGCCGGGAAATCGCCCTGGACAAGCTGCTGCCCATGCAGCGCCAGGACTTTTTGCAAATTTTCCAGGCTATGGACGGCCTGCCGGTGACCATACGCTTGCTGGACCCACCGCTGCACGAATTCCTGCCCCGGTATGAGGAACTGCAAGCTGAACTATACGAACTGAAATTGCAGGTGATCCAGGCTGATAGCTTCGGCCAGATCGACGCCCTTCTGTCCGACGTTGTGCAAAAAGAGCGTTTGCTGGCTCAAGTCGATAAACTGCGCGAAGCTAACCCCATGCTGGGCCATCGCGGCGTGCGCCTCGGCTTAATCTTCCCGGAAGTGACGGAGATGCAGGCTCGTGCTATTTTTGAGGCGGCCTGTGAGGCCCAGAGCCAGGGGGTGGCTGTCTATCCGGAAGTGATGATTCCCCTGGTTGCGGCCGAATCGGAACTGGCCAACCAGCGGGCTATTGTCGAAAAAGTGGCTGATGAGGTCATGGTCGCCTATGGCATGACCATCGAATACGATGTGGGAACGATGATTGAACTGCCGCGCGCCGCCTTATTGGCCGGCCAGATCGCCGCCCATGCCGATTTCTTCAGCTTCGGCACCAATGATTTAACCCAAACGGCATTTGGCCTGAGCCGCGATGACAGCAGCCGCTTTTTGTCCCACTATATCACGGATAAGCTGCTGGCCGACGACCCCTTCCAAGTTTTAGACCAGGACGGGGTCGGCCAACTGCTGCAAATCGGCGTGGAAAGAGGGCGCGAGACCCGGCCGGAATTGAAAGTGGGCATCTGTGGCGAACATGGTGGCGAGCCGCGCAGCATTCAATTTTGCCACGACACAGGGCTGGATTATGTGAGCTGCTCCCCCTTCCGTGTGCCCGTGGCCCGGTTAGCGGCCGCCCAGGCAAAGCTGAGACATTAAAATAATTATGTTCTTCAGGTCTACAAATTAGTTTTCTTGACAACTTGTCAGGAAAACAGTGGTATATCCTATATGAAAACATTTCAGGTTGGCGAGTTCAAAAGAAACTTCTCAGAGGTTATCGAGCATGTTCGGTCGGGCGAAGAAGTCATCATTACTTATGGAAAGAAAAAAGAGCCGGTAGCTGTGCTTATTCCCTATGCCGCTTACAAATCGAAAAAGGTAAAACTTGGCCTTTTTCAGGACAAAACACTCAAAATACATGACGATTTCGAGATGAGTGAAGAAGAAATGTTGGGCTTATAATTTATCTTGTAGATACACACATTTACCGATATTGAACATGGTTGGCGCAAATTATGCTTCATCACCCTGCTCACGATACCAGGCCACTGTCTCTTTAATCGCCTGGGCGTGGGGTGTGACCTCGCTGCCGAAGGCGGCTGCATATCGGCCGTGATCGATGATGAACGGCTCCTCAAATTCATACATCATTTCCACCATTTCCCGCGCTTCGGGGTTGAAAAGGCCGACCAGGCGCATCATGTTTTTACCCGCCACGCGCACCCGGATGGGACGGCCGATTTCTTCCTCCAGCAAATCAATAAATTGCCGCGTGCTGATCGTCGGTGCGCTGGGCACATGCCACGCCTGGCCATATGCTTCATCTTGTTCACTGAGCGTCACCAAAGCGCGGGCGAAGTCACGAATATAAGTCAATGTGTGCGGCAGATCGATGTTGCCGGCCATGTTCACCGTCTGGCCTTTCAGGGCGGCCCCGAACAAGATCTCCCCGGCCATAGAATCAGTCACGCGCGGGCCGTAAAAGTCGGCCGCCCGGCCGATCACCACCTGTACTTTACCCTGGCGGTGCGCGTCCAGCAGCATGTTGGCCACCTGGGCACGCGCCTGCCCTTTGCGCGTCTGTGCGGCATAGGGCAAGTCCTCACGAATCGGACGGCCGTCTGTTGGACCATACATATAAACGTTGCTGCCAAAGATTAGCCTGGCGCCACTGCGTGAGACACCTTCGATGATCGCGGCGGCCAGCGGCGGGAACTTCTTCGGCCATTGGGTGTAAGGAGGCTGGGCGCAGAAAAAGACAATCTCGGCTCCCTGGCATACCCTGGCTACCTGGTCGGGGTCATTGGCATCGGCCGTTGCCAAAACCACACCCTGCGGCAACGTCTCATTCACTTTGCCGCTGCGGTTGACCAGCTTCACAGCCTTACCCTGGATCGCCAATTCATCCATGATGGCCAACCCCAATTGTCCCGTTCCTAAAATCACACGTTTAATATCGTTACTCATCTTTTGTTCCTGATGTAAAACAAATTGCCTAATTTGTTCACTGCGCAAAAAAAGGCTTTTTGCGTTACGGGCGCAAGCTAGAAAGCGTGCGCCACTAAATTCACCACCATTCTACAGGTTGACACAGTGTTAAAGTCAAGGGACAAACAAAAAATGCCAGACACTCTTAATGTGCCTGGCATTAGACTGCTCACTGTTTACTGTTTACGAACCTACTCCATCGCATACGTTACCTGCACCTGCACATGGTAGCTTTGCTGTCCAGGCGAAATGCTGCTTTCATCGACAGCCATGCCGGCGCCGCCACCCATGCCCATGAATGGTCCGGGAACCTGGGTATAGACTTCGCTGATCGACTGCACATCACCCAGGGTGACCCCGCTCAGCATGGCCAACGATTCTGCTCGCTCCTGGGCATTAGCGACGGCCGCCTGCCGGGCCTCTTCTTCCAGCGCATCCCGATCGTTGACGGAAAAATTCACCCCATAGATGATATTAGCACCGGCATCAATGGCCGTACTTAAAATATCACCCACGCGCTCAATGTCCCGAATTTTGACGTTGACCTGGTTGGAGACGCGGTAACCGGCAATGCCTTCCGGGCCATTATCGCCATAACGCTGCTCGGCCCACAAGCTGTAGTTGCTGGTTTGGATATCCTCAGCAGCAATGCCTTCTTCCTGCAAGGCGCTTAACAGAGCCTTGATGATCGTCTCATTCTCGCTGGTGGCCACGTCTACAGTTTCATCAAAGGTTTCAATGCCTAAATTGACCTGCGCCTGGTCCGGGCTGCCCAGCGCCTCTCCTACACCGAGGACGGTGATGCTGTTCGTCGCTGTAGGGGCGTTGTCCTGAGCGGCCGCATTGCCTGCATCCACAGCGTGCGCGCAGCCACTGATGACCAGGGCCATCAAAGCGACCAACAAGAAAATGATTGACAATTGTTTTTTGTTTTTAAGATTCATTTCAAATACTCCTTTGAATAGTAATACCTACTTAAACCTCTGAGGTGTTAAACACAATTCAGATCTCAGAGGATTTATAAACACGGATGGGAGAAAAACGGATAAAATAAAAATACCCGTGTTTTTCTATCTGTATATTGGATCAGCTTCATATATTCACCCCTTTCTGTAAAGGCTTCATATACTATAACGCCGGTTGATGGCCGAAAGTTCCCTATTACAGAAATTCCCTAAGAGATGCCGGCCGGCGGTCACTGTACTGCGAAAATCAGTTGAACTGATAATAAATAAATCCGAATAAAAAGTACGTGCGTATCTAAGAATACGCGACTTTTCCGGACGGCATCCAGGATGCTTGCTTACAAGATGATTGTTTTAACTTGTTAGTCGCCAATGAAGTAAATTATTTTACAAGGGTTCAAACAAAGTTATAATATAAATTATCCCCTTGTTTAGATTGGAGGTCTTGATGACAACCCTGCGTCTTCCCCTTATTTTATTCGTTCTTTTTATCGCCCTGGCCGTTTCAATCCTGGCCTTAGGCCCATTGCCGGCGCACTCTGCCGGGGCGGAAGCCGCCGCCCCGGCAGAATTTGAAATCGTAGCCACGGGGTTGAATAACCCGCGCGGTATGGCCTTCGCCCAGGACGGCTCGCTGTATATTGCCGAATCCGGCAGCGGCGGCCCCGGACCCTGTATTCCAGGCGCCGGTGGCGCTGAATTTTGCTTGGGTGAAACCGGTGGGGTGACCCTGGTTGAATTTTCAAGCGACGGCACACCGGCCGATCAGACGCGGGTGATTGAGGGGCTTTCATCCCTGGCGATCAAGGATACGGGCGGAGATGCCACCGGACCCAATGATGTGGCCTTCACCGAGTCCGGCCAACTGCTTATCTTGATGGGCCTGGGCAACGACCCCGCTGTGCGCGACCCTATGGGATCATTGGGCGCAAAGGGCATGGATTTCGGCCAACTGGTGTATGTTGATGAGGAGATGATGCGGGGAAATGTGGCTGATGTTGCCGGCTATGAAGGGGCCAACAACCCTGACGGCGCGCAGGTCGACAGCAATCCTTTTGGCATGCTGGTCGTCGAGGATGAGGTGAAAGTTGCCGATGCCGGTGCCAATGCTTTGTTGAATGTGGCTAATTTTCAGGATACTCGACGGAACGCGCCAACGGCCGACATCTCTACCCTGGCCGTTTTCCCGGCGCAGATGGTCGAGTTCCCACCCGGCAGCGGGATGATGATTCCCATGGATGCTGTGCCGACGGCCGTGGAGATAGGCCCGGATGGTGCTTTTTATGTCAGCGGGCTGACCGGCTTCCCCTTCCCGGTTGGCGGCGCCAACATCTACCGCGTTGAACCCGGGTCAGATCCGCAAGTATATGCCAGCGGCTTCACCAATGTACTTGACCTGGCCTTTGGCCCGGATGGCGCGCTTTATGTGTTGGAAATGGCCAAAGACAGCCTGCTTGGTCCTCCGCCGCCCCTGGGCCGCATTGTGCAGGTTGCCCCCTATGGCGCGCAGACCACCATCGTCAGCGAAGGTTTAAATGCACCCCTGGACCTGGAAATTGGACCTGACCATGCCCTATACGTGATCAACAATGGGCCAACTGAAATGGGTACGGTGGTGCGCATGCCCCTGCCCTCAACGACGGTCGCCATCCCGGCTGCCAAAGATAACACGCTGTATGAAAGCGAAACAGGCGAGGTCAGCAACGGTATGGGGCAATATTTCTTCTCCGGCCTGACCGGGGTCAGGACCGGCAACCTGGCGCTGCGCGGCCTGGTCGCCTTTGATGTTGAGTCAGCCATTCCCGAAGGTTCAATGGTGATTTCGGCCACACTGGACCTGCATATGTCGCGCACGAATGTCGGTGACAAGACCGTGACCCTGCATACGGTGCAGAAGAACTGGGGCGAAGGAGATTCGGATGCTGAGGCGGAAGAAGGTGGGGGCGCTAAAGCGGCCGCCGGTGATGCGACCTGGCTGCACAGCCAGTATGATAACGCCTTCTGGGATGCGCCGGGCGGCGATTTCAGCCCATCAGCCAGCGCCGGCACCCTGGTTGGCGGCGCTGGCGAGTATAGCTGGTCGTCGGATCAGGTGCGGGATGAGGTTCAAGCCTGGGTGGACGGATCGGCCGATAATCATGGCTGGCTGTTGATGGGGGATGAAAGCGGCGGAGCCTCGGCCAAGCGTTTTGACACGCGCGAAAACCCGAATGAAGAGAACCGGCCAAAATTGCATGTGCGCTACATCACACCCCTGCCTGATTATGCCATCTTTATGCCGGTGGTTTTACGGCCGTAACACAAACAGCATGCCCCCTCCTGGTATTACCCAAATCACAGGTGCCAGGCACTTCAAATGTGCCTGGTACCTATCTCTTCTTAACTGGCTGCCTTCTCTAAAGCCTCGACAATCCACTGGTTGAGACTTTTGCCGCTTACTTCCGCCTTTGTGGCGACGGAGGCATGCGTTTCAACCGGCATGCGCAATAATTCCTTGCCGGAGTAAGGTTTATTGGGTTGCTCTCCACGTTCAGCACACGTTTCAAGATAAAAATCAACCGCATCATGAAAAGCATCTCGAATCTCCTCGACACTCTCTCCATGAAAAGTGATCATATCTCGAATTCCGACAACACGGCCGATAAAAAGTTCGTCCTCGTCACTGTATGCAATATGGGCAGAATATTCTCTATAAGTCATGGGTTTCATGGTTCTATCTCTAGTTTTTGCAAAAATTCGCGCACGGCGCGTACTTGATATGGTTTTGCTTCTTTGCCAGGATGCGGACGGTGAAAGTCAGCGCGCAAATCACCTTTTTTTGGCCCCGCCTTGCTCGACCAATTGCGCCAGTACCTCGTATGGTTGAGCGCCAACAACGCCGGTCATACCCACGGCGAAAGTGGGCACGCCGGTGACGCCAATGCCCCGTGCGAACTGCCAATCCTGGTCAACGGCCGTTTGCATCAGCCGCTCTTCCAAAACCTCCCGCGCCTCCTCGACCGGCAGCCTCACTTGCCGGACTACATCCAGCAGCACGTCCACATCCCCAATGTTCCGCCCGTCCACAAAATAGACCTGGTAAAGCGCCATGTTCAGGGATTCGCTCTGCGGAAATCCTTCCCCCCACCTGGCCAGTTCCTGCGCCAGGCGTGAATTGTAAGTCATCATCCGCCCTTCACTGAAAGGCAGCCCTTCGGCATCCATCAAATTTTTCAGCCGGCGCGTGGCGGCCTGAATATCAAACTTGCCCCTGAAGTATTCATCCAGCCGCATGCCTTCGTCCGGGGTATTGGGATGAAGAGGAAAGTAAACGTAATGGACCATGATGTCATAATTTTGTTTTAACTTTTCAATACGCCCGGTACTGAGATAGCACCAGGGTCAAACAAAGTCGGTAAATACATCAAGTTTAATTGATTGGTTGATCTCCTGCATGAAGCTCTCCTGGAACGCTGCTAAAAAACAAGCCCGTAAAATCGTCATTTCGAGCGGAGCGAGAAATCTTATTAAGGTTGATAATCAGATCCCTCATTTCATTCGGGATGACATACCCTGCTGCAATGACATCATTGTAAGTAGGCATCCTCAGATGCCGGTTTCGGAACTCGCGCATCGGAGGATGCGCAGTTACATGTGATATAGTTCATAAGTATGTCATTTGCTCATAGAAAATCGCTTGCGATGTGTTGTTTCTCGGGATGACATTTACAGTTTCTTTTGTATTGAAAAAACCCTGCGAAGTGGTGATTCCCGAAAGTGACTTTAAGGGTCTAAAAGTCTTTTACCTGATTTTAGTATGACAGTTTTGGCTGTTGTGAGCAAATTGTTTCGCCATTGAGCATATATTATCCTATACTTTTGTTCACGCTGGAAAACCATTTTAACTTGTAAAAAAGGAGATTTTTTTATGGCTGGTATTGAAGGAGATGTATGGCGGTTAGAATATGATCGCTCCAATGATCCCAAGCGGGAACCCGGACCCATTGAACTAAATCGTTATGTTGTTAACCCGGTCGCGCCGGGTGGCATCCCCACATTTATGCGTTGGCCCGTCTGTTTAACCCCGGAAGATCTCAAAGCGGGCGACGTCGATGTTGCGGTTATTGGTGCTCCGCTGGATTTATCAGTCGGCCAGCGCGGAACAGCTTTTGGCCCAATGTCCCTACGTACCGCCGACCGCTATATACCAGGTGGTCCGGCTGCTGCTAGTGTGTTGACCCATTTGCATGTGATGGTGAAACCGTATGAGATACTCACTTGTGTCGATTATGGCGATGCCGGTATAGACCCATTTAACGCAGTAAATTCACATGAAGAAGTTCGTAAACGTGTCCGTGAAATCGCGGAAACAGGTGCTATCCCGATTATCCTGGGCGGTGATCATTCCTTGATGCGTCCTGATGGAATGGCAATGGCCGATGTTTATGGCAAGGGCAAAGTAGGCATTATTCATTTTGATGCTCATTATGATGCCGGATCGAATCATTTTGGTCACCATATCACCCATGGTACACCCGTTCGCAACCTGATTGATGATGGTCATATACCGGGCAAAAATTTCATCCAGGTTGGATTGCGCGGCTATGCCCCCACCGAAGAGGATATGACATGGATGCGCAGCCAGGGCATCCGCTCGCATTATATGGCCGAAGTCGAACGAGACGGTTTCGCTAACGTGATGGAACGTGCGATTGCTGAGGCGCTAGACGGCCCGGAGTATTTATTTATCTCCTTCGATATCGATTCCTTGGATCCGGCTTATGCCCCAGGTACAGGCACACCCGAACCCGGTGGTTTTACCACCCGTGAAATGTTCCCAATGATCCGCCGTCTCTGTGCAGAAGCCCCGGTTGTGGGCATGGAGATCGTTGAAGTGGCTCCTGCTCATGACCCTGGCTATACAACAGCCCTGAATGGTTTACGTGTGATTCAAGAAGCATTGACAGGAATAGCCATGCGCAAACAGGGCATTTCTGAGCCACATTATCTCGATCCGCGCACATCCGGACAAGACCCGGTTCCTGGCCAGAACACGGATTAACTAGGATGATTCCCACGACGACGATTCTGGTGGCTAACGGCAGTTCGCAAAAAGATGCCTGGGCTGATTTTACCCATCTTGCCGATAGCTTTGCAGCTCAATTAGGCCAGCCGGTCATCCCCTGCGCCTTGGATGAGGGGCAGCAGCCGCTGCTCAGCGCCTTATCGCAAGCGTTAAGAGAGGGTGCCGTCAGGCTGGTGATAATTCCGCTGTTTTTAAGCCCGGCCGCATATAAAAGTAATGCTATTGCCGAGTTTATCACCCAGGCCAGCGGCCGTTGGCCGTTCTTACAATTCCATCTCAGCCCACCGATCACCTGGGAAGCGTGGGTGAGGCTCTTCAAGCAGTTTGATTGGGGAGAATTTGATAAGCTGGCAGAAAGCGGCCTCATCCTTGCCTTTGAGAATGATGATCCGCCGATCAATTCAGATATGTGCAAATTGGCGCGCCTGGTTTATGAAGCAGCACCGTTCAGATGGGTGGAGCCGGCATTTGTGGGAGAGAACGGCCGTCCCGCCCTGCCTGTTGTGTTGGACAGAATGAAAGCCTTTGGGACTGAAAAACTGACCGTCCTACCCTGGGTCTTATTTTCCGGAATGGCGCTTACGCAAATAAAGGCCACCATGCAGGAAGACATAGATGCTGCCCTTGGGCCCCATCTTGCGGCCCAACCTACCCTGCTCGGACTCTTGCAGGAACAACATGAAATGGCCCTGGCTGATCGCAGTTTGCTGCCGGTCAGTTGGGAAGAAGTCGAACGGCAGTTAGCGGCCGAAGTGAACACCCATGATAAGTTGAAACCGGGACAAAACGCTCCCGATGAAGATGAATACCAGCAGCTTCAGGCCAAGATTAACGCGATTCTGCCACCGCGTTATCAAGATAGTCTGGATATGGTAAGTCCGGCACCCATGCCCGCCGCGGATTTGGTTTTTGATAGTGAGGGTCGTATCGCCTGGAATGAGATATTCGGCGTTGATGATCCCGATAACCCCTTTTGTGAACTGGCCTTAGCCGGAGGTCCGGCGCACCGGGGGGATCTTTTACAGGCTGTGACGGCTGCCGACTGCACGGCGCAGCCAGGCAAATATGCCGCTGTCGTGGCCGAAATTGAACGGGGCATCCACATGATCACCGGCTTAGAGACTATAAAAAGTGCCGTGCCCGGCTGGGTAGGCGTGCAGTGTGCCGGGGAAGCGATGGCCATCTGGCTGGTTCGAGCGATTATCGTCGAAAATGTGATGGTGCGCCGGGAGGGGGATGTGCTTTATTTACCTGCCGGACCACACTTTACCCAAAAAGACCAAATCAAAAGCATCGTCACTGTGACAGCCAAAACCTGGCATTATTGGATTGAACATATGACCCGACAGGAACTGTTCAAAGCTGCCGAAACTTCAGCGAATAAGGTTTTGCAAAATGACCCAATTTTTCCCATTTGACATTTTCATGGCCCTGCTGGTGACGATGGGGCCGTTGAAAGTGATGCTGGTTTATGCTGACCTGACGCGGAATATGGACAAGGCAACCCGGCGTCGAATCGCTATCAAAGCAGTGCTGATTGCTTTTATTGTCGGTCTAGTATTCATTGGCTTGGGCAAGGTCCTTCTCGATCTTTTCCATTTTTCGACACTCGCGCTGAGCATTGCCGGTGGGGCCATCTTGTTTGTCGTTGGCATCGACATGGTCCTCTCTGAGGGCCACACCAAAGTCGACACTGATCGCGACCCTACTGAAATCGCGACCTACCCGCTGGCGATGCCCATGATGGCCACCCCCATTGGCATCGTCATTCTGACAACGGTCTCTGCCCGCTTCACTGATGATACGGAAACGCTGTTGTTAATGGCCCTTCTTTTAGCTATTGTGATGGCCATCAACCTGCTGGTGCTGCTGACTGAAAGCGTCATTTTAAAGTACATTAGCCCCGACATCATCAATGTGGCCGAGCGGATTTTAGGGTTACTGCTGGCGGCATTGGCTGTGCAAACCATCCTCAACGCTCTTCAGGAACTTGGTTTAATTGTCCTCCCGTAACCAAGGTTATTTCTCGTTTTCATGTTACTTTCCTTTTTCAGGATTGTGCTGCTTCAGAACACCCCATTTGAATTCCGAACATTACCGCCGGTCAACCATAGGTAGAATCGCATGAACCCGTCAATTGGTTGGATGGCATCCCAATGTTCTACAATTTTTCCATCTTCAATTTTCCAAGTGTCTATAATGTTGAAACCTTTTCGATCATCTCCCCGGTGTTTCATTCTTATCGTTGCATGGGAGTGAAAGATGACGTAATCGCCATCGACGAATATATGTTTTACATCATAAGTAAAGTCTGGAAATCGCTTGGCGAATTGTCGAAAATAATCAACCAAACCATCGATACCGTCAGGAATGCCTCTATTGTGTTGAGTATAGGGATTACCGCCGTACTTTTTCTTAATGAGGTCGAACTCGTGGTTGTTCATTAAATGTTGCACAAACTCCGTGATAAGTTCTGCATTTTCTAACTCCTTGTTCGACCAATGGTCTTTCTTTAATGATTCAAAACTGATGTTTAACTTGTTCATTTTCGTATACCTTTATCCTTTCTATAACCCATGATGTGATTGAGCGTTCAGTCAAATCATGGCAAAAAAATTTTAACTCGTGATCCCTTTCCAATATATCTCAAAAGAACGCGCGATATGTTTGGTGAGCGCCATATCTGCCAATTGGTAAGCGATTGCATAATCGGTGGCGGCATCGCGTTGGGCGAAGGCAAGCCGTATCACAAACTTGGCAGGTACATCGCGATAAAGTCCCGACTCTATCGCTTCCGGCACCAATGTTTTTGCAAACGACCATTGATACAAAGATTGAGATTGTGCATCATTGCTCACCAAATCGGATATTTTCAGCTGTTGAAGAAGCCGATAACGGTCATGAAAGCGAACACCCCAATCAATATAGCGAAACCAAATGTGCTCAACACGCTCTTTAACAGTGCCATTTTCCGGGTAACCATGTGCGATATGTGATGCTTGCTCTTGCTTCAATTGCAGAAACACTTCATCAATCAGACCGTTTTTTGATTCAAAATAGTTGAACAAAGTTCCTGTTGAGATTTGGGCGTGTTTTACAATTTTAGATGTGGGCGTGTTCCAAAACCCGTATTTGACAAATAATTCAATTGAGGCTTCGATAATTTGTGTTCGCGTATCATTCATGTTGAATATGATAGCAGTGATTGAGCGTTCAGTCAAATTTACATTAGATATAGCTTTTTTGTCTCTAAACGTTATCAATTTGAGAAAAAGGGGCAAATTTCCAACGCCGTTAAAAGATGCCAGATACTACTTTGCAGAGTTTATATTTTTTATCAGCCACGATTTAATGGAGGTTATCATGAAGACAACTGAAAATTGGAAGAATAAATTTCTGGTTACAAAGCCCTGGAAGCCTAATTAGTCAATTAATTTATAAAGGGGAGAAAAGTTGACGTCCTAGTATAATAGGCATATGCTGGACACTTTACTGCGCACCAAACTGTTTGCCCCTCCTTTACGGCCGAACCTGGTCCCCCGCCCGCGCCTGATCGGCCGCCTGAACGAGGGGATGCATGGCAAGCTGACCCTCGTCTCCGCCCCCGCCGGGTTCGGCAAAACCACACTGGTCCTGGCCTGGCTCGACCAGGTGGAGCGGCCGGCAGCCTGGCTGTCCCTGGATGAAGGGGACAATGATCCCCTGCGCTTTCTGAGCTATTTCGTCACCGCCTTGCAGGGCATCCTGATCGCCAACGCCGCATCCTCCGCCGGCGATGGCGAGTTTGGCGCGAAGGTCATTGCCCAACTACAATCACCACAGCCGCCACCGCTGGAAATGTTGTTGACCCAACTGATCAATGAGCTGTCGGCCGCTGCCCAAAATGTCATCTTTGTTCTGGATGATTACCACCTGATTTCCGCCCGGCCGGTCCATGATGCCTTGACCTTCCTTCTCGATCACCTGCCACAACAGATGCACCTGGTGATCACCACCCGCGAAGATCCGCCGCTACCGCTGTCCCGGCTGCGTGTGCGCGGCGAGCTAAGCGAACTGCGCGCGGCCGATTTGCGCTTCACCCCGGCCGAAGCTGCCCAATTTCTCAACCAGGTCATGGATCGGCACATCGCCGAGGAAGATGTCGCCGCCCTGGAGCAGCGCACTGAAGGCTGGATCGCCGGTCTGCAAATGGCTGCGCTCTCCATGCAGGGGCAAAAAGACGCCCATGACTTCATCCAATCCTTTACCGGCAGCCATCATTTTGTACTGGATTACCTGGTTGAAGAAGTGCTGGACCGCCAGCCGCCTGGCGTGCAGACATTTTTGCTGCAAACCTCGATTCTTGAACGGCTGTGCGGCCCCTTAGCCGATGCCGTCGTGCAGGATTTCTCAGAATCCGGGCAAGATACCCTGGAAGCGCTGGACCGGGCCAATTTATTTATCATTCCCCTGGACAATGAGCGCCGCTGGTACCGGTACCACCATCTCTTCGCCGATCTGCTGCGCCGGCGGCTGGGTCAGGACACGGATGTAACAGTCGAAGAACTGCACCGGCGGGCCAGCCAATGGTTGGAAGCGAACGGCCTGGAGATTGAAGCCTTTCAACATGCCGCCGCCGCTGGCGACATCGAAAACGCCGCACGCCTGGTAGAGGGAGAAGGCATGCCGTTGCACTACCGGGGAGCGATGACCCAGGTCATGAGTTGGTTGGAGTCGCTGCCCGCCGAAGCATTAGCCGCCCGGCCGTCATTGGCTGTGCTCTACGCCTCGGTATTAACCATGACCGGACATGCGCTTAGCCGGGTCAGGGAAGTCTTGCGGGAAACAGAGAGTGTCCTTGAAAAGGCTGAATCTGACGAAAAGAATCAGGATTTACTGGGACAAATCGCCGCCTTACGGGCGATGCTGGCCATCCCGGAATATGATCTGCAGGAAATCGAGATCCAATCACGCCGCGCGTTGGAACTGCTCAGCCCGGATAATCTGCCGGCGCGCACAGGCGCCAACTGGAGCCTGGGCCTGGCCTACCAGCGCCAGGGTGATCGTGAAAAGGCGGCCCGCGTGTATGGCGACGCGGTGGCCATCAGCCAGGCCACGGGCAACACCATGATCCTGTTGGCTGCCCAAACCAGCCTGGGCCAGATCTTGGAAGAGGAAAACGAGCTGCATCAGGCGGCCGTCAGCTACCGGGAGGCGCTCGAATTCGTCGGCGACCCACCCCATCCGGGAGGCTGTGAGGCTTTCCTGGGACTGGCGCGACTCTACTATCAATGGAATGATCTGCCGGCTGCCAGGGAGTATGCCCAGACGGCGCTGGACCTGGCCCGGCAGATGGTGACTGTGGATACGCCTGCTGCCGCACAAGCGATGCTAGCTAAAATTCTACTGGCCGAGGGTGACCTATCCGGCGCGGCCGAATTGTTAGCGCAGGCCAATCAGTTCATGAACGAACGCGGGTTTGTTGACCGTCTGCCGGAGATCGCCGCCGTCCGGGCCCGTTTGCTGTTGGGTCAGGGCCACCTGTCTGAGGCCAGGCGGTTGGCTGAATCATATGATCTGCCGCACAGCCAGGTCCGCATTCTGCTGGCCCAGGGTGATTCGGGGGGTGCGGCCGAGCGGCTGCAATCCCTGCTCCGGCAGGAGCAAGAGAGCGATCGGCCGGATGAGGCGCTTAAAACACGGCTGCTGCTGGCCCTGGCCTACCAGGCGTTGGGTGATCGAGACAAAGCCCAGGAGCTGCTGAATGAAGGATTGGCCCTGGCCGAACCGGGCGGTTATGTGCGCTTGTTTGTCGATGAAGGACGGCCGATGCGCCGCTTACTGTCTACAGCCCGCGTGCCGCAACCATACCAGGCTTATGTACACACACTCCTCAACGCGTTTCCCGCAGAAAAGCAAAAAGAGGTTTCCCAGGCCAAAAGAGAAATGGCTGGCGAGACCTTGCTGGACCCGCTCAGCGAACGGGAAATCGAGGTTCTGGCTTTGATTGCGCAGGGATTGTCCAACCCGGAAATCGCCGCCCGCCTTTTTCTTTCGCTAAACACCGTCAAAGTTCACACGCGCAATATCTACAGCAAGATGGACGTGCACAACCGCACTGAGGCTGCTGCTAAAGCCAGGACCATCGGTATCCTGTAGAACAACCCCAATTCCCCAAAATAACACGATCACAAATACCTGGTAACACGATCGGGGTATGACACTACCACCCCACGGTCGTTATGCTAAACGCATAAACGTAACCGAAATTTCCAAATTTCGCCCAATAGCGTGATTCGATCTCACGGTTGCAGAAAAACTTTCCGTTCAATAGGAGTTATACAAATGTTTACAGCAAAATCATTTACAGAAGTCGAACGGCAGAATCGAGAAAACGATATCTCTTTACGCCAGGCCGCCCTGGCCGGTGGATTGAGCATCATTCTTATGGCTGCCCCGGCCGTCTTTGCCAATTTTTTGGTGATCGAAGGCGTTGTGGTTCCCGGAGATGCTGCAGCGACTGTTGCTAACGTCCAGGCCAACGAGATGCAATTTCGTTTAGGCATTATAAGTATTTTAGTGGTCATTATCCTGGATATCATAGCGGCCTGGGGCCTTTATGTCTTCTACAAACCGGCCAACAAGAGCCTTTCCTTATTAGCGGGTTGGTTCCGGCTGGCATATGCTGCTTTTTTTGGCGCAGCCATGTTCAATTTGCTGAACGCGTTGCGTTTGCTTAGCTTTATGCAATCAGATTTGACAAATCTTCAAGATTTGTCAAATCAATTATTACTTTCCCTCAACGCCTTCAGCGATCAATGGGGATTAGGGCTGTCCATTTTTGGCCTGCACCTATTGCTGCTCGGTTATGTTGCCCTGAAGTCGAGCTATACACCCAGAATACTGGGCATCCTGGTCATTATCGCCGGGCTGGGGTATCCGATTGACAGCTTGGCCGGTCTCATGATTCCCGGAGCCGGGATCTCCATCAGCATGTTAACCTTTTTTGGTGAGGCGTTCCTGGCCGTCTGGCTGGTCGTGAAGGGGCTGCGCAGCAAGTCCTGGGCACAACCGGCCCTCGAATCCTTATCGTAACCATCATTTTCATGACGCGAATACAAATTCGCGCTAACAAAAGGAGAATTATCATGAAAGCAATTGTTTATTCAGAATATGGACCACCCGAAGTCCTGCACATGCAAGTAGTGGAAACACCG
The DNA here is from genome assembly GCA_028277515.1 of Anaerolineae bacterium. Next base: position 34,036 of record JANQGC010000231.1, read on the forward strand.
GTTCCGCAGGCCAATGAAGTGCTCGTCAAGGTTCATGCCGCGAGCGTCACGGCGGTGGATATTACCTTCCGCAGCGGTGAACCGTTTTTTTCCAGGCTATACAGCGGCCTTTTCAAGCCCAGGAATCCCATCTTAGGCTCTGAATTATCGGGCGTTGTGCAGGCCGTTGGCCAAGATGTCACATTGTTCAAGGTTGGCGACGCGGTATTAGCCTCAACCAAAGGGTCAAATGCCTATGCCGAGTATGTCTGCGTCGCTGAGGATGAAGCGATTGTCCATAAACCGGCCAATATGAGCTTCGCCGAAGCAGCAGCCCTCCCCGGTTCAGGCATCACTGCCCTGCCTTTCCTCCGCGACAACGGCCAGATTAAAAGCGGTGACAAGGTCCTGATCATTGGCGCTTCCGGCAACGTGGGATTGTCCGCCGTGCAGATTGCTAAATATTATGGCGCTGAGGTGACCGGAATCGCCGGCACGGAAAAAATTGAATTGATTAAAGCGGTGGGTGTTGATAAAGCTATTGATTATAAAACAGAGGATTTCACCCGCAGCGGCGAGACCTATGACATCATTTTTGATGCCGGCGGTAAAAGTTCCTTTGCCCAGTGCAAAGATTTGCTGAAGGAAGATGGCATATACCTGACAACGGTTCCCTCTCTGGGCATATTCTTGCAAATGGCGCGGACATCCCTCTTTGGCGGCCGAAAAAGAGGTCAGGTCGCTTTTACCGGCTTGCGTCCGGAAAGCGAGAAGAAGCAGGATCTGCTTTTCTTGAAAGAGTTGGTTGAAGCCGGGCAGTTGCGCACGATCATCGACGACTGCTATCTTCTTTCCGAGGCCGCCGAAGCGCACCGCCATGCTGAAAACGGCCGAAAAAGAGGTAGTGTTATACTAACGGTGTAATAAAAAGGAGAATTTATGAGCCAATCAGAAAAATTTTGGGATAAGCGCGCTGTATCATTTGATGCTGACGCCAGGCAAGATGAAGAGACGAAACTGGGCAGTGTCCAGAAAAGTAAAAAATATCTGAATGACAGTGATGTGGTATTAGATTACGGTTGCGCTTCAGGTATCAAGTCCCTGGCCCTGGCCGGTATGGTGCGCGAGGTTCATGGCGTTGACCTTTCGGCCGAAATGATCCGCCTCGCCCAAAAAAATGCGGCCGAACGGAGCATCAAAAACGTTCAATTCCAACAGGCTACTGTCATGGACCAGCGGTTGAAAACCGGATCATTCGACGCCGTCCTGGCTTTCAACGTTCTGCATTTAGTGCCCGATGCGGGCCAGGATATTGAGAGAATCCACGAACTGCTTGTCTCTGGCGGTGTTTTTATATCGGAGACAGCCGCCCTGGGCCAAAGAAGTCGCTGGTTGGGTTTCGTTTTCCGCCTGCTCAGCAAAATCGGCATCGTTCCTGACGTGACAATGTATTCATTCTCGGAATTAGAAAACCTGGTTGCCATCAGGGGTTTTGAAATATTGGAAACGGCCGATATGGGAGACATGACCTACTATATTGCGGCCAGGAAATCCTAATGTCTTTGATGTGTTAAACTTCTTTGTCAAGGAGAAATTAAATTTTCAGATACGCATGCAGCGATTCAGCAGATCATTCCCACCAATAGGGATCATCTAAAAAATGTCCAAAATAACATTAGAATCAACAAGCCTGCCACTAATCATTTTAACACTCCAATTAATACCTTAGGAGTATGACAGTAATACCCTTTTACTGCTATCCTTTAATCAATCGTTGAAGGATTGGTCCGGAAACATCAAGTTTCCGGTGTATGAAAAAGGAGAACGAACGATGTCGAATGAAAAGCACGAATCGCAGAGTAGTGGTGTAAGCGGACTGGTATTTGTTGGCTGTTTGCTTCTGGGCCTGGCCTTGGGATTTTTAACGCAAAACATGGTCGTTGGTGTCATGGGTGGTTTGGGCGTGGGCTTTATCGCTATGGCCATCGCCCGCTCTAGCACCGGGTCCTGGTAGAAAACAGAAATTTTCCCGGAAACGAGCCGTTTCCGAGAATATTAAGGAGTTTACAATGGCGCAAATTAGTTTGAAAACAACGGATAAGCCGGCTCAAACTGGGCTGGCCAAAACTGCGTCTCGTTTATTCTTCATCGATCACCTGCGTGCCGCCCTGGTGATCCTGGTCGTTCTGCATCATATCGCCATCGTCTATGGCGAGGGCGTTTCTTTCTGGTACATTGATGTACCGCAAACCCCTACGCTGGGGACGTTGGCCATGGTGGTTTTCGTCCTGATGAACCAGGCCTGGTTCATGGGCGCGCTGTTCTTGCTGGCGGGCGCTTTCACCCCGGCATCCTTTGATCGCAAAGGCGCCGGCGCTTTCCTGAAAGGGCGGCTGGTTCGATTGGGCATTCCCCTGCTGATCTGGATCTTTTTACTCAACCCGCTTGCCAATATTGGGCTGTTCCTGGAGCCGGCGGTCTTAATGCCCATGCCACTGACGTGGGCCAATTTCCGGCAGGTTTATCCCGGCTTCATCGGGCTGGGTGTGGCCTGGTTTCTGGCTCTGCTGCTCATCTTTAGTATTGGCTATGCCGGATGGCGCCGACTGACCAGAGACGGGACGCCATCTGCTGACCAAGAATATGCCCCACCCACTTACCAGGCCATTGCCCTCTTTATTGTTGGGCTGGCGCTGGTTTCCTACCTGGTGCGGGCATTGATCCCGATCGGCCGATCGGTCCTGGACTTCCCTACCCTGGCCTATCTGCCCCAATACCTGAGCTTCTTCATTATTGGCGTATTGACCTACCGCCGCGATTGGCTGCGCACAGTCACAGACCGCATGGGCAAGATTGGCTTTGGCATCGCTTTAGGCGCGACGCTGCTGCTCTTCTGGCTACCTCTACTGGGCATCCTGGGCGGCACGATGCGCTTTTTGGGTAATGGAAGCTGGACTTCGGCCGTTTACGCACTGTGGGACAGCGCTTTCGCCGTGGGACTGGTCCTGGCTTCGATCACCTTCTTCCGCCGTTACTTTAATGGGCAGAGCAAGTTGGGCAGTTTTCTCGCCCAACAGAGCTACGCTGTTTATGTGATCCACAGCCCGATCATCGTCTTCCTGGGCTACCTGCTGTACCTTCTCTGGGGTGGAGCCTTGGGACCGGTACTCAAATTCACTGTGGCCACCCTGATCATGGTTCCGGTCTGTTTTGTCATTGCATACGGGTTGCGCAAGATTCCGGGTGTTTCTAAGGTGTTGTAAAGCGAGGCCGACTTTTCCCAGGTTAGAGAAATGACAGAGGCAGACCAGATGCAGCCATTCAGGCCAGGACTATCCCTATACAGGCCGGCGACCTATCGCATTCAAGTGCCGGGTCACCTGGACGAAAGCTGGCAGGAGGGGGATGGACAGATGGTGTTGACGGCCGAATTAGACAGCCAAGGCCGACCGGTTACCACGCTGACCGGAGATCTGGACCAGGCCGCACTGCATGGTCTACTGCGCCGCTTGTATTCCCTGGGTTTGCCTTTGATCTCGGTTAATTTATCTGAGGGTGGGGATGATTAGCGGCTGATCTCCCCCTCCACTTCCAACTGCAAGGGTGTTCCGGGAGGATTATCATCGTAATCCGTTAAATCTTCCAAAACAAGACGGATATGCAGCGGTTTATCACCCGGATTCCTGGCCAGGTGGGCGATCAATGTCTCATCGGCTTTAATGCCGAATGTTTTTAACAGTTTCCGAATATCTTTGCGGCTATTTTCATTCATGGACGCACTATACAATCTTATGCTGATATTTACAACCCACCGGCCACCCCTGGGTGTGGTTACAAATTGTTTAAAACCGGAGGGTTCGACCGGGTCGGCCGGCGCGGCGTGATGGTGACCGTATCCATAACCTGCCCACCGCGCCAGCTCACCCTTCACAGCCAAACGGCGTCTTGCCGGGCGGGATGGCTAGTTCAGGGTTTCCGGTAAGACTTTGCCCCGCCGGCTTGTGCTGAGCCGGCCGAAGTATCCCGCCACTACGACAATGATCGAGGCATTGGAGAGATCGAATTTCATGTCAACTCAAATCATACACAAAAAATAACTACAACCGCCAACTACCTGGGACAGAGGCTCATGTGGGTCGATCCGATCCTCGATGCCGGAGGCGCATTCGATCCGGATGGCTTGGTCAAGACAATCCTGGAGAATAGACGTGCGCACAAGTTTGGGGTCTGCTTAATAATGAGTTAATCAAATTGACGATCAGTGCAAGTTCCCAGCATTGTGGTAATATTTGTTAACTCACTAAACAAAAAAAGGAAAAAATAACAATGAGTGACTTAATCGTATTGGCATTTGATAACGAAGCGGGCGCATTTCAGATGCGTGATAAACTGCTTCAAATGCAAAAAGAGCAGTTAATCACCCTATCTGACGCGGCTATCGTCACGCGCAAGCCAGATGGCAAGCCTAAGGTGAAACAGTTGCACAGCCTGGTTGGTGCCGGCGCGCTTGGTGGTGCCTTTTGGGGTATGTTGATCGGCCTGCTTTTCTTTGCTCCCTGGCTGGGCCTGGCCGCAGGCGCCTTAGGTGGCGCGTTAGGCGGCAAGTTCACCGATATTGGTGTGGACGATAAGTTCATTAAGGAAGTTGGCGAACAGATTGAACCTGGCCATTCCGCCCTGTTTCTGCTCGTTGAGAAATCAACCCCCGACAAGGTCCTGCCGGAACTGAAATCCTTCAACGCCACCGTTATGCAAACCTCGCTCTCTAATGAGGATGAGGCCAAGCTGCGTGAAGCCTTTGGCGTCCATGAAGAGGCAGAATAAGAACGTTTGCTTCATGTAAACTGTTTGCTATTGATGACAAACTTAAAAGGCCGGTAAAGGGCATGCCCTTTACCGGCTTTTTGCTTTCTGAGTGGACAGTGGATTCACTCCTAAAGTTAGCTTTTGGAGAATCCGTGCAATCCACATTAGTTGTCTCATTGTAGAGTGGTTTGTAGAATTTAATCAATAACATAATTGTGAGGAGATTGATTATGGTTCTGCTGGACATGCTTCCGATTTGGGGCGTCTATTTAGTAACGGTAGCCGTGCTGCTTATTCTATCCGAAATAGGTTTTCGCATTGGCATGCGTATTCAAGAGCGAGACTCTGATGGAGAAGGAGCGCCGATTACCAGTACTGTTGTCGGGGGAATGCTGGCTTTATTGGCATTCCTCCTGGCTTTTGCTATTGGAATTGTCATTGAGCAGCACAACACGCGTAAGGGTATGGTAACAACCGAAGCCAATGCTGTAGGCACTGCCTTTCTCCGAGCCGGGTTTCTTGAAGAGCCTGATCTGAGCACATCTAGGGAGCTGTTACGCGAATATGTCGATATACGCCTGGCAGCCGCGGCTGATTCTACGCTGCTTGATGATGTTGTCATCCGTTCCGAAGAAATACATCTCCAATTATGGTCGATCATTGAGGAAAATGTCCGGCGGGGAAATGATTCAGATATTATGGGTTTGTATATCGAGTCAGTCAATGAGGTGATCGACGTGCATACGCTGAGGCTGCGGGCGGTTGATCTTCGCCTACCTCAGTTAATGGGCATATTGCTTTATGCCGCTATGATGTTGAGCTTTTTGCTCATAGGTGTTGTCAACAGCTCCGATGGCAAACGTGATTTTGCGGCCATCCTGCTCTTCACCTTGGCATTTGTAGCGGTGACGATAATCATCGTTGATCTGGACCGGCCGCAACAAGGGCTGATTAATGTGAGCCAGGCAGCGCTCACAGAATTGCAGCAGCAGATGGCAACGTTTGGTTCATAAGCCTAATCATATGAAAAAGAAACCCGGGTTTCTAGCTATCCGAGAGTTTAGAAAAAGGACGCGGACAAGAGCGGATTTACGCCGATAAAAATAAAAAATTCAGCGTCATCAGCGTGAATCAGCGTCAATTTAATCTTCCCTTTGTAAAAGTGTCGGGTTACTAGACCGGGTTTCAAGAATTATGATCTAAGATCATGTGGTTGATACGCGAGCCTATTTAACCCGCCACGCTTTTTACTTCCGACTCTTTGGCCTTCACCGAACCAGACAAAAGGCTATAGTTGACCCCCGTTAGTTCTTCCGAAACATCCCACAATTTGCGTGCGTCCCAGATGTTGTGCGCATTGAAACTGGCCTGCACCTTGACCGGGTAGCCCCTAAATTCTCCCCTACCATCTGGACCGTAATAATCCCCCCCATGCGCTTGCGGATCGACGGCCGCACGCAGCGTGGTTAAGGCGGCAATTTCCGGATCGGCCAATACAAATTCGGCCAGGGGCAGCAGCGGCTTTACATACCATTCGTCCATCATATGGCCAGCCAGGTTGGTCAAGGTTACGCCGGGATGGGAGGCGACTGCCATGACATCGGCGTCAATAGCCTCAAAGCGGCGCTGTAGCTCGAAGGTGAACAGCAGGTTGGCCAGTTTAGATTGGTTATAGGCATCCTGACGATCATAATCCTGGCTATCCTCGGACATCAAATTGTTGAAGTCGATACTACCCCCGCGGTGGGCGTTACTGCTGACGTTGACCACGCGTGCTCCGGGTGTGTCTAGCAGGCGGTCGATCAACAAACCGGTCAGCGCGAAATGGCCCAGATGGTTGACGCCAAACTGCCGCTCAAAACCATCCTCGGTCTGGCCATAAGGGACCATCATGATCCCGGCATTGTTGACCAGGATGTCCAACCGGTCATAGTTGGCTTTGAAATCGGCCGCGAACTGGCGCACCGAATCCAGGCTGTCCAGGTCCAGCTTCATGATCTCCACCGCCGCATCAGGCACCTCAGCCTCGATATAAGCTAATGCTGCTTCGGCTTTCTCCATGCTGCGACAAGCCATGATCGTTCTGGCCCCATTGGCCGCAAATTCCCTGGTTGCTTCAAAACCGATGCCGCTGTTAGCCCCGGTGACGATTACCACTTTGCCGGTCAGATCGGGGACATCGGCCGCTGTCCATTTATCGGCCGGTTCTGAATCGCCGTTCTGCGAATTGATCACTTTATAAATGCCGATGCCGGCCAGGACGGTGGCCGCCCCGCCGATTAATAATTTCTTGTTCATGAGATTTTCCCTTTTGTTCTGATCGGGTGCGATCAAAACCCATTGTTTTTAAGTTGTTTGTGCTCCTCCCTGGGCTATCTTTAGGTGAGCCTGCGCACGACTCTTTCTCATTATAACCAGGGTTTCAGAGGTGTTCCTAAAATTTTAATCTGCAATCAAAGAACAATACATGGTTCTGCGGCCGTAGCCAGGACCTGGTGTATGTAGCGCGATTTGTGTAATATGCAAAGGACACGCTGATCGGGTTACAGGTCAGTGAATATGGATCTCTTCCGCGCCGAAAACCTCTATCCACACTTTCGTGCCGTAAAATACGGGGGTCAGCATGAGCAGGATCAAGACCGCCAGAAAGGGAATGGCCGGCAGATTGAACAAGCCCAGAAACAAGATGAACACGGCCGAAATAAGGGTGATGATACCCCCACGACGGTATAAGGAGCGCAGTTCCGGCGGCGCAACCTGAATGGTCTGCATGAGCAAGGCGATACAGGCCATCACCAGGGAAACCGCACCGGCCATCAACCAGCGTGTAGCAGCTTCCATTGGCTCGCCGCTGTGCTCGACGACATTGAGGACGGCCGCACCCGTAGCGGCGATGCCTGCGGTCATGGGCAGGTGCAGGTAAAACCAGCTACCGACAATGGGCACCGTGGGCAGCGGTTTACGGTGGGAGACAAAATCAAAATAAATCCACCAAAGGCCAACAGCGACGAGCATGCCCAAGGCTCCCGTTATGCCAATCGTCAGCGTCAATTCATGCTGGTCGACCACGCCATTAACCGTGCCCACGACAACCTCTCCTAACACGATGATTGTCAGCAGACCAAAGCGTTCAACCAGAGAAGGGCTGACATTGAGGATACGGTTGACTTCTTCCTGAATTGTTTTGTTTTTTCTGCCTTGAAGAAAGGTGTTAAAGGGCAGCACCAGGGAGATGAACACGGCGATGATCCACATAAAAAAACGCCACGGGGCCGGCACAAAGACGGAACCGATGAAAAGCAGCGTGGTGATCAGGAAGGCTATTGAATAAGGCTGGGATAATGGCCGATGGTTGGGATCATGCACGCCGGTACGCCACCAGAGGTAAGTTAGGATGAGCTGAAAGGCGGCATAAGAAAGGGCGAATCCCACCGAACTCTCGCCTAGAGCGTCGTGGGCAAAGACGGCCATAGCCGCAACACAGAACATTTGCATGAAGGTGAAGACGCGGGTGCGGATGTCGTTGTTGCCATGAATATCGTGATAGGACGTGCCGTTGAACCAAGCCCACCAGACGATGATAAATAAAAAGAAATATCCCAGCACACCGGAAAATGTGAAGTGTTCGGCCAGGCTGTGAGCCAGTTGCGCCACCAGCACCACGTAAACCAGATCATAAAACAGTTCCAGAAAGGTAACGCTGCGGTTTTCTTCCCGGTCAGCGGCTCTTCTTGGCGGCCGCCACCATTTGCGGAAATTTTGTATAAATACAGTCACTAGTTCCTCCTGTCTCTATGTATCCCGGTGCCATGAATGGGCATGGGACACAGGCGAGAGCGAATAGCCGCTGAGGGAAAATAATAAATTCTGCTCTCGTCTGCTCTTGTCAGCGTCCTGTAATTTGAGCACCTGGCGCTGGAGGTGGTTAATTTGTCGTTGGTTGGGTGATAGCGTTCCAGTTGTAGGCAACGCCTGTCATTTCTTCGGACACCACCCATAATTTTTGGGCTAATTCAGGGTCTTTGGCCGCAGCAATGGAATCAACCTGCACCGGATGGCCGCGCATTTCCATGAAACTGTCTGGTCCGAAATAATCATTGGGTTGCGCGTCTTCAGCGACGGCCGCGCGCAGGGTGGGTAAGGCACCCATGGGCGGTGACTGGCCAACGACCCGGCTGAGCAACTGCACCACACCCTTCTGCAAGCCGGTGACTGTCCAACCGGGATGGGCGGAAACGGCCATCGTGCCGGCGTCGATGTCCTGGAAATGCTCATTGAGTTCCAGCGTGAACAGCAGATTAGCCAGTTTGCTCTGAGAATATGCAGCCCAGGCATTGTACCCTTTTTCAGCGTTCAAATTGTCGAAATCAATCGTCCCAATGCCCCTGCGGTGGGCACTGCTGCTGACATTGACGATGCGTGATTGGGGCGTTGCCAGGATGATATCCAGCAGATGGCCGGTCAGGGCGAAGTGGCCCAGGTGGTTAGCGCCAAACTGCACCTCGAACCCGTCCTTGGTTTGTGTGTAAGGTGGAATCATGACCCCGGCGTTATTGATCAGCAGATCGAGCCGGTCATATCGTGACCGAAAGGTATTGGCAAATTCTTGAACCGATTCAAGGTCGGCCAGGTCAATGCGCATGATCGGTAGATCGGCCTGGGGCACATCACGGCGGATGTTTTCGACCGCTTTGTGTGCCTTGTCACGGCTGCGGCAGGCCATGATCACCGTGGCCCCTTTATCAGCTAAAGCTTTAGCTGTTTCATAACCGATGCCGCTGTTGGCCCCGGTGACGATGGCAACTCTGCCTGTTTGGTCGGGTATGTTTTCAACTGTCCATTTACTACTCATGATAATCTCCTTTGATATTGATGTTATGAACCTTGAAATGCCGGGCACTTCAATAGTAATTTTTGGGTGTTATGCTAACTAAAGTGCCTTGAATGTTACAATGTAGTTTTAAGGAATGTGACAGTCACTTCGGTCAAGATTTGAGTGACAATAGAAGTAATAAAGTGACTGTCACTTGTTAAGGAACTTAATGTAGTTATGAAATGTTCGCTTCTTGCCGGCGGGCCGCAAAATTATATGTGATGCCGGTTAATTCTTCGGAAATTTCCCAGAAACGCTTCAGTTTTTCTGCATCATAGGCCGCGTCGTTGGCTTTTACTTCGGCCACAGGCCCCAGGTGGTGAATGTATTGCGGTCCATAGAGGGCTGACCCTTTGGCGTCGGGGGAGGTCATCGCAAAGAGCATTGGTTGCACGCCCTTGCTGATATCACGTGCCAAAAAGAGCCTTGTAAACTGGTAGGCGATGCCTTCATACCAGGTGCCGGATTGCTCCATGCTGTTGGCCTGTAAATTGCCGATGACCAGGCCGGGATGGGAGACATTGGCCATCGTGTCAAATCCGGCGGCGCTCAACCGCTTTTGTAATTCAAAGGTGAAGAACACATTGGCCAATTTGCTTTGCCCGTAAGCCCCCCAGCGGCTGTAGCTTTCTTCCCCCATCAAGTCGTCAAAATTGATTTCCCCCATAAAATTAGCCGTGCTGGACACATTGTGAATACGCGCGTTGGGCGTTTTGGTGATGACATCCAACAGCAGGCCGGTCAGGGCGAAGTGTCCCAGGTGGTTGACGCCAAGTTGCATCTCGAAGCCATCGGCCGTTTCCTGGCGCGGGATGGCCATCAGGCCGGCGTTGTTGAGCAGGATATCCAACCGGTCGTACTTTTCCTTGATCTTGGTGGCGAAGGTACGCACGGAGTCCAGGCTGCCTACGTCCAACTGTATCAGATCCAGGTCAGCATCAGGAAGTTCTTGCAGGATGTCAGCCTGCGCTCGTTCCCCTTTTTCTAAATTGCGGGCGGTCATAACAACTCTCGCCCCATTCCGGGCCAGTTCTTTGGCACTTTCAAATCCTAATCCGCTGTTAGCCCCGGTAATGACAACGACCTTCCCTGTCAGGTCGGGTATATCTTGTTGGGTCCAATGCTGGCTCATCAATGATCTCCTTTTGTGATTTTCGTATCCGCATCTATCATAATTCCCATCACCGGAAAAATGAATACCTAAATCACCGCATTCCTTGCACAATCGTCCAAAAAACGGACAAATGTGTTGACCGGGGGGCTGTTACATCTATATAATTCAAGAGCCGGCACATCATGAGCGGTGTTCTATGAGTAGATGACATACAAATTAATTTGTCACCGATGTAATTGTGCATCCTTAGATGCGCGAGTTCCGAAACCGGCATCTGAGGATGCCTTCTTACAAGGATGTCATTAGCAGCAGTAAATGGTGGAAAGTTTTTTACTTTTATTGATGAAAGAGACAAAAATGAACTACCGGCAAAGTAAATTCGATAAGTTTGTTACATTATTAAAACAAAACACCCCACTGGAAGGCGCTAATTATAGTGACCTGGCCGGCTTTGGCACATACAAGGCTTTTAAGCCCCATGGAAGGGAACCACACATTGACCTGGCGTCGATTGGGATAATTGGACAGGGAAAGAAAATCTGTTACGCCGGCGATGAAACGTATGTGTACAGCGCCGGTAAAGTAATAGTCGCGCTTTATCCAATGGCCGTGGAGACGGAAGTTGTGGGCGCCTGCCTTGAGGAACCTCTATTGGCTGCTGGTGTCGGCATTGACCTTGGCCGCATTGCTGACGTCTTGCTGCGCATTGACCGTATTGATGGGACGGCCGCGAGACCGGTTTCCACCGATCCCTCAAGCATTTTTGAACTGCCATTAACCGATCAACTGCTCGATCCCTTTATCCGTCTTTTAGAGTTAAACGCCAACCCCATGGATTTGCTGATCCTTGGCGATTCTGTAATCGACGAGATTTATTATCGCCTGCTCACCGGTGAACGGGGCGGTGAACTGCGTTTTCTGCTGCAAGGTCGCGGGGAGATTCAGCGCATTTCCAAAGCAGTGGAACACATTCATAACCATGTGCAGGAGCCGGTCTCCGTGCGGGAACTGGCTGATATGGTGCATATGAGCCGCACTGCCTTTTATGAAAACTTCCGCGAGGTGATGCATGTCTCCCCCTTGCAGTATGCCAAGTCGGTCAAACTACAAAAGGCGCAGACGTTGATCCAGGAAGGGAATAATGCCAGCCAGGCGGGTTATATGGTGGGCTACAACAGCCCGGCCCAGTTCAGCCGTGAGTACAAGAGGCATTTTGGTTTCTCCCCCTCAGCTACCTAAATAATTAGACCTTCATATCCCAGCTTCGGTATTACGATCGGATTGGTTTGTTCCAACCCGCGTACACTGACGATTTTACAAGTTACCGCTATTATAGCGCCAACCAGTTACCCAGCTTGAACCGCATCCTGGCCCTCAATCAAAGAGTTAGGACTCACCCGATACGATTTTACAAGAACTTAAGCATTATGCAGAGACAGGCCAGGTTCATCCCCGCAAGCAGGAGCAGTCAGCCGCAAGCTGGGAAGCTCGCGCAACAATGTCATTAGCAGCTATAACGCAGCGGCTAAACTGTAGGTAGTTGGGTGTATTTCAAAAGCAGTACAACCTATTCAGAAAGACGGCTTCTCGCCGTAGTGGTAATAGGAAAAGATTTCTGAAATTTGGCCGTCACGCACGTAAATGCAGTCACAGGCCGGGTTGTCATTGACCAGGTAGCGATAGGCAAATTTATCACCGTCTTCGATAACGTCGAGAACCGTGATTGTCGAGCCAAAAAAGGCTTTTGGGTTTTGTCGCACCAGGTCCAGGTAAGCCTCCCTGCCCTTGACTTCGCCAAAAGGACTGGTATGAATGAAGCCTTCGGCGAGATTCAGTTTGTTAATATCTTTGCTGCGAAAGGCGTCAAACCAGCTATCAGCTATTTCTCTACTCATCACTTACCGCCAATCTGAATGAATCAATTAGAATCGTTTTTGATTACTCCGCCTTGCGGGCGATCAGACGGCCACGGCCCACTTTGCCAGCCGCCGAGGCGTCACGCCATAGGGTGATGCCGTTTTCTACTGCCGCGTGCATTTCCTGGCCGTAATTTTCGATAATAACGTCTTTGTATTGATTCTGCACCATATCCAGGTAACTCTGGATATATTGTGCATATTCGGGTGACAGGTCTTCTTTTTCGACAATGGTTAACCCGGCCGATTGGGCCAGGTCGGCATAGCCGTCAAGCGTTTCCAGGTAAGGGAAGACCATAAAGCTCAGCAGAGGCTGCCATTCCTCCTTGTCCATGGGACCGGTTTGCAGCCAGTCGGTAAAGGCCACCAACCCACCCGGCCTGGTCACCCGGGCACACTCTTCAATCAGCCGTTTTTTGTCGGTGATGTAACACCAGGCATCCTGCCCCCACACGACATCAAACGAATTGGAGCGGTAAGGCATGTCCAGCGCGTTGCCTAACTTATAGTCGATCTTGTCACTTAAGCCGGCTGCGGCTGTGCGTTTGATCGCTTCCTCATGCATGCGTTGGGTGGCGTCCAGCCCGGAGACGGTGCAGCCGAATTTTTGGGCCAGGTAGCGGGCCGGGCCGCCAAGCGCGCTGCAAACATCCAGCACATGGGTCTGGGCATTGATTCCCGCTTTTTCGGCCAGGATGTCCGTTTCGGCCGTGCCGCCGACATGGATCTCTTCGCCCATGAGTAATTCCCACAGGATACCACCCGGACCATCATAGACTTCGTTTACGTTTTCAATTCCTACATCAAGTTTGTTCATTTTTTCCTTTTGGTGTCGTTTCTTGTGATCAACGGCCGTTATTGAGTACCGGAAGCTGCATTTCCACATCCCAATTGGCCTGGATTAACCAGCATTTGGGATCAAGCCCATCCGCATCCCCATTGTAATGGTAGGCACTGGCTCGACAGCCCCAGCAGTGTTCATTATTAAAACATACGTTGCAGGGTACAGGTAAATTACAAGCATCATGTAAATCACCATGCACCAAAGTGTCGCTGTGTTCCGCAATGATCTCCCGGAAAGGCCGGGTGCGGATATTGCCCACACCTTCGCGGATCACCGAACATGGGGTCACATCGCCGGTGAAGGTCACGGTGGCCATGCTGCCGCAGTAATATTTATCCGTATCCATCGCCGCAATGGAGATCGTGTCATCCTCGTAGTTGATGCTATCACGCGCGGCGTAGACGCGCTGCGTTTCCGCCAGATCCGGTTCAAATGCTTTCCACTCCGCCCCCATGCCCGACGGGTTAAACATCGTCAGGCAGGTGCGCAGCCCTTTTTCCTCAAACCACCAGCGCATGGTGCGGATGGCGTCATCCGGGCCTTGTTTATGGGTGTAGGTGATACAGTTGATCATTTTGTCAGGGGATTTGCCCAGAGCGAGCATATTATCCACCCCTTCGATAATGGCGTCGATAAATTGGGGATTGCCATCCCGATGCAGTTGGGCATACACCTCGGGTGTGATCGAGTCTACATGAACGGAAACGAAGCCTCCGTCAGAGACCTCGTACACTTGTTGGGCAATCTGCTTATTGCGCAAAGGCAGACCGCTGGTCCAGACATTGTTGATAATGCCTTTAGATTGCGCATACTGCATCAATTCAAACCAATCCGGCCGGACGAGGGGATCACCACCCAACCAGTCCACCGCCCGAATCTCCATCTCGGCGGCGTCATCAAGCAAGCTGCGAATTTCCGACGAGGTCAGCCCGTTGTTCTCCTGTGGAACCGATCCGGCATAACAATAGAGGCAGCCCTGATGGCAGGCATCCGTCGTTTCAATCTGTAAGGCATATAAGCGTTTCTGCTCAAAATATCGTTTTTGTTCATCTGCATGCCCGACGGCTAAACCGCCATATTGGCTGAGGTGTTCATTGATACATGTGCCCATATTGTTCTCCTTTTCATTTTCTTTGCCACGCTTGCTGGTGTTGTTCCAGGTGCAGCAGCCATAGATGCAAGAGATCGTTGATGGTGACCGGTTCTTCTGCCCAGGCCACCGGCCAGTGCTGTGTGTAGGCTGTAGCCGGTAATTGCTCCACAATAGTCTGGGCACGCCGGTGCGATTGTTGCCACTCCCGCCGAATTTGAGCAATGGGCCAATCTCTGCGCAGCGCGACCTGTGCTGCATTCCAACGATCGATATCGATTTGCTCTATCTTTTCAGCGTTCCCGTTTAGTAAAGCTTCGATTTGATCCAGCAGCAGATTAGACCAGGCGGCCAGGTGGCCGATGAGATCTTTGACCGTCCAGTCGCTTTCGACCGGGTTCAGCCAAAGGTCATCCGGCATTGTGGATAGCCACGAATCGACTTGGTCATAGGAATTGTTAAGGCTGCTTCTCCAATCGGCTTTTGTTTGGGACGGCTGCATACCTTAGTATTATAGAATATTCCACTGGCTATTGACTATTAAACTCATTTTCTGAAACTTTAATTTCCGAAAATCATGATATCTTTATCATGATGCGCATGCTTTCTGGCTTGCGCATGAACAGCCTGGAAAGGTTGTTCTACGGCAATAGCTCCAACTGACCGGCGACCCAGTAATGGCCTGGGCAGGCTTCAATGGGCAGGTTGATAGACCAGCCGCCGGCCGTTGTCGCTGCGGAAACAACGCCCCGTTCCAACGCCGATGAAGGCTCACCCACCAGAGAGTCTTCTCCTTCTCCAGGAGCAGCGGTCGCATCGGGAACGGCCGGTCCATCTACCTCGACCAGAAAACCATATGCCCTAAGACGCCGTATGGGACGGTAAGGTTCCCTGTTCTCATCTACGGCCGGTTTCATAATTAATTAATAAGTTTTTGCTAAGAAACAAACCGTCTCAAATCGTCATTCCGAACGTAGTGAGGAATCTTTCGCTAGTTGAGAACCAGATCCCTCATTCCATTACTCAGAAACAAGACTTTGCCGATGTCATTTTGAGCGGAGCGAAAAATCTTTACGAAGGTTGAGAAGCAGATCCCTCGGTCCCCTCGGGATGACATTTTAGAGTTTCTTTTCTCATTGGACGTCGTCTTCGGCGAGAGGCTTTCTGGATGACATCTACAGTCTCTTTGCTCATAGAACAGAGCTTGCGATGTGGGTTTTATCTGATAGACATTTAAGAGACCCAACAATTATCAGACTGATAAGACACATTGCACTCACCTTTTTGTGGATTACAATAATCATATGTCTCGCCGATTCACACTATTAGGACCGTTGCATATTGAGGAAGACGGCCGTGTTGCGGAGGTGATGAAAAGCCCCAAAACATGCGGCTTGCTGGCCTATCTCATCATCTCCAATCAAGTACACAGCCGTGAAGAAATCGCCGATTTATTTTGGGATTCTACAACAACGACACAATCGCTAACGCGGCTGCGCGTATTGTTGGGACGCACAAGAAAATTTGCGCCAGAACTTCTTGTGACTCGCCAGACAATTGCCTTTGAAGCGACTGAGGACACGGCCGTTGATTATCACATACTCATGGATGGGCTGCGATCAACCGCAACAAACGTCATTGATAAAGCATTGCAGCTTTATCATGGCGAACTCTTAAGCGGATTTTATCTGCCGGATGCCCCGCGTTTTAACGAATGGTTATTGATGGAACGAGAGCGTTTACGGCATGATGTACAGATGGCGTATCATCAACTTTGTATTGCTAAAGAAGATAATCAAGAATGGGCAATGGGTTCGGCCGTTGCCCAGCGGTGGCTGGCCCTCGATCCCTTGAACGAAACTGCCTTGCGCCATCTCATGCAAAATCTGGCCCGCAGTGGACAGGTAACATCCGCTTTGCAGCAGTATGAACGTAGTCGTGAATATTTGTGGCAAGCCTTGGCGGTAGAACCGGAAAAAGCGACCCAAACATTGGCGCGACGACTTACTGATTTACAGACGGCGCAGCTTGGCGATCAACCGTGGGCAGATGTCGCGGAAACTGAGATTGTATGGCCTGATGCCGAATCGTTAGCCCCGCCCGGCGCCCTTCCCCTGCAGGCCTATTTGCCCTATCTTCGCAATCATGATTTTACAGGCCGCCATGAGTCGCTCACCTTTTTGGCCGATCATTTACGGGTTCGTGACTTTTCCGCGGATGCGCTGCCCCAGATTGTGGCGATTACAGGGATGGGAGGAATCGGCAAAACACAATTGGCGGTGGAATATTGTTACCGGTACGGCCGTTTCTATCCCGGTGGCGTTTATTGGATGAGTTTTGCACAAGGCGACAATATTGCTCAAGAAGTGGCACTGATGGGCAGTGAGCGGGGCATGGGTTTGTATCAAGAAACTGAACAACTCACATTACAAGACCAGGTCGGTCGTGTGCAAAAAGCGTGGCAAGAACCTGTTCCCCGCCTCCTTATTTTCGATAACTGTGAAGAAGAAGCATTGCTAACCAGGTGGGTGCCGAAAACAGGTGGCTGCCGCATTTTATTGACCAGTCGCAAAGGAAATTGGTCAAGAGAATTGGGGATGAAGATACGGCCGTTATCGACATTTGACCAATCAGAAAGCCTGTCTCTATTAAAACAGCTTGTTCCCAAAATATCCGAATCTGATGCCCAAGGCATAGCCAATGAATTAGGCCATTTACCCCTGGCCTTACACCTTGCCGGCAGTTTTTTAAGCCGCTATCAACAAATAAGTCCGGCTAACTACTTAAACCAGCTTCAATCTACTCATCTGCTGGATCATCCTTCATTGGTGGGGCGAGGTTTAACCTATTCGCCAACCGGCCATGAATTAAATGTAACGCGCACCTTTGCCATCAGTTTTGAGCAATTGGATGCGCAAAATCCCGTTTCCCAGCCGGCCAAACACCTGTTGGCGTCTGTCATCTGTTTCGTCCCCGGTGAGCCAATCCCGCAGAAATTGTTGTTGGCGACCGTTGCTGCGGATGAAACTGATTTGGAAGCTGTTTTAATGGCCGAAGACGCTCTGGCCTGGCTAATCGGCTTAGGGCTGCTGAAAGTAAAAGGAAATGAGACTGTTGAGATCCATCGACTCGTTGCCACTGTTGCCTCAGAATTATTGCAGAGCGAAGATGCGCGGGCGGCCGTCGAAAGCGCCATGATCAATTGGCTGAACGCCGTATATAAAGAAAAAAATTACCTGTTTTCCTTAGGAATGCCCTCTGTACACGTGCAGCACATCACCGATATTGCCCTGAAGAGAGGAGACGTTGGTGCGGCTCGTCTGAGCTATTATTGGGGGCAGCACCTCTTCGATATTGCCGATTATGATCATGCCGAACATTATTTAACCCAGGCCCTAACCATCCAGCAAGAGTCGTTGGATGCCGATCACCCGGACATCGCCAATACTCACCGTTTCTTGGGCACGTTGTTTCGAGATAGCCGGAGCAACCTGCAATTAGCGCAGCAGCATATTGAGAAAGCACTCAAGATAAATGAAGCGGTATTTGGCGAAAACCATCTGGAAACGGCAAGCAGCCTTTACGAGCTAGGCGTTCTCTACATTGAACAAGGGCAGTATCAGGCTGCTTATCAATGCCTGGAACGATCATTGTCGATAAGAGAACAATTATTAGAAGCAAACTCGCCAATTACTGCTGTCAGTCATAGTCGCCTGGGAGCGGCTTATTGGTACAGCGGTGATTTCGCATCAGCCAGGCCGCACTTTGAAAAAGCCTTGCAGATTCAAGAACAAGCCTTGGGAGTTGAACATTCTCAAACGGCGATTTCTTATCATAGCCTGGGCGCATTGTATTTAGAATTGGGAGATTATAAGCAAGCACAATCTTATCTTGAAGAAGCCTTAAGAATAGGGATTTTAATCAGGGAAGCGAATCATCCTTTAACAGCATTGCACCGGCATCTATTGGGGTATACCTATCTTTACCTTGAAAATTTTGATTTAGCTCAATCCTATTTTGAGGAGGCGCTCGCTGTTAAACGAGAGGTGTTAGGCCCGGAGCATCCATCAACGGCAGCAACCATCAGTGGTTTAGGGGAGTTGTTTGTAAAAATGGCGTTATATGACCCTGGGCTGCGGCACCTGGAAGAAGCCTTAACCATCAGGCAATCTGCATTGGACGAAAATCATCCCGCCATTGCCAGAAGCTTGTTCAGTCTAGGAACCTATTACCAGGCTGTTAACGACTATGAGGAGACTCTAAATTATTTCCTGCAGGCGTTGGCCATCCGTGAAAAGGAATCGGCCACAAATTACACTGATTCGGCCGAAGTTTTGACCAAATTGGGGGAAGTATCCGCACAATTAGGCAATATTGATGCGGCGCAAGCACACTTGTCAAAGGCCATCAATATTCATGAGACCGAACCAACACCGCGATTTCGCTTTGCTGAGACACTTGTAGCTTTTGGTGATTTATATGGGCAAATGGGAGATTCCCAAAATGCCCTGGCTAATTATCAACATGCGTTGGCCATATATGAAGCGTTGTATGGGGTTGATGATCGGAAATCGGCCAAAATCCGCAGTCGTATTAGTGCCTTGCAGAACCGGTAAATGATCAAGATTCCTACCGCTGTACTCGGGGATGGTATGGGAATATACTCATGAGTACGAAGCCAATGCACAACTGCCGGATGGGGTATGCTTTGTTCTGACCAGTCTGGTTAGTTTTTAACATTTTGTTGTAACTGTGTCAACAAACCCTCTGGGTCTGGCGAACCAAACGACCCCAACGTACAGCCGCAATACGTTCACAATACGGTTGCCCTTTATACTGGCCTTATGGCTGGTGATTACAAAGCATATCTACTTCGCTTGCAACGGGGAGAAGGGCAAGAGCATTGGCGGGCAACCCTGGTTGAAGTCATTTCCGGTGAAAAGAATTATTTCGCCACAGAACGAGCCTTGTTCATCCATCTCATGCGCATCCTTGCTGAAGAAACGCTGC
Organism: Anaerolineae bacterium; assembly: GCA_028277515.1. Next base: position 53,668 of record JANQGC010000231.1, read on the forward strand.
CAATAAATGAATATAAGGTAGACTTACATGATGATGATTAGTTTCGAGTTAGCCGCCCGCTGGCACGGTCGTGAGAGCAGTTCGCAATGTTCTTGAGATGCGGCCAGACCGTCGGCGAATACAAGGCTAATATATATGGTGCCCAATCATGAAAAATAATACCCAACTTCGATTCTTATTAATCGCCCTTGGCATTTTTCTCCTCCTGGCCTTGGGGCCAAGATGGCTGCAAGCATCGCAACCGGAAGAGGATGAACTGCAAGAGGTGTGGCAGCGCGTCCGCCAGGCAGGCGCTTATGCCTTCAACGCCGATCTGACCCAGACGCTCACGCCCCTGCCCACGGTGAAAAACGCCGGGCGGGATAGTAAGGAATCCAGAATTTACCTGGAAGGGCAGACCGACCTGGTCGAAGAGACGCTGTCACTGACGATGTGGTCGGGTGGAGGCAGCGTTTTGTCTCCGGAGACGGGCATGCAGATGAAAGTAAAGGACGGCAAAGCGTTCGCCCGGCAGGGAGACCAGCCCTGGGAATCAATCGAAGATTTTTCAGGTACGATTGCCCCTGGGGGCGATTTCCTGGCTTATGTGGCAGCGGCCGAAAATGTGGTAAAAAGCGAACCGCAGCAGCAGTTAACGCCATCAGGCGAGATAACATACGTGCGCTACACTTTCGATATTAACGGCCGCCGCTTCGCCGAATATATGCGCAAGCAAATGACGCAACAGCTTGCGGCAAATGGCGAACTGCCGCCCGGTGTCACGTTTGACCTGCCACAAATCTACACTGCAATGAATGGCCACGGTGAACTGTGGGTGGGAGAGAACGGGCTGCCCATCCATCAACTGTTTGAACTCCAATTTCCAGAGACACAGGATGATCACACGATCAGCGCGCGTGCGGAAGTTAATTTCTCAAATTTCCAATCTGCAACACCGGTGGCCGCCGGCTCTTTTTTCGATCAAGCTCTGGGAAAAATAACAGTAAACAATCCACAACTATTATGGCCTGGTATGTGGTTGTTGGCGGTTTTGGTAATGGTCCTTGTCGCTTCCTTGATCAAGCGGCCGGATTCCCGGTATGTGCATGGAGCCGTGGCGCTAACCGTCATCAGTTCCATGCTGCTCACCCCCTTGTTGACCAGTTTCCAGGTTGCGGCTTTCCAGGATAGTCAGCTTGAACGGCACCGGGAAAGCGATGTCCAGGAAGCGCAGGAGGAATCAGAGGCCGCTCTGTTTGCACCTGGTTTCGATCCCCTGGCCAATCCCTTATCCAAAAAGCGAATCGAACGGGCAATAAGTGAAATTGACACAACAACTACCACACAAACAGCGAACAATGAAAAAGGGTTAAGTTCCTGTACTTCCAACCCCAGCGCTGATGACGACGGTGACAAATTGACCAACCTGGAAGAATGCCTGTTAGGCACGCTGCCGGACTTTGCGGATACCGACCAGGACATGGTCGATGATTACACCGAGGTCAACGGTTTCCGGATGGCGGGCAGTGATAATACCGTCCAAACCTGGTATAGCAATCCCAACGATGCCGACAGCAACCGCGACGGCATTGCCGATGGTAAAGAGTGGCATCTTGATGCCAACAATGACAATTTACCTGATGATACGGACGGCGACGGCACGCCGGATCTCTGGGACCTGGATAACGATGGCGACGGGGTGCCGGATAATCTCGATCTTTCTCCCTATTACACCAGCAAGGGTTCTCAGACTTTCAGCGGCAGCCATCCGTTCCAGCTCATTGTTGACGATCTGAGCACCGGGGAAATCGCCAAGGTGGAGTTTCAGCTAACCCCAACCGACGCTGACCATTTGTGGTATGCGATGAACGTTTTCGATTGGCCGGACAACGATCAGCAAGGGCAGATTCAGGATGCCGATGGCAAGACCTTCTTTGACCTGGATCCCAGCCTGGCTCGCTCGCCCAATGACAATGGAGACATGCGCTTGATCCCGATGCTGGAGATTGAAATCACCGGTGCGCCTGATAATCTGCCATCTACTGATTTGCTTCATCAATTCGGCATCGCCGTGCAAAAGACATCCGCTAATACACAGGTCGCCTATGTGCCCGCACAATTGGTTACGGACACAACGGGTGAGAAAAATGTGGCCTTCTACGGCCGTATGTATTACAAGGCCGCCAGCACCTGGGGCAATGCCCAGCAAGTGCGCCTGGTCTGGGTCGTTCAGGCCCTGGTCGACAAGTGTAAGACCTACAAGAACAATGTCTGCACTGAATATAGCCAGTACAACGATCTGCAAATCGTCCAGACATACGACGACGAATGGACCCTGACCGGGCTGAGTGTGAGCGAGGACAAAGAGGCTGAGATGGCCATCATTTACGAAGATCCGGCCGTAGCCAATGATGCCCCGCTGTACATGAACACCTTGTATCAATTGTTCTACGGGCTGGATCACACTTTCCTGGCCGGGGCCGACTGCGACAGCCTGGACAGCAATGGGGATTGTGTCGGCAACGGCAGCCTGGACTTCACGGTCGATGAGATCGCCCGCCGCTTCAATCATGCCGACAACAGCAGCGTCAGCGAAGAAGACCGCTGGGGACTCGATAATGTGTTGACCGTCAGCACCTCCAGCTATGATTCGCTGGATGTGGCCATGATGAATACAACCATCACCGAGACGAAGCAGGTGCTGGACGGGCACTTTACGGCTGCCTGGTCGGCATCGCAGCCGATTACGCCAACCATCATGTACGCCTGGCAGGAAACCTACCGCGGGCTGAACCTGGACGAAACCATTAGAGACAACAACAATCTGAGTTGGAACGGCCAGACCCTGACTGTCAATTTACCCACCAGCGGCAGCAATCCCGTGCAGGAAGAGACGATGGTGGGGGTAAAGTGGGTTCCTTACGTCTATAACAGCGCCACGGGCTGGTCTGCCTATGACATAGAATCCTACTGGTCGGAGCTAGAAAAATTACTTGTGGATGATTTTGCCGACAGTGATTACCCGGCCACGGACCAGATATTGGGGCAGCTTCTCTACCTGTCTGTTTACAGTTCTTCGATTGACATTGTGAAGGTCGGCGATTCTCTGGTTATAAAAAAGTACCAGACCAACAGCGCTCCACTGGCCGCGAAGCTTACCAAAGGCTCTGGAGCAGGAATCAAGAAGATCGTGAAAGAGTATTTCAAAGACTCGTCCTCAGATCTGAACAGCAGCGGCGGCTTTTTGGCATTATTTAAAAGCGAACCGGAATCAGAACTGGAACAAACCTTTTCCGCACCGTTTTTCGCCTTGAAGCTGGCTCGCTATGCCGGTGGAGCGGAGGGGGAAGCGGTGGGGATCCTGGTCATGCTCAGTGCGATTGTCGCCGGTGTTGCCCTGTTCGAGAAGTATGCGCTGCATTCTACCAATTCCAATTGGAGCATTACGGCCGCCGTGTCCGTCGGGGCAATCATGACCTATTATTCTATCTTCCGCCCGGTTAGAAAAGCGATTACATTCGCGACTTCTCTGACGGAAGGTGATGAGGCAATAAGCGCGGGTGATGCGCTGTTGGAGACGCTCAGCAGCAGCTCCAAGGTCGTTGGCGCATCCCGTGTGGCCGGCGTTGTCGGCTTGATCATTGCCATTGGTGTGGCTATTGGCATATTCCTTTATGTTGTCGCCAGTGGCAAAGTGCAGACCGGCACCATCGCCTTCAACAAGCTGATCGCCGAAACCATTGCCGTCATCATTCTGGCCGTAGTCTTCTTTGTCCTCTCCACTACCCTGGTCGGCTCCATCCTGGTCGGCCTTATCTCGTTGATCGACATCTTGCTTATCCTTTTGGGAACGGGCTGGACGATCAGCGGAACCGTCGCTGAGGCGATAGGCAGTATTGTCTACCAGTTTGATCTGACTGTGGATCTGGACGTCACATCCGGCGATTTAGCCATGCAGTTGGCTAACGAGGCTGCCGGCATCTCGGCCGGCAACCATATGGTTTACACGCTGCCCATCACGACAACACTTAAGCAAACTGAGCCACGCAGCCAGGATGCGCTCAAGTCTAACAGTCTCGTTTACGCCTTGAGTGAGCATGATGCCCGTGACCTTGCCCTTTCCACTTCATTAAATGACCGCTCGCAGGATTGGAAGGTGTCGCAGTATGATACCTATTCCGATCCTGACCTCGGCTCTGCTCCATTGTACCAGGCCACGGTTGTCGACCATGTTTCCGACAGCGTGCCGCTTTCGGCCGGCGTCAACCGGGAGACGCAATTGTTCGTCGATTCAGCCTATGCATTGAATGGGTTGAGCTGTTGGGTTGGTTTCTGCAGTTCCAAAACGGTCTCCGGCGCCAACTCAAACATGATCGGTTCAGCGATCGTCCTGGATGTTTTCCCGGCCACGCTGGACGATTTTGTGAATGCCAATCTATGGAGTAATGGAGAGGTGCGTTTGGCCGATAAAGATGGTGATGGTTTACTGCCTTATGACGCCGGCGGCCTGGACCCGGATGATTCCACCTGGGACGCCGATGGCGATAACCTGTCTGATGCTTATGAGTTAACCCTGCGTTCGCGCACCCAGGCTGCCGGAGGTGAAAACCTGGACCCCTTAAGCGCCGATACGGACGGCGACACTATCCAGGACGACCTGGAAATCCGGCTGGCCACCAATCCTGGCAATGTCGACAGCGACGACGATGGCCTGGAAGACGTGGCCGAGATAGCCCCCGGCGGCGGCTGGCTGTTGCCTTATGCCAGCGACAAAGTGACACGGGTGTGGAGCAGTCCGCTTGAGGCTGATATTGATGGGGATGGGATGAACGACCTCTTTGAACGCACGCAGGATACCTGCCCAGAATGCCAACCTTGGGCTAACCCTGACAAACCAGAGGTCTTTAATCCGAACGTTTGGAATGAGAGTCCCATTGCCCTTTATGTCAGCGACAACAGTACCGATGGCTTTGTGCTGCCCTCGACAACATTTGTTTACACAACCACGGCCGTCAATAATCTCAACAATAATATGACGATCGGCGGTGATCTCACGCTGGAATTACCTGATGCATTCAGTGGTGGTCCATTGTCGACGCCTATTAGGCTGAGCAGCGGTTTTACGGAAACGTTGGTGAGTACCCTGACACCTGACACCTCATCCAGCACATCTGCTGTCCTGACCAGTGTCATGAACGTCACTGAATTCGCACCATCTGCCTGGGCCTGGGATCCGCAGATTGAATCCGATATAACGGGCAGTGTGGGCAGTTCAAATGCTGTGGATTCGGCCGTCGTAACCGGTTGGAGCGAAGGCAATATAGTTGCTACAACACTGGAGTCGGCGGCGGATGGCACCAATAACGTTGTGGTCTATTTGTTTAACCCTGATGGCAGTCTGGCCGGTCATCAAACCGTCGCTACAAGCGGAAGTACAGAATCTATCACCGCGCCCCAGATCGCCTGTAATAATGCTGGTATCTGCCTGGTCACCTGGGGTTCATACGATTCCAGCAACGGTACCGCTCAAGCAAAAGCTGTCCGGCTGCACCAAAGCCTCAACAACCCGTCGCTGGTGACAATTGCCACGCAAGAAGGTGGGTATCATATCAGTCCTGTGGCTGTTGCCAGTGACGGGACCGACTTCATGACAGCCTGGGGCAAGCCTGCTCCAAACCTGGCGTTGGAGATGTGGGTCAGGCCGGTTACCGGTGCGGGCCAAATCACGGAACCGTTGCGGCCGATCGATGGCGCTTTTACAACACAGGGTGATATACCTCCCGAAGTAAACCTGGCATGGGGCGGTGCTTTCTCCTCTTATATTGCTGCCTGGGAGGATGGTGGTGAAATATGGCACGCCAGGGTGAGCAATACGGGCATTGCCGGCCAACGGATCTATGTAACGGATGGCACCGGCATCTTCTCTTACGAAAAATGGACAGCCCCAGAAATTGGGTATGATCCTATCAGCCAGCAAATGCTATTTGTTTACACGGAAGGATCCTTGAATGCCCGCAGGCTATCGGCAACAGATATTTCAGAAGAAATTGTATTGGATTCATCCTCTACCGTCCAGAATTCAGATGGGATGGGAGTAGACATATTTCCTGACTTGAAAAACAGCGGCTGGATAGTGTCCTGGTCCGCCCCTAGCGATGACTCTCTCAGTTCAGGCAATACAGTCGTGGCCAGCACAAACTATCAGGCGCTGAATCCGGCCGGATTACTGCGCGGCAATAGCCGGCAGTTTACACAAAACGTGCCTGGCTCGGGGTCGCCCCCCTCGCCAGGATTAGCCCTGACCTGTTTCCAGCCCCGATCAAAACTGGAATTGAACTTTGAAGAAAGTACAGGAGCCATGACATTCGTGGATGACTCAGGACAGGGTCATGATGCCACTTGCACCGGCAGCACCTGCCCTCTGGCCGGAGAAACCGGGCGCTATGGTAACGGAGTATTTTTCAATGGCGCCGGTGAATATCTGGATACCAACTCATTCGTGGCCCAACTGGGCCAGGCTGATTTTACGATTGAAGCCTGGGTGAAGACGGATGTCGTCGGCGCCACAACAGAAGTGGCCATTGTGACCAAGAACGACGCCGACGGTTCCTGGGAACCCGGAGAGAAAAGCTTCTACCTGGATGGTTCAGGAAAACCCACCTTCGTTGGCTGGGGCAACGAATACATCTACAGTAATAAAGTGGTAAATGATGGATTTTGGCACCATGTTGTGGTCGTGTGGGATTATGCCGGCAGTGGGGCAGGTGGTGTAGGCCGGATGTACGTGGATGGAGCCAATGTTACCGCTAGTTCGAGCTATGCGGCCAACCATAATGATAATGCTGGAGACACGCTGAAAATCGCGCGCCCCAATTTCCAAGAAGCTCCCAATTATTTCTCGGGTTCAGTAGATGGCATCGTCGTTTATGATTGGGCGCTGACCACGGCCGAGATCAGAGATGCTTTTGACGGGGCGGTTGCCATTTACGATCTGGACGAGATAGCCGGCTCAAAGGCTTTTGTTGATGCTTCCAACAGCGGTTTTAATGCCACCTGCTCAGGAAGCGGATGTCCCACAATGGGTGTTGATGGTGTTGCCTATACAGCGGCGCAGTTCGATGGCACGGATGATTTCCTGGAAATCCAAGCCATAAAACGGGCTGTGGAGGTTTTCTCTTACGACTTTGAAGCAGGTGCCGGTTCGGGTTGGAATAGAACAAATACTCAATCGGCAACCACCGCCAATGGCTCTACGCATTTCCTGGGCACATTTGGCAATGAAACGGTCACACTTGACCTCAGCAGCTTGCCAGCTCATGATACCGTTGAGGTCAGCTTTGATCTCTTCTTGCCCGGCTCCTGGGATGGTGACCGCACGGACCTGGGCATGGATAACTGGGAATGGGGCGCGGGTGGCAGCCAGATCTTTAAGTCAAATTTCTCCAACCAGGCCGATGATCCCGGAAATTACCAGTATGGGCCTGCCAATTGGTGTTCAGGATGTGCTGCCGGTTGGTGGACAAATGAAATTTATGGATTGGATGTATACCGCGACTATGACTCTGCCACAGATGAATGCACAGGCATCTCTCAGGAGTTTACAGCCGATGCGCCTAATTTGGCTAACGAGCCAATTGGCAATGATACAATCAGTTGCCACACTTATGTCAGCGACGGTGATGATACAACAGGCATACTATATAAAGATATAAATTATAGCGGAACAGCGTGGAGTTTTGACCTCAAGCGTGGCATATTACCGGATTTCGAGAACGATGCCATTTCTTCTATTCGTGTATGGCCGGCAGCGCATGCGCCCAAACATGGCGCGATAGATGATACGTTAGCCGTTTCCGGTTTAAGTGAAGGCACTATCTATCATATCAGCCACACAATTTCAAATCATACGGCCGACACCTTGAATTTGTACTTCAAGGGCGATACCTCGTCGAGTGACCCGGAACGGTGGGGCTTGGATAATGTGATCGTGACGTTAAAGAGCGATTCCGGCAGTGTGCCACTGACTAATTCCTCTTTCACCCTTTCAGCCTGGGTCAAGCCCACTTCGATTGGCAACTCGGCATACGTGATATCACAGGGTTCCCCTGACACCAACCAGGGGCTGCAGTTTGGTTTCCGCAGAAACCTTTTCAACTGTGGATTCTGGAACGATGATCTGGGTGCGGGTCCCTTCAGTGATACGGACTGGCACCACTGGGCCTGTACGTACGATGCCGAAACGAACAGCCGCATCCTTTACCGCGACGGTATACAAATCGCTCAGAACACAGCTTCCAGTGATTACATTGGGACGGGACCTACCTATATCGGTAAGCGCTTAGATGACGCTGCCTATTTTGACGGCGCCCTTGATGAAGTTGCCATCTGGACCGAAGCCCTAAGCGCCGACCAGGTTCTGGAGCTGTATAGGAAGGTCAAAGTTGAGGATGAATCGGTGTTAAGTTGTTTGCTGGCGCGCACCGCAGATGAAGATACGTTCGGCATGCATTCAATGACGCTGCGCGAGACCACGACAGCATTGGGCACGGATATGCAGTCAATCACCAGCACCATCGGTATCGACGCCGACGCTCCCAGTGCCACGATCCTCGCACCGAGTGGTGGATATGTTAATGATCCTGATACGCTTAGTGTGTCAGGGGCGGCCGTTGACCAGACGTCCCACGTGGAAAAAGTGGAAGTGCAGCTTAATAATGGAGCCTGGGAGACGGCCGACGGCAGCGAATCCTGGCAATACACCTGGAATACCAACAGCGCGTCCGGCGATACCTTGAACGTCAAGGCTCGATCCACGGATATATTAGGCCATGTCGGGAGTAGTGTATCCAAGTCCTATGTTGTCGATCTCGACCCGCCCACCGTTTCTTTTGGGTCAAACGCTGCTCAAGTTAGAGCGACGCGCGACGATCAGGGGCGTTGGCTGGTGCCGTTGAGCGGCAATGTGAGCGATCCCGCCGCCGGCAGCCATCCCGGCAGCGGCGTGTCTGCTGTCGAAGTCTTGCTGCAAGGCTCACAGAATGTGAGCGGCAATGGCTGGCAAGAGGCGACTCTAAATGGCGGCACCTGGTCGATAGCGTATATCCTGCCTGACCATATTGGAGCGGGGCTAAATGATGAGTTCACGGTCGCCTTGCGGGCAACAGACGTGGCTAACAACACCACAGCCCAGGCGAATTATGTGACCAAGACGATATTAGTAGATGCCGGCCCACCCCAGCCGACGTTGATTACATTAGATGCATCGACCAGCCTGGTCACGCAAACACTCACCCTTAACGGTATGGTGACAGACACCGTCGCGATTGACACTGTAGAAATAAACTTCACACCGGCCGAGCAAATCGATTCTTTGGCGGGCACAATCCTGCATCTGCCCTTCGACGAAACGCAAGATACACAGTACTTTGCTGATCAATCCGGTTCGGGCCACCCGGCCGTCTGCACAACCTGCCCGGCGGCCAACCAGGCAGGCCGGCGCGACCAGGCGGTGAGTTTCGATGGGTCGGATATCGTTACCGTCGACGGCATCGATCTGGCCAACAGTTCGTTCACCATTGCCACATGGGCCAAGCGAGAATCACCTGGAGTGAATTCCTGGCTCATTAGCCAGGGCGAGCTTGAAATTGACCATTCACTGACATTGGGATTGATTTCCACCGATAAAGTCATCTGTGCATTCCAGGGTGATTATCTGGAGACCACAGGTTCCTATGCCGGTACGGATTGGCATCACTGGGCTTGTACCTACGATGCCAACACCCGTTTGCGCACACTCTACCGCGACGGTGTACAGATAGCCCAGGATACGGCGGAGGCCAATTACCAGGGGACGGGTGCTTTACACATCGGCAGTTTGTTTGATGGCACAGAGCCGTTCAATGGTCTGCTGGACGAACTTACCATCCACGACCGCGCTTTAGCAGGCTATGAAGTGGCCAATCTCCACGCTTATGGATCAGGTACCTGGGAATCAGCCGCGCTGAACGGCACGACCAATCCTACCTGGACTTATACCATAGCCGATGGCACGGATGGTTTAGAAGGCATCTATCAGGTTAATGTACGTGCGACTGATACTTTGGGCAATCGCACGACACTGGATGGACAGCGCATGTGGCGCGGCGAAATTGATACACGGCCGCCAGTCGTCAACTTTACGGCGACACCGCTATATACAGGAATTGTACCTTTCGTCTGGGGGACTGAATATGACTGCCACGCCACCGATTTCAATCTTGCAGAGGATCACTTTTGCATTGGTTCTCCTGTGCCCATCTATCCCGGATTCCAAACCGGTGATTTGCATTTGACCAACTATGATGCCGTTGACCAATGGTATGCTAACACGATTAGCGATACCACGCGTTTGTACAAGATAGATGCATCACATACTTATGATGAGAAATTACCAACGAACGTTACAGTACAAACATGTGATGTCTATGGCCATTGCACAACGAGCCAGAGTAGCCTGGCGAATAATGAGAATGACTTTGAGCGTTCGGCCTCCACAGACGAACGCACTTCTCTGGCGGACGACAACCTCACGGCCGAGATCTTCACGCCGGCCAACGGCACGGTCCTGTCCTCTCTGGAGCAGATTGATGTGAGCGGTTATGCTTACGCCCTGAATGCATTACGGGAGATCACGGTTACGGTGAATGGGGAATCAGCTTTCAGCCAGCATTGGGTGACTGATAACATCACCAACACCCTCTGGAGCTTCCAATGGCGGCCGCCAGGACAGGGGACATATAAATTACAGCCGTCGGCCGGCGATTGGCAGGATATCACCCCACCGGCCATGCCTTATAAGGCGTACATGCCCCTGGTTCCCGCATTTGCCACCCCGCTAAACGACCTGCGATCTTCTGCAGCCCGCCCTGCCGGAGTTATTGGTCTGAATGGCGTGTACACCGGCCCTATTTCCACCATTTATGTCGACACCGAACCGCCGGTTATCTCCATTGATGCCGGACCGGTCAACATGGCGGATCAAGTGGGGCAAAACATCGTGCTTATCTCCGGCACGGCCACTGATTCGCTGGCCATACACCGTGTGGAAGTGCGCGTGGACGATGGTCCCTGGAAGCGTGCATCGTTTGACGAGGACGGCCGTTGGCAAGCTGTGATACGGTTGTCCGGCGTTCTTGACGGTAACTCCTTTAAGATTACGGCCAGGGCAACGGACAAAGCGGATTGGACAACGACGACTGAACGTCATCTGACGGTTGATATCGTACCTCCTGCCCAAGTCGAAATTGACCTGGCTTATGAGAATGCTCAGGGAGAAACCCTGCCCACTTCGGCAAACGAGACGCTAAACGATGCGAAATCGCTGGAAATGGCCTGGACGGCAGCGGCCGATGGCAGCGGTATCGACGAATACCTGGCTGGTTGGAGCCAGTTGCCAACGCCTGATCCAGACGAACTCAACTCATATTCTGCAGGCGAAACTATTTCTCAAACGGCCGGTGAAGCACAGACCTGGTACGCCCATGTCATGGTGGTGGATAACGCAGGCAATGTGCGCAGCCAGACGGCCGGTCCCATCTATGTTGACGGCCCTCTGACGCCCGATATCGTCGATGACCTGCGCTACCAGGGCTGGGCCAACGAGGTGTGCGCCATCGAAGGCGTCGATCGCCGCCTCGCTCAAGCCCATCCCGATATCGCTGGTGATGCTATCCAACGCTTCTATACGTCCTGGGATGCGGATGCTTTGCGAGTCTCCTGGCATGGCGCCAACTGGAATCATGAGGGAGATATGTTCCTCTACCTGGATACAAGGCCTGGGGGAGCGGATCGGCTGTTTAACCCGTATCCCGCTGACCAGGAAACGGTCCTTTACCTGCCGGGCAATACGCCTGATCCGACACCGGCCGCAAATTCTAGCCCAGGTTCTTCCAAGGGGCGCGAATCATTGGCCGCCAATCCTGTTATGGGGGCAGACCTTGTCGTTTGGGTGGAAGATGCCCATGATGCCACGCTTTATCGTTGGGATGGCAGCGCCTGGCAGCTTGAGAGCGCTTTAGATGATTCAAATTATCGTTTCGCCTCCGGCCAGGGGGCCGGCACGACCGATCTGCTCCTGCCATTTAGCTTGATGAATATCGTAGAGCCGGAAACAGCAGCCCTCGGTTTGTTGGCTGTGGCTACGGAAGAGGACGCCTTGGGGCTTTGGTCGACCATGCCCACGCGTAATCCGATCAATAGCCCGCGCGTGGTCAATCCCCTGGCGGCGGAAAGTGCCAACGATTCGTTTGCCCTCGTCCGGGCTTACTACTGGGACAGCCTGGGCCGGAATCTCTGCCCGAACGGCCGACTAAACAGCGACGGCAGCGGTCCCACAGGCGGCTCCTTTGCCGACAGCGATCTAAAACTGACATTAAGCAGTGATCCGGTGGGCACAACATACAACTTCATGAATGATGAAATGGCCTGGCTGTGGCCTTTGCTCTTCCGCTTCCAGAATGTGCCGATCGTGCCCAGCCAATTATTCGATCACATGGACACGGAGCACCCACTGGTCAGCCAGGGACAAACCATTCACTTTACCATTGATTATGCCAACGATGGCAGTGAAACCGCTACAGGTGTACAGGTTGAATTGAATTCCCAGTTCAGTCTTTCGGTATCCGAGCAGGTCATCGATCTGGGTGATATTCCACCGGGCACTTCAGGCAGTTACACTTTTGAGGGTACGATCGCTACAGGTGGTTTAGCACCGGAACTGCAGGAGTGGGCAACACTCGAAGCTTTTGTCTATGATGATCAAAGCCCACGCGATCCTGGTGGCGGTCCCTGGTCTTCGGCCCCGCTGGAATGGATGTGGAGCGACCACCAGGTCGATTGAGGCGCCTAGTACTGTTGGGTTTGTGAATCTTGCCGGTGTGATCGGGGATCGGCCGATGATGGTATGGGGTTATGCTTATAATGATAAGGTAAAAACATCCCACAAATATCGATTATAATGGGGCTATGCCTGAAACGCTTCTGCGCACCAAACTGCGAGTCCCGCCTCTGAGATCTCACTTTATGCCCCGACCGCAGTTGACCGGGCGTTTGCGACGAGGCTGGCAGTCCGGGCACCGGCTGACACTCATTTCTGCCCCGGCCGGTTTTGGTAAGACAACATTGTTGTGTGAATGGATTAACATGGCTGATTTTCCCGTGGCCTGGCTCTCACTCGAGGCCGCCGATGATGATCCAGTGCGGTTTTTTACCTATTTCATCAACGCCTTACGGCAGTTAGCGGTTGATCTGGGTCAGGACATTCTTGATGTCCTCCACGCAGGACAGCTTCCCCCCGCTGATGTGATGGCGACCACCCTCATTAATGAAATCATGGAATTGGAACAACGCTTCCTGTTAGCCCTGGATGATTTTCATTTGATCCAGGATCGACTCATTTTGCAGGTAATGGATCAAGTGCTGGCTAACCATCCACCGCCCCTGCACCTGGCCCTAGTTACTCGTGAAGATCCCCCACTTTCCCTGGCCCGACTGCGGGCCAGCAATTACCTGACTGAGATTCGGGCGCGAGAATTGTGTTTTGACAGCCGGAAGACGGCCTCTTTTTTGAATGACGTGCTGGATCTATCTCTCTCCAAAGCAGATATCGGCCGTTTACAGGAGAAAACGGAGGGTTGGCCCGCCGGTTTGCAGCTTGCCGCTATATCGCTCCGCGATCAGGATGATCCTTCTGCGCTTATTGCCGCTCTGAGCGGCAGCCATCGCTTGATTATGAACTACCTGACCGAACAAGTTCTCGAGCAACAGCCGCCGGAAATACGTCACTTCTTACTTAAGACAGCCGTCCTACACAGGCTTAATGGTGATTTGTGTAATGCTGTCAGCGGCCGTTCCGATGGACATACCCTTCTGGAAAGCCTCTATAATGCCAATGTCTTCTTGGTTGCTTTAGATGATAAGCGAGAGTGGTATCGTTATCACCATCTATTTGTCGATTTGCTGCGCGATCAGCAACTTACCCTACCCCAGGAGGAAAAGACGCTAAGCAACCAACGGGCCAGTCGCTGGTATGAGCAAAAAGGAATGGTTGATGAGGCGATTGAACATGCGCTCGCCGCGCGGGATTTTGCGCGCGCGGTCGATCTTCTGGAAAACCAGGCCCTTGATTTACTCATGAAGGGCCATGCCAAGCGGGTCAATGGCTGGATGCAGCAGATACCCCAGGAATGGCGCTCGCAAAGCCTCAAGACTTATCTTGCTCTGGCCTGGTCCTATCTCTTGCGCGGAGATTATAGCCAGGCTGCTCCTTACATGCACCAGCTGCAAAGAGCCTTAGACAATGATGTTTCCGCTTCCGTGCAAGGCGATGACAAGGTTGCCCTTAAAGCTGAATGGATGGTATTGCAATCTCTGCTGCTTTTCATGGACGGTGAAGTTGAGCTGAGCCAAGATAGGGCCGCCCAGGCATTAGAAATCGCGCCGCTAGGGGAGGTGCGTGTGCGCAGCCTGGCTCATTACACCCTGGCCTCCGTTTATCAGCTAAATGATGCCTTTGATCTGGCCACCGAACATTTTCAGACGGCCGCCCGCCTTGGTCGTTCTGCGAAAAACCTGGTGGCGGAATTGATGAGCGTCATCGGACTGGCAGTCATGGCTTTTGAGCAAGGCCGGCTACACTTAGCCCTGGAAATTGTCTCACCGGTTATTATCCGTGTAGAAAAATCATCATTCCTTCCCCCAATCAGTGCTGTTCTTTATGGAGTTAAGGGCGAAATCTATTACCAATGGCATCAGACCCAGGAAGCGCGGCAGCAGTTTGAGCGAGCACTACAACTAAATATTCTCGGTGGAATTAATTCGGGCACGATTATCAGCCATATATTACTCTCCCGGCTGGATCAACTCAGCGGTGATTTGCAGAGTGCCGCGCGTCAAATAAAAATGTCCGTTTCCCAAATGCAGGATCGGGTTCCCGATTATGTGCGTCAAGAAGTCGCTGCCCAACAAGTGCGCCTACAAATGGCCTTGAGCCGTCCTGCGGCGGCCGAGGCCATCTTGCAACAATTGGGCTTCTCCTTCCAGGGAGCGCTTTCATTCCCCGAATTTCCCGGCGAGCGAAACATCACCTATTCGCAGGGCTTGTTATACAACAGCGCCCTGCTCGTGTTGCTTGAAAAAGCTAGGGTCGGGAAGGTTGACATCAACAAGTGCAAGGCCCTGGCCGATCAATTGGTCGATGGTGCTTTCAAGGCTCAGCAGCAGATTATTGCCCTGGAAGCGCTCTTGATGCGCGCTCAAATGAAGGCCCAGTTGGGCAATGAGCATGGCCCTGCCTCCGCCCGCAGCGACCTAATCCGCGCTTTGCAAGTGGGCGAGCAGGAAGGGATTGTGACGGTCTTTGTGGAACGAGGTTCGGCCATGGCCGAAGTCCTGACAGAGTTGGTCGCAGAGAAACGTCTTGAGGGCTTTGACAAAGCGTACATCCAACGCATTCTCGATGCTTTTTCTGCAACGGCGACCCCTACAGCAAAGCTGATTATTGGGGATGAACACGCTGGAACACTCACGGTCGATCGGGTCGATCCCTTAACAGAACGGGAAACGGCGGTACTCATGCTCATTGCTGAAGGTTTGAAATATAAAGAAATCGCGGAGAGGCTCTTCATATCCATAAACACGGTGCGTTACCACATCAAGACCATATACGGTAAGTTGCAGGTGAACAATCGCGCCCAAGCCATCCAAAAAGCGCGCCGGATGCGGCTCTTATAAAACTTTACCGAGAAAACCTACATCATTAATGCGGTGCAGACTACATCTTTATGTGGTCTGCGTTTTTTCATTTTCTGGCAAGATAAGGATAACTGTAATGAAATGCCCATTCAAAGGAGCTGTAAGAAATGGTCGAAACCTGCACCTACCATATCGAGGTGAAGGATTGTCTAGATGAGACGAGCTTCAATGTTGCCAGCCCGCTCAAGATGCGTGTAATCGGTAGGGGTGACGAGTTGACATTGTTGGCTATCCGCTGTGATCAAGCGGCTCTCGTGGGTTTTATCAGATATCTGCACCAGCAAAGGGTTGAGATTTCAAATGTTTGGCGACAGTAAAATAAACATTTCTGCTTGCTTAGGTACAGGCGGGAAAGCTTATATGCCTGTTCAGTTCAAAATGGAGAAAAATAATGCAAAACAACCATCGTTTCACAAACCGTAGCGCGGCAAGAATCGTTGCCGGTTTATTCGGCAGCCTAGCCGGTTTCGGGGGTATTGTCCATGGGATCGGTGAGGTGCTGCAGGGAAGCATAGCCCCAGATGGCCTTGTTTTCAATTCTTGGGTACATGAGCCAATCGCCACCGGCATTGGTGGAGAACCGGCCATGAGCATCGTGCCCAATCTGCTGCTTACGGGCCTGTTGGCTATTGTCGTTTCTTCGGTCGTTCTTATTTGGTCAGTGGCTAATGTACACAGAAAAAATGGTGGGCGGATCTTGATGCTGCTCTCTCTAGCTATGCTCCTGGTCGGCGGCGGTTTCGGCTCACCGCTGATCGGATTTCTGGCCGGTTGGGCGGGAACAATGATCAACACACCGCTTAAGGGCTGGCGCGGCCGCTTGTCGCCCAGAACCCAGCAGTTATCAGCCCAATTATGGCCCTGGTTTTTTGGCCTTGCCGCCTTCAGCGCTACATTCCTGACCATTGGTTCGCTCATCCTGGTCTTTTTCTTTGGGCTGAACGATTCCGACCTGTTTCTAAATGCTTTTTACTTGACAGTGTTAACCTTACTGGGCACGGTTATACTTACGCCTTTTTTTGATGCCCGGCAGAGCGGCCGTCAGGTGACAACCTGATGGAGGATAACCATGATCCTTATTATTTTAAGGTTCATTTTTGTTTGTTTTTTAGGAAGAATAATTAATTATTAATTACTCTTTCTCGGCCACGATGCCATACATCAACGGAATCTCCGGCATATCGTCATCAAACGCGAAGCGCCGCCCTTCCAATTCTATCAGCTGTTCATATGGTTTGAAGCCGTTGATGTGCGTATATTCGCGCAGTTGGGTCAGGCGCAGCCCGGCCTTGACCAGGGCCATGACAATTTCACCCAGACCCCAAAAGAATTCGTTGCAGGGATGCGGGTTTTCGAAGGATTCTTCCTTTTCCACTTCCAGCCCGGTCTGCGTAGTTTCGCCGCCCTGCTGGCCAACATAGTCGCCGACGCCCAGCTCATAATGGATGCGCGCGCCGCCCATGTAATCGCAGGCTTCATCCCAATCCTCGAAGAAGACGCCGTCCAGGACGCCGAGCAGGGGGTGGAAGTCGACAATGACAAATCGGCCGCCGGGTGTCAACGCTTCGGCCACACCTTCCGCCCATTTGTCCAGGTCGTCCAGCCAGATCAAGGTGCCGTAGGAGCAGAAGACGACATCAAACTCGCGGTAGTTTTTCTCGAACCAGGAGTAGAGATCGGCGCGTTCAAAATCGGCCGGTATGCCGCTTTCCTTAGACAACTTTTGAGCAAACTTGATCGCTTCATCGCTGATGTCGACCCCGGTCACCTCCGCACCCAGTCTGGAGGCGATGCTCAATGAATCCTGCCCGGCGTTGCACTGCAAGTGCAGCACCGTCTTGTCCTGCACATCGCCCAGCAATTCGATTTCCTCGGCATAGAGCGTGCTGCCGCCATCCCGGAAAAAAGCGGCCTGGTCACCCTTATGGCTGTTATGCTGCACCGTCGCCGCATTCCAGGAGAGGCGGTTTTCTTCGTACCATTCTTGTTCTGACATGTTATTTGCTTCCTTTTTGCTTTGGACCTGTATTTTTATCGCAGAGGGCGGGAAAGTCAAAAAGCCATAACCATTGAACATTTTCTTCCTGACTATATGACAAAGATCACCCCCATGATTGGAGGAATATCACTATGACCGGCCGTTTCATTTTCGTACACTATAGG
>JANQGC010000128.1 GCA_028277515.1 Anaerolineae bacterium
GAAGGGGGTGCAGATCACCCACCGTTCGGCCGTCAATTTCTTATGGTCGATGAAACAGGAGCCGGGCATCAACCAGGATGATCGTTTGCTGGCAGTGACGACCCTTTCTTTTGATATCGCTTTATTGGAGATTTTTTTACCGTTAATCAGCGGAGCGCAGGTCATTATTGCCCCCCGGCGCACGGCCGTAGATGGGCCAACACTTGCCGAGACAATCGAAGCTGAAAACATCACCTTGATGCAAGCCACCCCTGCCACCTGGCGGCTACTGATCGATTCCGGCTGGTCCGGCAAAAAGGATTTGAAAATTCTATGCGGGGGTGAGGCGTTGACCCCTGATTTAGCCCAGGCGCTTACTTCGCGCTGCCATGAACTGTGGAATATGTACGGGCCGACGGAGACAACTGTCTGGTCCACGATTGAAAAAATCAATCAGGCAACGGAGCCGATCAGTATCGGCCGGCCGATTGCCAATACGCAAGCATATATTCTGGATGCTGCGCTGAAGCCTCTGGCGAATGGGGAAGTTGGCGAACTATATATCGGCGGGGATGGCGTGGCTAAAGGTTATTTCAACCGGCCGGAGTTGACGGCCGAGCGGTTTATTCCCGATCCTTTTCAGTCCCCGGAAAATGGCAAACAAACTTTGATGTATAAGACGGGCGACCTGGCCCGCTATTTGGCGGACGGCCGGTTAATTTGCCTGGGTAGGGCTGATTTCCAGGTTAAGATTCGTGGCTACCGGGTAGAGTTAGGAGAGGTTGAGGCGGCGGTGAACAGCCATCCGGCCATTTCCAACAATGTGACCGTAGCACATGAAGGATCACCCGGCGTTTTCCAGTTGGTATCTTACCTGGTTGCCGGATCGGCAGACTTGCCTGACGCGGCAACCATGCGCCGTTATCTGGGTGAGCGGTTGCCTGAATATATGATTCCGGCCCGGTTTATTGTGCTCGATGTGCTGCCTTTGCTGCCCAACGGCAAGATCAATCGCAAGGCGTTGCCCGATCCCATGCAGGCACGTCAATCCCTGGCTTCGGAGGTCGTCTTGCCGCGCAGCGACCGGGAACGAAAAGTCGGGACACTCATGGCTCAAGTGCTTCGTTTGCCCCAGGTCAGTGTAATGGACAGCTTCTTTGACCTGGGTGGCAACTCCTTGCTGGCGGCACGGTTCATTTATCAAGTTGAAGAGATGTTCAAGATGACTATTTCTTTGGCCGATTTCTTGAATGAGCCGACGGCCGCGGGGTTAAGCCGCCTGCTTGAAGAAAAGGGTGGTGACGCCGCCGGCCGGGAAAAAGAATACGAAGCAGCCGACGAAACATTTGCCGTTTATGAAGATGATATTCCCCAAGAAACGAACTTAAGCCGCAACCAGTTCCTGATGTGGATGGGGCAAAACATCAACCAGGATGTGCCTCTTTATAACGTGGTGGAAGTTTACCACCTCAATGGCCAGGTTGATGAAAAGGCATTTGCCAGGGCATTCCACGCGCTTGTGGCCGGCAATGAAGTGATGCGGGCGCAGATCGTCGTTGAAAGTGGTATTCCACGCCAGGTAATCACCGAACGGCCGCCGGCTCAATTGGAACGGGTCGATCTCTCCGGAGAACCTGAACCGGCCGAGTCCTGGGCGCGCTGGGTGGCGGAACGGCGGTTGCGACTTTTACCATTACAAGAGAGGCTTTATGATTCGGCCCTGGTTAAGTTAGATGAGGAGCAGTATGCCTGGTATTTGTGCCAGCACCATATGATTACGGATGCGGTTTCTACATCGTTGTTGTTCCAGCGTTTGAGCCAGGCTTACCGGCTGGCTTTGCAAGGGAAGCTGGATGAACGGCCGGAATGGCCGGGGTATAGCGATCACCTGCGCCATGAAAAGGATATCGTGCAAACGGCCGCTTACAGCCGGGCGATGTCGTACTGGCAGGAAAAATATCTACCCGCTCCGCCGCCGACTGAATTTTACGGCCGCGTGGGAGACGGCAGCCTGCCGACGCGCCGCGTGACCCATCGCCTGAGCAAGGAGCAATCGGATCTGATTCGCCAGATTGCTCAATTATCACACTTTGCTTCGCCCAGCAGCGACCTCTCCCTGGTCACCCTGTTTGCAACCTTATTAATGACTACGCTGCACCGCCTGAGCGGCCGGCAAACCGTGCGCCTGGGAACACCCTATCATGGACGGGGTACGGCGCAAGCATTAGATATTGCCGGGTTATTCATTGAAATGGGTGTGTTGGAGGTAGCACTTGATGAGGGGGAATCCTTCACTTCTCTCGCCCAAAAAGTGAAAGATGAGACATTACAAGGGTTGCAATATATGCTGCCGGGGGTGGGCAGCGCCACGATCAATCGCGCTTTTGATGTGGTTCTCAATTTTATCCAGGCGGAGGATCACCAGTTTGCCGGCATGCCGGCGATAAGGGAGATTCTGGACAGCGGGGCGATTGACGGTGCCCATGCTTTGCGCTTGCAGGTGCTGGATGTCGATCCGGACGGGCGATTTGTGCTGGCGTTTGACATGAAAGAGCAGGTGTTTGGCGAGCAGGAGCGAGCCTGGTTCATAGATCATTTTCGGATGGTGCTGGACGCTTTTCTTGCGGATTACGAACGGCCGTTAGGCAGCTTTTCATTACTTAACCAGGAACAATGGCAGAAACTTGTTGTCGATTTTAATGATACGGCGATTGCATATCCGCAAGAGAAGACGGTTGTGCAATTGTTTGAGGAGCAGGTTAGCAGAAACCCTGGTGCAACGGCCGTTATCCAGGGACAGCAAACGTTCAGCTACCAGGAATTAAATTCCAGGGCCAATCAATTAGCCCATTACCTTCAAGCGCAAAGTCTGCAAACAGAGGATCGGGTGGCCATATTAATGGACCGGTCGTTTGATACCCTTGTCGCCATTTGGGGGATGTTGAAGGCCGGTGGCGCTTATGTGCCCATCGATCCCAATTATCCTACCGAGCGGATCAACTATTTGATTGAGGATGCCCAGGCCCGTGTGATTTTGCTTGACGATCCGGGTAAACAAGCGGCTATCAAGAATTCCGGCCAGCTTATTGTTGATATTCCAGGCTTGAACCTGGACGAATTTGACAACCGGAATCCGGGGCCGGCGGCCGGTCCGCAACATTTGGTGTATATGATCTATACGTCGGGGTCAACCGGCAAACCAAAAGGGACGCTGCTGGAACATCGCGGCCTGATGAATTATGTTTGCTGGGCGCGAGAGGTTTACCAGAAAGAGGGTATCCTGGACTTCCCCCTCTATTCTTCTCTAGCCTTTGACCTGACCGTGACTTCCCTATTTGTGCCTTTGCTTTCGGGCGGCAAGGTGGTCGTCTATCCCCAATCGGAGCAACTGGCCGGCCTGGAAGTTTTACAGGTTTTCCAGGAAGATCGGGTGGATATTGTCAAGCTGACCCCGGCCCATTTGGGCCTTGTGCGGGAAGCGGGCATTAAAACAGAGCGCATTCATAAATTGATTGTCGGTGGGGAAGATTTCAAGGTGGAACTGGCGAAAAGCGCGCTCTCCTTATTCGCTTCCGGGGTTGAGATTTATAATGAATATGGCCCGACGGAGGCGGTGGTGGGCTGTATGATCCATCGTTATGATCCGGATGTGGACACGGCCGTCTCTGTGCCCATCGGGTCGCCTGCCGGCAACGCGCGAATTTATCTGCTTGACGATTATGCCAAACCCGTGCCGCAAGGCGTCATCGGCCAGATGGCGATCAGCAGTGATGGCGTGGCGCGCGGGTATCACAATCGGCCTGAATTAACAGCCGAGAAGTTTACAACTGATCCGTTCCGGCCAGGAGCGCGTATGTACTGGACCGGTGATAATGCGCGCTGGACCGCAGAAGGCCAGATGGTCTTTTTAGGACGCAGCGATGACCAGGTCAAAATTCAAGGGGCGCGCATTGAACTGGCTGAAATTGAAGCGGCCATGTTAACCCACCCAAACGTTGAGGCGGCGGCCGTGAAAGTCATCGGGCAAGCAGCAAAGGTCGAAGACATCCGGCACTGCCGCCGGTGTGGTCTGCCCAGTAATTATCCGGACGCCGACTTTGATGAGGAGGAGATTTGCACGGACTGCCGGGCATATGAGCAGGTTGAGGAGCAGGTTGAGCAGTATTTCGGAACGGAACGTGAACTATTTGAGCAATTGGTGCGGCTAAAAGAGAGAAATGCGGAAAAGCGATATGATTGCATGGTCCTGCTTAGTGGCGGAAAGGACAGCACCTATATGCTGTATCGCCTGGTGAAGGATTATAGTATGCGGCCAATGGTGTTTTCATTGGACAATGGTTACATATCTGAAGATGCCATCAGGAATATCGAGCGAGCCTGCACCGATCTTGGCGTCGATTTACACATGGCCACGACTGAACATATGAAGGCAATTTTCGTGGACAGCCTGCGTCGCCACAGCAATGTTTGTGACGGTTGTTATAAAACGATTTACACGCTGAGCATGAATTTAGCCGAAGCATTGGATATTGACACCATTATCACCGGCCTCGCGCGCGGCCAATTATTTGAAACGCGCCTTTCTGACGCCTTTCGCGTGCGAAATTTCGATGCAGAAAGTGTTGACAACTGGATTTTAGAAGCGCGCAAAGCGTATCATCGCTTTGAAGATGCGACGACCCAATTATTGGATGTCCGGATTTTTGAAGATGATCGGATATTTAACCGGATACAATTTATTGATTTTTATCGTTACCTGGATGTTGGATTGGATGAGGTGTATCAATATCTGGAAAATGAGACGGTTTGGGAGCCGCCAGGCGATACGGGCCGGTCTACCAACTGTCTTATTAATGATGTGGGCATTTATATCCATCAGAAGGAGCGCGGCTACCATAATTATGCGCTGCCCTATAGCTGGGATGTGCGCTTAGGCCATAAAACCCGCGATATGGCCATGCATGAATTAGATGATGACCTGGACATGGCCCAGGTGCGAGGCATGCTCAATGAAATCGGCTATGATGAAAATGAGAAAGTGGGCCGGGGAGAGGAAAAACGTTTGGCTGCTTATTTCGTCACGGCCGATGGCGAGCCGGAAATTGATTGGCGTCCCTATTTAGAAGAGCGTCTTCCCAACTACATGATTCCCGCTTCCTTCAGCAAACTAGAAGCCCTGCCTTTAACGGTGAACGGCAAGGTGGACCGCCGGGCACTGCCTGACCCTAACCTGCGCCATCAAGGGCTGGAAGTGAATCCCACCCCGGCCTCGAATGCACGCGAAGAAGCGCTGGTCACGATTTGGCAAGAGATTTTTGGGCTACCTGATATCGGAATTCATGATAACTTCTTTGACCTGGGCGGCGATTCTATCATCGGCATTCAAATCGTGGCTCGCTCTCGTAAATCCGGCCTTTTCATCCAACCGCGTGATATCTTTGAGCATCAAACCATTGCCGAGTTAGCGGAGGTGGCGAGCGAGGTCCAGGTCGATCGGGGCGAGCAAGGATTGGTCACCGGCACCATACCGCTGACCCCGGTTCAGCGCTGGTTTTTTGAGCAGGAATTTGTGCAGCCGAACTACTGGAATCAATCGCTGTGGTTGAAAATTGAATCGCCAATTGATTTGACTGCTTTCAAGAAGGCCCTGGATCACCTGTTGATTCAACACGATGCTTTACGGCTGCGGTTCCAACGCCGCGATGGTGATTGGCAGCAACATCTGGCGGATGAGGTCGGGGAAATCCCCCTGAATGTTTATGATTTAGCGGCAATCCCCTTGGATGAGCGAGAAAAATTCATGCAGGAAAAATCCTCCGCTTTGGAGGCCAAGCTGGATATTGAGCAAGGACAGCTCGTGCAGACAGCCCTGTTCAAAATGGCTGACCGCTCAGATTATCAACTGTTTATGACAGTCCATCATCTGGCGATTGACGGTGTTTCTTGGGCGCCATTGTTGGAAGATTTGGAAACGGCTTATCGCCAGATTGTGCAAGGGCGTGATATTTCTTTGCCGGCGAAAAGTAGTTCTTTTAAACGGTGGGCGGAAACCTTGCTGGAATGGTCGGAAAAAGAAACGGTGCAGGCGACAAAGCAAGTTTGGGAAGAACAATGTCCAGGTGAGTCGGATCGCGCGACGGCCGAGCAGTCGACGGCGCGTAATGCGGATGTGCAAAGCTATACAGCCAAACTAGACAAATCCCATACCCGGGCGCTGCTGCATGAGGTACTCACGGCTTACAACACCAATGTCAATGATATTTTACTTACCGCCCTGGCACTGGCTTTTGAGGATGTGCTGGGCCAGGAACCTTTGTACGTTATGTTGGAAGGTCATGGGCGGGAAGAAGCTGTCATCGGCAATGTGGATCTATCACGCACGGTTGGCTGGTTCACCAGCCATCATCCTGTCTGTGTGCGCCTGCCGGAGGATAAGGGTTTGGGACAGGCCATCAAAACAGTGAAGGAGCTGCTGCGGCAGGTGCCGGATGAAGGATTAAGCTACGGCGCTATTCGTTGGAACCGCGTAGAACGGCCGAGAGCGGGTCGAAATGAGCCGGACCTATTGTTCAATTATTTGGGCCAGTTTGAGAGGTATCTCACGTCATCTGATTTCTTCACCCTGATCAAGCCCTTGCAGGGCGGTTACAGCCCCCAAAATCAACCCACACACGGTCTCGAAATCAATGCGGCTATTCAGGACGATGCGTTGTATGTGGAATGGAAAGTTGTGCCCCATCGTTATGCGGCCGGAATGATTGAAAAAACGATCGATAAATTCATCACCTATTTGAGAAGATTAATTGATCACTGCACCTCCCTGGATCAAACGGAGTTGACTCGTTCGGATTTTGACCTGGTGGACCTTGATG
>JANQGC010000365.1 GCA_028277515.1 Anaerolineae bacterium
AGCGGGCAGCAGTTGAAAAAGAAACAGACAATATTCTTAAAACGACAAGGGCCGAAGCGCAGGAAATCCGCCTTGAAGCAGAAAAGGTCGCCCAACAACGCTTCCAGGATTTAGCCCGGTCAGAAGAAAGATTAGAACGACGGGGTGATAATCTTGATAAGCAAGCTAAGCGTCTTGAAAACCGAGAACAAGTGCTTAATAAACGGCAAAGCCGGCTAGATAGACGCCATAATCAACTCAATCAAATAGAGCAGGAACATCGCCAGAAATTGGAAGAAGTGGCGGCTATGTCTACCGATGAAGCAAAAGAAGTATTGCTGGATTTGGTTGAAAAAGAGGCCCAGCAAGATCTCGCCCGGCAGATCCGGGAGATCGAAAACAGGGCCAAAGAGACGGCCGAAGCCGAAGCAAGAAAACTAATTGCCCTGGCCATTCAGAGGGTAGCCAGTGACCAGGTGGCAGATATGGTCGTTTCAACCGTGCCTCTGCCCAGCGATGACATGAAAGGGCGTATCATCGGCCGCAGCGGCCGAAACATTCGCGCCTTTGAACAGGCTGCCGGCGTTGACATCGTTGTGGACGATACACCTGAGGCAGTCACAATTTCCAGCTTTGATCCCGTCCGTCGTGAAGTCGCTCGACGCGCCTTAGCCAAATTGATCGCCGATGGTCGTATCCACCCCGCCCGCATCGAAAAATTGATCAAAGATGCCGGGAAGGAAGTGCAAAATGACATCAAGCAGGCGGGTGAAGAAGCGGCTTACGAGGCAAATGTGCACGGCTTGCATCCGGAAATTCTAAAAATGCTCGGCCGTCTCAAATACAGAACCTCCTACGGTCAAAACCAGTTACTGCATGCCGTTGAGGCCTCCAAGATCGCAGCTATACTCGCCGCCGAGCTTGATGCTGATATTGAAATGGCCAAAATGGGCGCTTTACTTCACGATTTGGGCAAGGCAATGGATCACGATCAGGAAGGAACGCATGCCATGTTGGGCGCCGAATATGCCAAACGGTTTAGAGTACCTCCAGTCGTTGTCAATGCGATTGCTTCCCACCACCATGAAGTTGAACAGGAATCAGTAGAAGCAATTATCACAGAAGCAGCGGACGCCATCTCAGGCGCTCGACCGGGTGCCCGCCGTGAAAGCCTGGAAAACTACATCAAGCGCGTGCGCACCCTGGAAGAAATTGCGACCTCATTTGAAGGAGTACAAAGCGCCTATGCGCTGCAAGCCGGGCGAGAAATTCGTATCCTGGTTAAACCTGGAAAAATTGATGATTTGGGAGCCATGCGTTTATCACGTGATATTTCAAAAACCATTGAGGACAGCATGCAGTATCCCGGTCAAATTCAGGTCACGGTGATCCGCGAAACACGAGCCGTCGGTTTCGCTAAATAAATCCACGAAATAATAAAGAAGGCCTTATGGGACATCAAATGTGGCAGTCACTTTAGAAGTGACTGTCACATCTTTAGAAACTTCGCAGACAAACTACAAAATATAATTCACTTACGAATGGCCCAAAATGGGATGGGGGCGGTACTTCCCTTCAAGTCTCGCCATATCTTCTTCAGACAAATCAATTTCAAGCGCAGCCACAGCCTGTTCCAAATGAGGCATTTTGCTGGCACCAACGATTGGAGCGGTGACACCCGGTTTAGCCAATAGCCAGGCCAGAGATATTTGAGCAGGTGTGACGTCATATTTCCCGGCCAACTCGATTACCTGATCAAGCACATCAAAATCAGCAGATTCAAAATACATCTCATGGGCATATTGATCGCTCTCGGATCTTTTAGTTGGCCGATCATCAATTTTTTTACGATTGCCGGACAGGAATCCTCTGGCTAAAGGACTCCAGGGAATAATTCCGACCCCCTGGTCCAGACATAATGGAATCATCTCCCGCTCTTCTTCACGATAAACGAGATTATAATGATTTTGCATGGATACAAAGCGCGTCCAACCATTTATGTCGGCAACGTACTGTGCCTTAGCAAACTGCCAGGCAAACATGCTGGAAGCACCAATATAACGCGTCTTTCCAGCCTTGATGAGATCGTGCAGAGCCTCCATCGTCTCTTCAATCGGCGTGTCGTAATCCCAACGGTGGATTTGATAAAGATCGACATAATCGACTCCTAATCGTTTTAATGAGTTGTCCATTGCATCCATGATATGCTTGCGGGAGAGGCCACGGTCATTAACATCATCACTCATCTGCATATAGACCTTGGTCGCTAAAACAATTTCTTCACGGCGGGCAAATTCTTTGAGCAAGCGCCCCGTCACTTCCTCACTGACTCCGAGGGAATACATATCGGCCGTATCAAAGAAATTGATCCCCAGTTCCAATGCCCGTTTCACAAATGGACGGCTTTCATCTTCAGACAACACCCAATCACGCCAGTCCGGGGTGCCATAAGTCATCATGCCCAAACAAATACGGGAAACTTTCAGCCCTGTCTGTCCCAAATTTACATATTTCATAACTATCTCCTGGTCTCAACAATAGCAGATAATTATGATAAAGAGTGATTGACAAATCAGCAAACATTCCGGCTTCAACTTTTATTGATATAATTCCCCAGCTATGAATCACAATCAACCTGGAAATAGCCGGCAGGGCTGGTTAGGCATCATCATCAGTATTGTTTGTTTGGGGGCGATCTTTTATTTCATCCGCCCAGACGAGATCATTGACGCTTTCAGAACTGCCCGGTACAGCTACCTGGTTCTCAGCCTGGGGGCAATAATCGCCTTCATGTTTATGCGCGCAATCCGCTGGCGCTATATGCTCAATAATGATGCACCGCTCATGACCGTGTTTCATATCCAGAATATCGGCTACTTAATTTCAACCGTTCTACCCTTGCGACTTGGCGATGTGGCCCGGTCCGTTCTTATTGGCAGTGTCCCTCCGATCACCATATCCAGGGGTATATCTACGATGGTTGTCGAACGGGTATTGGATATGTTGTTTATCGTGACCCTACTGCCTTTTACCCTGGCGAGTGTTGACTATTTACCCGATTGGATGCGTGCCGGTGCCCTGTTTTCCGGGGTTGCCGCGGTTGGTGCTATTGTTGTTCTTATTATCGCTGCAAACCAACGGCCGCTCGTCGAGAGAATAGTAACCTGGATATTGGACTTTATCCCATTTATGAAAACAAAAGCCTGGGTCAACCGGGCAGACAGCTTCCTAGCCGGCTTAGACAGCCTGACTAATTTCAAAGATGGCACAATTCTTTTACTTCTCTCACTTGTCACCTGGATCCCAATCATATTCGCTTATTACACAACGATGTTAGCCGTCAACCTGGAAGCAACATTGGTTATGGCTGCATTCATCGTGTGCGCGGCCGCATTAAGCGTCGCCTTGCCGTCATCTCCAGGACAGATTGGTGTATTCCACGCCGGGGTCATTGCTGCTCTTCAGGTCTGGGGCCAGCCGGAAGGTGCTTCAGCGAGCTTTGCCTTTCTCTACCACGCCCTTAACTCGGCTGTTTTAATTAGCTTAGGTATCATCGGCATATTCAGCACCGGAGCGACATTTCGCCAGGTGGTTGATTCGACACGCGACTTTCTGCGCCGGAAGGACAAAGAACCTGTAGAAGAAGTGCGTAAGTAAGGGCATAAAGCTGTATAATCTAATATTTGTGCAACATCAAATATGGAATAACAGCCAATAAATGAAAATCCTAGAAGTATTAACCTATTTCCGTCCATGGGTCAGTGGATTAACGATTTACGTCGAACGCTTAAGTAAAGCTCTGGTCGAACAAGGGCACGACGTAACTGTCCTGACCTCCCAATACGACGCAGATTTACCGCAATATGAACTGATGGACGGCGTTAAAGTTGTGCGCGTCCCGGTTGCTCTGCGGATCAGCAAAGGGGTGATTATGCCGGGTTTCGGCCCGATGGCCTGGAAACTAGCACAACGAACGGAGGCAATCCATTTACATTTGCCGCAATTTGACGCCCCAGGTGTGGCCATGCGCGGCCGTCTGATGAATAAGCCGGTTGTCCTGACCTATCATTGCGATCTCCAACTGCCTAAAGGCTTATTTAACCGTATTGTCGACCGTCTAGTATTGGTGCAAAATCATTTCGCCGGAATGTTGGCCGATGCAATCGTAACCTACACCCGTGATTATGGCTCCAATTCCCCTTTCCTTGCTCCGTTCATGGACCAAAAGCTACAGATTATTCCCCCACCAATCACTCTCACCCCTGGCTCAGAAGATGGACTAAAAGCATTCCTGGCTAAATATCGGATCGGCGACCGGCCGATCATAGGCATTTCCGCCCGTCTGGCCACAGAAAAGGGGGTTGAAGTTCTCCTAAAAGCATTACCGGCAATACTAGAAAAATACCCTGATGCACTGGTCCTTCATGCCGGTCCCTATAAAGATATTATCGGGGAAGAGGCATACGCAGCCCGGCTGGCTCCTCTCTTCCATCGTTATAAAAACCATTACTATCTATTGGGAACGTTATATGATGAAGAGCTAACCGCTTTCTATAATAGTCTGGATTTATTGTGTATTTGCAGCTTAAACAGCACTGAAAGTTTCGGGTTGGTGCAAATTGAGGCCATGCGTAATGGGGTCCCTGTCGCTGCATGTAATCTTCCGGGTGTTCGCCAACCTGTAACCATGACCGGGATGGGTGAGATCGCACCCATTGGCGATCACCAGGCCTTGGCCGAGGCAATCATAAAAATACTTGATGATAGGGAAGCTTATATGCGTGATCCAAAGCTAATTACTGATTGTTTCGACCCCTCGGAAACGGCCGCCGGATACGTTCGTTTATTTGAGACCCTTAAAAATGGAACTTTCACCGGACAAACGGCCGAACCACCCGTCTATGACCGGCTGCGAAAAATGCGTGACAGCTTCAATAAATAAGCGAAAACAGTGTGAGTGAATCAGAACAAGGATCCATTTCTGTCAATGGTGACGATCTTTTATGGCACCATTTAAAAACGGCGCCAGCTTTCAGGGCATTACTCCGGGCCACAGAAGCCCGTCTCTATCAGGCCATTGATCTCCCCCAACCCATTCTCGATATTGGTTGCGGTGATGGGTTTTTTTCCCAAATAACATTTAATCAACCCGTCCAGTTTGGTGTTGATACAAATTGGGGAAAACTTAAAAACGCCAAAAAACAAAGATCCTACGAAATATCATTACAAGCAAGTGGCAATGATCTGCCATTTCCCGACCAGGCATTTAACAGCATCATCAGCAATTCAACATTAGAACATATCCAGGATATTCGACCGGTGCTGCGGGAAATTAATCGCATTCTTACTCCCGGCGCCATATTCGCATTTACCGTTCCCAGCCAGTATTTCACTAGCTTTCTTAGTGGCGCTCAACTCTTTAACCGGATGGGGCTAAAGAAAATGTCTGCCGGCTACGGCCATCTATTTAACCAAATTTCCAAGCATGTCCATATTGATTCACCGGATGGTTGGGCAGAACGATTGGCTCAAGCCGGATTTAAAGTTGATCGTTGGCAATATTATTTTTCTGAAGAAGCGACGCAAGCCTTTGAAAAGGGACATTTTGCCGGCGTTCCTTCGGCCGTCCTTTATTCAATCACCGGGCATTGGATCCTCGGCCCGTGGAAAAGCAATCTCAAATGGACTGAAAGATGGGCACGCCCCTACTTTGAAGAACCCTTCCCCGAAAAAGGGGCTTTTCTTTTTTTTCAAGCCCGAAAGGTAGCCGATGAACCCATTATCGCTGCACTACCCGCTGCCAATCCATTCATCCAGGCTGAATTGAACGGCCTGGAACAAACCGAAATCATTATCGAGCCAATCCCTCAAGAGTCAGTCTCCAGTGATTCAAGGGACCAACCCTCTCCAGAAGGACCAATCGCCGAAGATGTAACAGACGAACAAACAAACGGATCGCCTGGGGAAGCCACTGTTCTAACCACAGAGGTAACAACTGGGGAAGAGCAAAAATCTCACAGTTGGCGGCCGATTATAACCGGAATCCTCGTTGGTTTGACCTTGATGTTTGCTTTTTGGGGACAATCCGCCTTACGAGCCAGACTGGGGGAACCAGGCAGTGGTTTAGCCTGGTTTGGTTTAAGTGCATTAATGATACTTGCCCTGGTCTGGGTCCGTAGACAAGATGCTCAACCAGCAATTCACCTGCCTAGCATCAGCGAGATTCCGCGTCGCAGATGGCTTTTCCCGGTAGCCCTGCTCATCTCCTTCACGGCTTACCGGTTCGGTGATCAAGGCCAGGTTTTATTAGCTTTCATCTTCTGGTTTACTTCTATTGGAATTGCAATTTATGCGTTACACGATCCGGCATCTCAATCAAAAAATAAACTCAAACCAACCTATACCCAAAATTTTCAATTTGATTTTCTCGCCTCCATCCTGCTGTTTGTTTTTGCTCTGCTTCCACGCTTATTTGAATTAAGGACCCACCCCTTTATCCTCAACGGCACGGAAGCCGGTATCGGGTTGGATGTTTTAAATATTCTTCAAGGAAATGGCGTGAACCCTTTCGGCACTGGCTGGTTGACCAATCCGAACCTACCAAATTATTTGCTGGCAATTCCAATCGACATATTGGGACCGACAGTATTCAGCCTCCGCATACTCTCTCCCTTTGTCGGCGCGGCAACCGTGGTGGCGTTATATTTAATCGGCCGTAAATTATACGGCCGAGCCACAGGCTTAGCTGCTTCAATCTTGTTACTCGGCTCCTATTTTCACGTCCATTTCAGCCGCCTCGGACTTACCAATGCCTGGGACAGTCTCTTTGTCCTGCTTTCTCTAGGATTAATCGCCATCGCCTGGCAATCTGATCCGAAGCAAAATCGCCTGATCTGGCTGTTTGCCGGAGTCGCTACCGGTTTTAATGCTTATCTCTACACCAGTTCCCATTTATTGCCCCTAATCCTCTTTGGGGTCTTACTGTTTACATTAATCTTTGAACCCGAAACATGGCGCAAGCAGTGGAGGCATGTCATTGTCATGAGTGCACTGGCGTTGGTAATTGCCCTACCTCAGATCCGTCACTACCAGGTTAATCCCACCGTTTTCATGGAAAGGGCGAATATATTGGGTATCCTTGATAGTCAAACCGGCTGGCTTAGTCGGGAGGCATCACAAACCGGGTTAAGTGAAATCCAGCTTATTTTACGCCAGCTTTGGCAAGCCGGGATGGCATTTAATGCGACTATAGATAAAGGATCTTCCTTTGGACCACTGGTTCCCCTGCTCAACTTTGCAGCCGGCGCGCTGGCCTTATTGGGGTTTTTTATAGCCATCGTACGCATGAAACTGCTGCGTTACAGTCTCCTCTTTGTTTGGATTACTGTTACGATTATCTTCGCCGGGGCATTGCTTGAAAATCCTCCAGGGAGTCATCGTTACATTATTGCCGCACCGGCCGTAATGATCGTAGCGGCCATTGCCCTGGTTGAATTAACCAAAGCTCTTCTTAATAACGGTGAAAAAGAAGAAGTGAAAGAGGATTTCCAGGGACTCAAACTATCCCAACAGCTAATCCTGCTCATTATCCCAACGATCATCGCCGCTGCTTTGGCCATATACGACCTCGATTATTACTTTGGAGCCTATAAGTCAGAACATAATTTCGCCGATCGCAATACAGAAATAGCGAATGATATGGCAAATTATCTTAATTCCTTACGGGGTGATTGGTCAGCCTATTTTTATGGGCCTCCCAGCATGTATGTTGGTTTTTCCTCCATCCCATTTTTAGTTCAGAACTTTCAGGAAGGGGATAATCTATTTGACGTTGAGTCAGGTGAAACGCCAACCCCACAAGCAGATGCTTCCAATCTAACCTTCATCTTCCTGCCGGAAAGATATACCGAACTCGAAAACACAAAAGGTTTGTTTCCTGGCGGAGAAGAGAGAATATTTGCGGGCTATTACGCCAACCCGCTCTTTTATATTTATGAAATTCAAGATAGACCCTAACTTTAATATACCTACCCATAAATCCCTCCATTGCTGATTATTTGTCGTAATAATGTTTTATATGTTAATCTTCTTCAATTACGATTAAGCTGGAAGGCTAGGAAGCATCTCAATGGAGAAAAGCATCATATCTTCTTGTGGCTTTTATTGAAATTTCTTAATCCCATCATTGGGCCAGGAAAATGGAAAACAGAGAACAAACAGCATCTGATCTTCAAACACCCCCGAACACATCTCCACCCTGGAGTCGAACGACAAAACTCGTAGTCGTCGTCGCCATCTTATTATTTTTGGCGCTTGCTGCCTGGAGATTTCAAGGCTTAATCATGATGATTGTCACTGCATCTGTCATCGCCTTTATTCTCAACCCTTTGATTGATTTTGTGAACAAACGAACACGACTGTCGCGAGGCTGGGTTATATTGTTATTGTACATCGCCCTGGCCGGAGCATTGATCTGGTTATTTGTTGCCATTGGGTTTGCAGCCTTTGAACAAGCAACTGAATTTATCAATTTAATTCCCAGTCTCATCAATCAAATTGTGGCCTTGTTAGAATCCATTGGACAACCTGCTGAACCAATTGTAATCTTCGATCAATTTATTATCGATCCTGTCCAGCTCCCCTGGGAGAGTATCACAAATCAATTGCTGAGTCTCGTTGAGCCGACGTTAAGTACAAGCGGGCAATTTCTAGGCACGATTGCCACAACCACCGTTCGTACCGCAGGGAATTTTTTATTTGTGGTTGTTATCTCAATTTACCTTTCAATTGAGTTTCCTAATTTTGGAAAGTACCTTGACCGCGCGGCTTCTCAGCCAGGATACCGCCATGATGCAGCCTTGTTATCCAAAGAGCTCGGCCGTATTTGGGACGCCTTTTTAAGGGGCCAGGTTCTTCTCGGTGTGGTTATATTTATCGTCGTTTGGTTAGGCCTATCAGTAATCGGTGTCCGCAACTCATTAAGTCTTGGCCTATTGTCCGGCTTACTCGAATTCATTCCCACCTTAGGTCCCATCATTGGCTCTGGGGTAGCCATCATCGTTGCTTTTTTCCAACCTACAAATCCATGGGGCCTTCAAAGCTGGCAGTTTGCCTTAATCGTTCTCATCTTCATGATCGTCGTACAGCAGTTGGAAAACAATATTTTAGTGCCCAGGATCGTCGGCCGTGCATTGAACTTACATCCGTTAATCGTCCTCGTTGGCGTTTTGATGGGGGCAGCCGTAGCCGGGATTTTGGGTGCGATTGTTGCCGCACCAATACTCGCTTCATT